>NZ_JBCNAD010000007.1:0-324679 GCF_050477905.1 Neobacillus pocheonensis | reverse complement strand
TAGAAACATTTCGCACAACTAATCTGCTCCGTTAGCTTAAGTACATTTTTTCACAAACTTTTTCTTGATTTAAATTAAAAAAGGCACTATTGCTAGTGCCTATTCGTTTCATATTCCTTCATGATTTTATAAAATGTATTTTTCTTTAAATCCATTTTATTCATAAATTCAACTGCCGTTATTTCGTTCTTTTTCCATGATTCATATTTAGTTTTTAAAATTGCTTTCTGTTTCTCGTTCAATGATTCTAGGCTTATTTTCGGTCTGCCTAGATGTTTGCCTTTTGCTTTGGCCGATTCAATTCCTTCTCGTTGCCTCCTATTAATATCCTCTCTTTCTTTTTCAGCAACGAACGAAAGAACCTGCAATACTAAATCAGAAACAAATGTCCCCAAAGTATCCTTATGTTGTGTTGTATCCAGCAATGGCATATCAATTACTCTAATGTCAGCCTTTATTTCGGAAGTAATGATTTCCCATTCTTTTTTAATCTCTTTAGAATTTCGGCCAAAACGGTCAATCGACTTTAAATAAAGTAAGTCACCTTCACGTAAGCACTGTTTTAGTGTTTTGTATTGAGGGCGATTAAAATTTTTCCCGCTTTCCTTATCTATAAATATGTCCCTTTCATTTATTCCTAATTCAAGCATTTCGTTAAGTTGACGATCAATATTTTGGTCTTTGCTGCTTACTCGAATATAACCGAATATTTTATTTTTCATGATGTAAGTATCTCCTTGATGCTATTCTGTAGATACTTACATCATAACAAAATAGTTTATAAAGGTATATAACATTTTACAAACGTTTATAAATATTTTTTAGACTTTTTGAAACTAAAAAATCATTAAAAAATTAAGTAGTGTAATAGTGTTTATAATGGTATACCTTTTCAAACAAATTTTAAAAAGGAAACATGAAAAATAAACCCCTTGGGGCCAAGGGGTACTATTTTTCGATTCCTCATATTAATGGCAAATGTTTTCAGAATTTTTGCCAATTGGAAAATTAATAACGTTGTTATTCGATGTACCTTTTTTTATACCTAATCATTCACTCATTTATCCAAGAATATAATATAATTTCTTGGAAATTATTTCTTACATCACCATACTGCTTAAGAAAATAATTTCTAAAAGACTCACTTTTATAAGAGATTTCTCTTTCACCCCACAAACCCCATATAAGTTTGTAATCTTTTTCATCAAGAAACTTGTCAAGTAAATCTTTTCTTATAAAAGTAAATTGTTGATGATTACGATATATTTCACCGAATTCTACCGTAACCGATGCTTTTGCCCCGTTCTTTTCAAATAAATCGAATGTCTGTGGTTGGTTAACTAAACCTAATGTACTTGTAATCTGTTTGGAGGGAATTACAACATTGCGACCAGGAATAACTTCGCTTCCATTCTCTTCCCAACTATTTTCCCTTACAGGCAAAAGGACTTTGTATTTCTCCATAGTTTGTTTCTCATTTTCAATCTTAACATCCCTTTTTTCAACAGAAATTTGATGTTTTACCAAGAATGATTCGAACTTACTAAAATCATTTGGATTGGAGAAAAAGGTTTGGAACCAATCTAATTCTCCTTCCTCAATTAACAAATCAATAACCTTGCTTACTTCATCCTGAGATAATTCTTTTCCATTTTTCATTAGAAAATCTTTTTCCAAATTAACACTTTCAAGATACCTTGAAGTAATGAATTCAAGATCAATTTCATCATTTTCTGGAAATGTTTCAGCCCAAGGAATTTCACCAGCATATACGTAATGGTCATCAGGGACTTCTGGGAGCCATTGACCACCTAAATCTTGATTTTTTAATAATTGGTAAACTCTATTATAATCTTTGGACTTAACAAGGATTCCTCTCGTAAAGAAAAAACAACTTCTTGTTTTTCTTTCATTTTCATCAGAGAAGTACCCATCTAATAAAACCCACGGACCTTTATCACCATTGATTTCATTAACAGTAAAATATTCATCAAAATTCGGTGAACATTCACAATACAACCATTCTTTTATAGGAAAATAATCAGATAAATAGTCATTGGTAACAAGTTTAAACTTGGTAACTTCTTTTGGAAAGCTTGGATCTATATCCGTGTCTGAGATTCTAAACGGGGACCATTCATCATCAAGAAGACCTAAGTCTTTTCGATAACCTGCCATTTCATAAAAAGCAATCCAAGAATATTTTTTACCATAACGATCTGTTTTCCGCCCATCATCTGATCTTCCATAAGAATAGTTTTTATTCTCTATTTCATCATCAATTTCTTTAAAGAGTTTTGATGAATATCCTAAATCATTGATTCTCCAATAAATGTGCGCTCGGACTTTTTTATAATCATCGTGTTCATAATCGTAATTAGAACGGTCTTTTACTAATCTTCCTATTGTGTAGTTACCAAAATCCATCCTAATAGGATTACTACCATAATCAGATAGTTCATCTTTTTCTATGTCTCCCCATGAATGATCACTGCTTTTTTGAAAGGGCGACTGTATATCATTTTTTTCCTCTTCGCTTAAAAGATTAGGGTTGTGAATTAAAGCAATATCAATCGTTCTTTTCGCGTAATCACGTGCTAATATGTGTGTTGTACTGTATTTAGCACCATCTTTAAACATCAGCTCGTAAAGAGTTTGAGCAATTATTGGTAAGGAGGTCTCTTTAAAACTGTTGTCCCTAAAATCGTATTGCCTAGCCATTGTTACACCATAAACAGCTGCCAGTAACCGCTCTGATACATATGGATCATTAATAGTAAAGGAATATTTTAGCAATCTAAATAATTCCTCCGGATAAACCCTACCAAAGTAGTAAAGGGCCCGCGTTGCCTTATCCCTTAATGGGCGAACAGTAACGGTTAGGACCCACATAACGTTTTCTGCAAGTATAGTAAGATAATCTATTTCATTATCCCCTTCTTGAACCTGTTTTGACTTTTTTTCAAGTGCATCAACCGTCTTTTCGATTTCTTTTTGGTGCCTTCGGATATGTTCGCTCCAACTAACATCCCGGTCAGGCATACTTAAATCCAATAGAAGTGTTGACCAAAATTGAATATTTAGCGGATGTCGGACTTGTCTAATCGTTTTTTCTGCATCCTTGAATAAAAGTATTTGATTTCTCTTATCTTTTAAAAAAAGTTCCTTTATGAATGTTAAGGCTTTTTCATTTACATATTCAGGGGACATTTCAAACCAGGAATGCACGGTTACATTTAACGTCTCCTTATTTTGATTATAATCCATTAAATATTTTCCACTAAAGACTGGTAAAAGAGCAGCTAAACACCGATTAATATCTTCATGTAAAGGGTGACGTGCGTTAAATTCTTCACCAAATAACAAAGATATAGTATATTGGTCATTAAAAAACTCAAGTAACGAATCCTTATTTCTTTGTAATAAATACGAGGCAATTAAATAACCACCTAATAAATCATAAGTAAAACTTATTACCTCTTCGTCTTGTTCTCTTTTCCAATCCCGGTAAATTAATAAATTTTCGTCCGTTAAGTGCTTTTCAAGTGAATTATTCCAATTACCAAGACGATCTCCATCAAGAATGTCAGTTGCAGTCTCTAAAGGTATAAACCTCGTATTATTATCCCATAGATATCTTCCCAACTCTTTAAGCCTTTTTAAGACGTCCTTACGTCTTGGATGAAGCCCTAATTTCTCAGAAATTAAGGTATCACATTGATTAAGGTAAGCGTCTAAGATATTAAACATTGATTGCTCATTGATATAGACCCTTGTTTCTGTATTTCTCTCTGGATTTTTCGTTTGACAAAATATTTGTAAGTAAAGAGGGTGTTGGAATTGTTCCAATGTTATAGATGAAGTATCTGCAATTATCTTGTAATAGTTGAAATATCTGTTGACTGCCTCCTCAATATCCTCCCCTGTAAAACCGGACATATATAATGCGTTTTCTGGTCTATCCCCCCAAATCGCCTTAATATAGGTGGTTCGGCATGTTCCAATTAAAGATATGTTGCTGAAATTAGATATTTCTTGTAGGAAACTAGGGAGCCCGTTTTTAATCACCTGAAGGTCACGGACCTCATTAAAACCATCAATAAAAATAGGGATTTTTGTTCTAAATACTTTACCAGTATTATCCAGTGTATGTAAAAAATCATTCCAACTATATGAAGCTGGAATATCCAAGATTCCTCGTAATTGTTCAGTTAATGAACGATGATCCGAAAGGTTTTTACCTGGTATAAAAATAATTGGTAATCCCTTTTCAATGGTTTGGCGACAAATATGAGCGGAAACATGAGTTTTACCAAAACCAGCATTTCCAAAAATAAATAGATTTTTCCAACTCCCTTTGTCCATTTCTTTAACAAGATTTTGAACATCGTACAAAAATTCTTCCAGGAATTCAATTGGCTCCCAGATAGTGTTTCTTACTTTACGTAATTCGTACGTTTGATGATCGTTCATTTCATCAGTAATAATAAGTTTTTTTTCATAAACCGTTTGTATAATATCTCTAAGGTTTCCTATTTGAGTAACCAACTCGTTATAATCGCTCATTACACCTTGAGAATTATCGGAAGAATAATTTGAATCATTCGGGAATTCTACTTCCAACTCCATAAAAGCAAATATTTTATTTATAAGTACGTTTGTATCTTGTATAGAAGCCAAGATTTCCTTTTTAATTCCTAAAGGAATATATTTCCTGTCAACCTTTTCTAAATTTAAAATAACAGATTTAAATTTAGAAAATTCATTAGTTAAAATATGATGCTGACTTCTTATGTATTGTTTGTACTCATCATTCATTAAAAATGAATTTAACCCCTGATCCACCTGTGTATGAGTATGTACCGCCGGATTGTATTTTCCTTTTACGGTTGTCAGCTGATTTAAAACTTGGTTCTTAAACCAATCAAATGTTAATTCAAGCTCACCAAAAAAGTAGTTTTTTCTTCCAGCAAATCGCGGGTCGGCTAGTTGATGATTAAAATAGCTATCCCCCCAAAAAATAAATTCAACCTCCATCCCTTCCGGAACCGTTCGGGATAAAGTGTGTTGAAACCAATCATTTTCACCAACCGTAAGATCTAGAGGAACACAGAGGAACCATTTTTTTAAATTTGGATGCATTTCGCACGATTTTTTCAATGAGCCAATAATACTACTTTTACGGCCATTGGTGAGGCGTCCCTCCACATAAAACTTTGCCTGCCATCCCCATTCTTCACCGGTTGGCAATGTTAAATAAAATTCAACTCCGTCTCCTCCACCACTATCGTCAACCGAAGTAAATCTACCTTTTTCTTCGAACTGAACTCGGGCAATTTGATAACACAGTTCCTCAAAGCTCCGCTTTTGATCAGTATCATAAGGTTTTAATTTGGACCAGTCTATCATTATGATCACCTATACATTTCGTTTTTGAATTATAAAGATAATTATAGCATTCAACATTTGTTTAAAATAATTGTATTTATTGATAAAATAAAATTTTATTTTTTTACATTAAACCTTCACATTCCCTTATATATAATTAAAGGATAAAACCATTACGATTTCATCCTTTTAACACATCACCATTTTACAAATGACGATATTCTAAGGAATCCAGCTTTGGTTAGGTTCCTATACTTTACACGACACTTGATCGGTTCGATAAAAACAAATTTTTCATTTTCTGATATGACTTGCTGCTGTTGGTATAAGTACTTCCGTTCACTCATTGACATAAATTCCATCATACCAGCTGGTTTGCCATCTAGGAAGCTCAGCAGCAAGCCAAATTGACTCTTTCTAAGCCCCGTTATAAGCACATCATCGTATTGGTAATTAATCACCTTGAGCCATGATTTGCTGCGTTTCCCAACCTCGTAGCGAGAGTCCTTACGCTTTAGCACTATTCCCTCCAGGCCCTGCTGCCGGACCAAATCAAAGTAGGCAGAACCATGACCTTCAATATATTTCACTTTTGCTACTAAACTTGTATCTTGAGTGATAATTTCACCTAGTAGTCGCTTCCTACCCATTAACGGGAGCCGGGAAACCGACTCACCTTTATATTGAATTACGTCAAAAACAACATAACATAAAGAACAATTTTCCAGCATGTTTCGCTTTGACTGGAACCTGGCCATCATTGCTTCAAAGTCTGGTTTCCCATCTTGATCAGCGACAATAATTTCTCCATCTAATACTGTACCATTCGGAATATCTATGGATAATAATTCCGGAAAGTTAGCATTTACCTCATTGTTGTGCCGGGTGTATAACTTTACCTTATTATCAAACTTTGAAAGTATTAACCTAATGCCATCCAGCTTTAATTCAGTAATATATGAATCATCATCCAATGGCTTATCAACCTTTTGTAATAACATAGGTGAAACAAACACATAAACCACCTCAGGTTAATTGTAAAGCAATAGTAGGATTCATTCATTGGTAATTGGTTGTAAATTATAGAAATTTTTCCCACAATGCCATCTACCATTTTCGATATAGGGGAAAATGTCCCTTATATCCTTTAGCATTTGCTTTCCACTAATGCCAAATCGTTGTCGCACAGCTTAAAAGATTAAAGGCGATAACCCCTTACAAGTTATCGCACTTTTTTAACTGTATTTATTTGAACGTATATGCCTTATAATTTCCAAATTTTCAAAACAGGTTCCTGCGTATTCGGAACCTTTCTCTTCTCTTCCAGATATTTATATGCCGCCTTTAGATTGTGATACCAAACATCGATCCCTGTTTCATCCTCATATCTCGGTTCATAGCCTTCGTTCATTGCAGCAACCTTAATATAAACATCCCGGTAATAATATGTCCTGTCAACAACACTTTCCTCACACAGCTGGCAATAGCGAATGCACGCTTGCAAATCTCCTTCTTCGATAGCAGGAGAAAGGCTTTCCATTTCTTCATTCCTTTTTACTCTTTCACGCCACTCTTGAACAGGATCTTTTGCCCTTGGCTTTATGTTCTGCTCAAGATGTTTTAGCCGTGATTTTAAACTCATTCCAAATCGGTCCTTTCACAGAATTTCTGTGTTATTCCTGGTTATCAAACATATTCTCAATCTTGTTCATTCTTTCCGCTAAATCGCCTAATTCCATTGATTTTAAAGCTGTATTCGATAATGTTGCTATGGTTTTTGCTTTATCTATTGTCATTTCTCCATCTTTCAGTAAAATATTAATCACCTTTGCTAACATCCTTCTAATGTCTTGAGGCTTGTTAATCCTAATGTCATTAGTAAAATGTTTATTCATATTTTGGCTCCTTTTCTTGTAACCTAGAAAAATCCCATTACATCATGGCACTGCTGAATTTTTAGTTTACAAAATGTGATAAAAAACCCCGTTTATGATACCCATTTTCGACCATCATTTGCGATAAAAACAAGCTTTAATTAAACAGCATATATAGTAAATTCTTTCAATTTCCAGAACTACGCTTCCGCTCAATATACCCAAAATACTCCTTTGCTTTTAATATCACATACTCAAATTCGCCTGCAGCAATCATCCTATACTCAACAGGTACTTTCTTCCCTTGAATATGTGTTTCTCTCCAAGTCTCCCACTGAGTGCCGATCCGCTCAATATAAACTGAACTATTTTTTCCTAATGTCTGGGTATACAAACTCCCGGAAAGGGCAACGATAAACCCCGCTTTTTTCGCTATTAAATCTTGATTTAATTGCTTTAGAAGAATTGCTTTATGACTTTTGATTTCTTCCACAAGGGAAGGGGCCAACAGCTTAATGTTTATTACTCGAATATTTTCCCCTTCTGCCAATAGTTGCCCTCCGACTTTTTCTACTAAACTGATTAAATGAGAAACATTCATTTATATCAGCTCACTTTCATCTTCTAAATAAGCTTTACTTCCATCGAAATGTTCCCCCATTTCCCCCATTTGCTGCTGATCTCTGTAGCTTTCTGTTTTGTTAAGTTCCCCATTTTGTTCCCACTTGTCCCCAGTTCCCTCAATTGTTCCAGGCCTTTCATCCAGTGGGGAATTATCAGGTACCATGGGGACTGATGGGATTTTATGTGCCCCCATACTAAATTCTTCAGATTCTATATTTGGGGCTATATTGGGGGAAGTGGGGGACACTTATAAGTTATCTTTAAATACAAACGGGTTTATCTTATAAAATATTTTCTTCCCGTCCCGCTCTTCTCTGATGTATCCATATTGCTCCAATTCGTTAAGTACACTTTTTAAGAAAAGGCTTTTTTTAAATCGTCTTTTTGTCCATTGTTGAATGTCTCTATAAGCCAATGTTATTTCTTCAGTTCGCTTTTTGTCATACTGTTCTTTGGCTTTCCTTACAATCATCGATATAAGATATTTCAAGTCTTCCTGCTCTTCATTTGCTCTCATACAGCCATGAGCGGCCATTGCATGATTAATGAAATACTCTTTTAAGGTCAATACAGAAAGTATGGTCTCTTCTTCAATCTTTGTCGGAATCTCCGAGCTCGTGGTAATATGTTTTGCTATATGGAGTAAACCTGCAATCCTCGCTAATTGTCCAACGATTTTCCCACCCCACTCCAGGATTTCTGACAAGTCGCCACCATCTCGTAGTCGTTCTTCTATATTTTTTTGTAGATATTGCATGTAAGAATCCGCCTCTGCCGTCAAAGTAAGCCTATGTGTTCCACCAGTTTCAAGCAGGAGTAGCCGTTTTATATATGTCATATATTCTCTTTTGATATTTTGAGGAATATCATTAGGCCTGATTTTGCGATATCCTCTAAAGTCTTTTGGTAATGAATATAAGAAGCGGGCCATTAATCCCCTACCACGAAAGGCTTTTGGCAAATCTTGCAATATATCTGGTTGAGCAAATATGCCAATTGTTAAAAGGGGATTCTCTAAAATCATGGGTAATCCATTTTTCCTGTCAGTTCGTGAATAATCTCCGCTATGCCCTTTTAAAAAAATATCCATATTTAGCTCTTTTGAGTATCGGCCACGGATGATTTCAAAAATTCCTCCTTCTGCCGAAAGAATGCCTATCTTTTCACCATTTTCTTCAAGTACTTTTTGAAGGCTTTCTGGCGTTATATCGTCAATGATGAATGTAGGCGGAGTAATTTCTGGCAGCAACTCCAGCTCTTCATTAATTTTTTTTATTTCCTCCGTATACTTTTGATCCGGCTTTTTAGCATTGATGATTATCAGCTGGTCCATCCTTTTTTCTAAAGTCTTAATATGTGACTTCCGGTTTCTTATTTCTAGTTTTAAGCGTTCTCGTTCTTCTTTTTCGAATTGTAATATTGGTCGTGTCATTAATTCAAAAACGGAAGACTTTCTGTTTGCAGAACCCATAAGTGTTAAGGTATATGTGTTAAGTGGCTCGATCCATGAACCGTAAACATTTATTTCGAACTTTTTAGCTGCAACGATGGAAAGAATTGAAATGGCAGCAATGCTTGCCATATCTTTTGGAGTTTGAGTGGTTTCTGTTACTGCCTCGACATATGCTTTTAACCAAGGCGGGAATATATTTGTAGGAAAGGGAGGTAATGTGTAGTCATCACATGAAACAGGACACTCCCATTCATCACTCGCAGGATGTTCCGATACTCCTTGCTGTGTTAAACCAGATATGTCTAAATCTTTAACGCCTTGCCTTTTCTCTTTTGGAATATGCCGTGTCACAATGCTGGCAACATTTTGAGTCATGCTCCTTTACCTTCTTTCATGTTTTGCAAGAAGGAGCTTACTTCTTGCAGTGCTTGAATCTGACATTCTATGTCCTGGTTTTCAACTAGACATTCAAACCAATAATCTATTTGATTTACAACATGATACAGTTCACCTACTAGGTCTAAATCTTCGACCGATCTAATGGATGCCAGTATAGTTCTCACCGACTGCTCCAATTCTCTTAAAGCATCTATTGCTTCAATTACTTTCTTGTTTTTCACTTTTTTTAGTGCGGCTAATCGTTCACGGCTAGCTCTTTTTTTCCACAATTCTTTTGCACGTTTACTATCAGGCTTTTCTAAGCCATAATCATCAATTAATATTTTAATAGCTTCTTTTGTACTCAGATTACGAGATAGTTTTACAATATCGACTACATCCCCCGATTTACCGTCATTACATCCGCTCCAACATCTAAAAGTATTTGTGTCTGTATAAACAGTAAAACTTGGGTTCCTGTCATTATGGAACGGGCAGCGGATGTTAAAACGGCTTCTGCTAGTTTTTGCATTAGCAAATGACGCGGCTGAATATCGGTCTAAAACATCTATAATAGTAATATTTTCTTTAATTAGGTCTATTGATGACATAACAACCACCCTTAGCTAATCTTTTTTCATAATTGATTAGTGTCAACCCCCAAGGACAACATAACATTAGCCATCATTTTTATAACTTCTATCCCCTTCATTAACGATATCGATTCCATACCATTTAAAAAAAGCATCCCTTGGGATAAGTATTCTTCTTCCCACACGTAAGGATGGAAATCCTTTTTGTTTAGTTAACTCATAAGTCGAAGCTTTTGATAATCTTAGAATCTTTTGCAAATCTTCTACTCGTAAGGTTAGTGGATAGTCCATCGGATTAAATTGACTCATTTTTAGTTCCCCTTTTCAAATTACCGTTAGCGTCAAACAACAATTCCTCTAGGACCCCGAGCTCCTTTGCAATTTGCTTTCTTAGTTTAGGCCAAGCTCTTCTGTGTTCACGCTCTACCATTGTGATATTGGTGGGATGAATCCCAAGTTTCAGCCCTAGCTGAGTTTGCGTCAATCCTTTTTGCCTCCGAAAAAATTCTAAATTATTCATATAATCTCCCACTTTCAATTAATATTGCTAAAGCTATAGCCTTATAGTATATTAATTAGTAAGAGCCATAAATACTTTTACCTCTTACTAAACCTCTTACTTTTAAAGGAGTTTTAAAATTGAAAAAAGTTAAACCTGCCATATCCATAGAAAATGAAGACTTAAAGAAAAAAATAATCCACCCCCCTGAAAAAGAAGATGAATTATTTGTTACAAGGCTACCTGTCTACTCACCATACGAATTTACTGAATGTAAGGGAGAGCTTTTAATAGCTGCAAGTGCCTATATTAAAATTGAAGAGGATATCACTGATAACACAATTAGTGAATTAAAAAATAAATTGGGCCAACCCTCATTTATCAACCCCTTTGTAGAAGAATATCTTCTAGAGGATTTAGCAAACATAAATCTCACAGATGATCAATCCATACTAGCTTTTTGTAATAAATACGGCTTATACGGACAAAACATAACAAAAACTGAATTCTCCCCTTTATTGTCAGATCCATTAAAGTTGGAGGTTAAAGAAAAAGTACTAGTAAATATTTCAGAAAACTACGAATACTTTTTCCAGAATACTGCCTTAATTCAACTTGCGATTAAAGTCATTAATTATGAAATTCCCTTCCTTGAAAAACAATATAAGGAAGGAAAGAACCCAAGCACACTTGAAGAATTAAAAACTCTTAAGAAGACTGTAATTACGATAGTTAACAGGGGATTAAGGTTAGTCTCTCCCTCTATAAACTTAGGGGATAATGAAGAAGCTTTACCATCCTACACATCTCATTGCCTACTAGGTGCAGCTTATTATCATCTTTATGAAGCTATTACACAAGGAAAGAAGTTCAGGGAGTGCTTATTCTGTAGATCATTATTTGTACCTAGGTCACCAATTGGTAAGTACTGCCCCCCAACACAACTTGATAAGCATAGTTCATGTGAAAACAGTTACAATCAAATGAAATCCCGAGCAAGAAAATCAGTAAGGGAAAAGGGAAAATCCATAGAAGATGTCGCAAAAAGAATTAATAGACCTATCGAAGAGGTAAGGGGGTGGTTTAATTGATTTAAGTTATATTTGTACTAAGGCGAACTAAACATAAGGGGGAAGCTAAGAATGAGAGGTTCAATTAAAAAGGATGGGAATTCCTGGTTTGTAGTTTTTGACCTAGGTAAAGATCCCATTACTCGTAAAAGAAAGCAAAAAAGAAAAAGAGGATTTAAAACAAAAAAGGAAGCTGAAAAATATATTAGTGAACAGTTACACGCCCTGGATAAGGGGACATATTTTGAACCAAGTGATATTACTTTAAGCGAATACCTTGATTATTGGCTCGAAAACTACGCAAAGCTAAATACTGCTGTTAGAACTTTTGAGGGATATAGCTATATTATTACACAGCATATAAAACCTTCGTTAGGTAAAATAAAACTGTCAAAGCTGCAGCCATCTCATCTACAAGAATATTATTCGCAAAAACTAAATAACGGAAAATTAGATGGAGGGGGGCTATCGCCGCAATCAGTAAAACATCAACATAGGCTAATTTCTAAAGCACTAAAAGATGCTGTTAAGTGGCAATTTATAATAAGAAATGTAGCAGAAGCGGTTTCACCACCTAAAACAAAAAAGCCTGAGTTAGCAACATGGGATAATGAGCAGGTTAAAACCTTTTTGGAGATATCTAAAGAATCTTCCTATTATTCAATATATCTGACAGCCATTAAAACAGGAATGCGTCGGGGAGAGATCTTAGGTTTACGATGGCAAGATGCTATTTGGATAATAATATAATTTATGTTAGACAATCTTTACAAGAAGTAAAAAAGGTAGGATTAACATTTAAGGAACCAAAATCCGGTAAAAGCAGATCAATTACTATTACCCCTTCCCTTGTTAAGGAATTAAAGAAAATTTATAAGCAGCAATTAGAAAACAAGCTGTCATTTGGTCAAGAATATCATGATTTAGATTTAGTTTTCTCCCAAATAAATGGTAAACCAATTCAACCAACCGAAATGGCAAGGAATTATCGAAAGATGGTTGATAAGAGTGGTTTACCTTATATAAGGTTCCATGATTTGAGGCATACCCATGCAACCTTATTATTACAACAAGGAGTGCATCCAAAAGTAGTTTCCGAAAGATTGGGACATTCAACTATTGGAATAACAATGGACACGTATACTCATGTCTTACCGAACATGCAAAAAGAAGCTGCACATCTACTAGAGCAACTGATAAAATAGATTTCTTAAATAAATGGTTGTGACCAAGTTGTGACCAAAAGGCAGTTTTATACTTTTTTTAATCATAAAAATTCCCTCATTAACTTCATAAAAACTCTTCTAAAACCCTTATATATCAAGGATGGCGGGACTGCGTGGGAATCGAACCCACCAGACCTGGCACGCAGGTCTCAAGCAGTTTTGAAGACTGTGGAGGACACCAGTACCCCATTCAGCCCCATATCATAATCTACTATTTGTTATCATAATACCTTGGATTATAGTATATTTCAATAGAACCGCCATTTTTGTCACTTTTTCGACAACCATTTTCGACATTCACTTATTGCTTACCAATTTAATTACAACGTTCTAAAAGGAGTTAACTTGGCATTATTGTTAAAAACATACTATAATAAGTTGAAAAATAGTTTTTGTAGGTGAATAATATGCTTCATGGTTGGTTTTTATGGTTTATCCTTTTCTGGGTCGTTTTCCTTGTCGGTTCCTTTGCAATCGGCGGATATTTTATGTTTCGAAAATTTTTGAAGAAGATGCCAAAAGAAGATGGCAAATCCGTCATGGATTGGGAAGAGCATTATGTAAATGAAACTCGTCATTTGTGGAGTGGTGAGGAGAAATCCCTGCTTGAAGATTTAGTCAGTCCGGTTCCCGAACTTTTCCGCGATGTGGCGAGGCATAAGATTGCCGGTAAAATTGGTGAGCTGGCTTTAAAAGAAAATGCTGCTAAAATTACCGAAGAACTGGTCATCAGAGGCTATATATTGGCAACACCCAAACGAGATCATAAATTTTTACGTAAAAAACTGTTTGAAAATAGAATCGATGTTGCTCCATATGACCACTTATTCTAAACCGTTCCATTCCGGAGCGGTTTTTGTTTTGATCATAAAAAAAGGCCCTGAAAGTTAGCAATCAGAGCACCTTTTTCTATTCAGCTTTCATTGAATTCCAGCCACATCCGGACTAATTTTGAGATAATACCATGAATCTTCATATCTTAACCAGCCGGATTTCAAACCATCAAGATTTCCAAAATAATAGCTATTTCCTAAAAAGGTTACCCACCCGTTCCATAGGGGTTCCGTATTTTCATAGAATTTTAACTGGCTCATGACGGGTGTTGGGACAATATTCTTCGCACCATTAGCGTCTTGATAATACCATTTGCCATTAAAATTAAACCATCCTGTATCCAATGTTCCGCTCTGGTTGAGATAATACCACTTGCCTTCGACTTCCACCCAGCCAGATTTCAAGATTCCGTCATGATCAAAATAATAGCTTTTTTCACCTAACGACAGCCAGCCAGTTTTTATCTCTCCAGTATTGGGATCAAGATAATACCTTTTGCCATTCTCATCAAACCAACCTGTTTTCATTACTCCTGTTTGATCAAAGTAATATCTTTTGCCGTTTTCATCTACCCAGCCAGTTATTCTGACCCCTTTTTCATCCAGATAGTAAGTCATTCTTCCATCGGTCAACCGCCCTGTTTTCATGACTCCATTGTTATCAAAAAAATACCATTTGCCGCTTTCTTCTACCCAGCCAGTCATCCTGACCCCTTTTCCATCCAGATAATAAGTCTTGCCGCTAAGAGTCAACCAACCTGTCTTCATGACGCCATTATTATCAAAAAAATACGATTTGCCGTTAATGGACTGCCAGCCGGTTTTTGCCGTCCCATTTGTATAGTAATAGATTTTTCCGCCCGTCACTACCCAGCCATTAACCGGTGCAGGATTCTCATTTTCTATTCCACCAGAAGCTGGAACGCTCACCCCATAGCCATTAGCTTGTGCAATAGAGTCAAAGCTGCTATTCGAATAGGTGATGACCACGGTCGTAAACATTTGGACCTGACTGAACAGCCAGCGCACTTCTTCATTATGCATCCGGACACAACCATGACTAACATATTTGCCTATCGAATTCTCATTATTGTTGCCATGAATCCCATAGGTTGTGCCGTATGTACCTCTCGCTTCCAGGCCCATCCAACGATTTCCTAAAGGATTCCTGGGATCCCCTCCCGCTATATGTTCCTTATAATAGGGCCGATTGACAATCTTGTTAACAATCCTAAATTTCCCTTCGGGTGTCAAATCTCTTGTTTTTCCAGTTGCCACTTTAAATGTTTTGACCAAATGACCGCCATCATAAAAGGCAAGCGTATTGGTCCTTTTGTTAATGATAATGAACTGAGAACTACCGCTTGCTTCAATTTGGGTTGCGGGTAACAAAAGGCCTAATAACAGAACAAAAATAACCGATAATTTTCTCATTCGTATCTCCCCATTCACGCTGTCATCTGTAAAACACATGAGATATCGGAGGATTCTGTTAAACTAAAACTCGAAAAGGAAATAACGGTATACAAAAAAAATTAGTTTAATAATTTTTATTAAACGATGAGAACTTATATTCATTCCAACAAACGTTTCAGGAAAATAAAAAACACTGACTCTAAAAGAATCAGTGTTTACCATGTAATTGCTTAAATAGTTTTTTGTAATCCCTATACATGCCAATACGCCAAGGGACGATCATACTAAAGGCTAGCAAGAAGAACATGCCGCTAAGCTGACCTATATCAATGGTACTGCTCAAAATGGTTTTTAACACAAGTCGCAGCACTAAAAGTCCAATCAAGATAAATATAAAGGCCTTTGATCGCTTTAAATAAATATCATTATCACGAATTTCGAATTTAGAAGTTTTAATCAACAAAATTGAAAAAAGCATTCCAACAATGACGGCCTCTAAAATTTCCATTGGCGTTAATCGAAATTGCGGGACTAGATACATAAACGCTCCGCTCGACATGAAAATGGGCGGTAAAATTATTTTTTTTGCATTTGTAGGTTTTTTTGCTGCTTTCATACGAATGAACAGGACAAAAAAGCCCATAAAAACTGCTCCAACTGAAGAAACAACAACGTAGTTCATTGGATTCTCTTCCTTATCTAAGAATTTACTTTCATATTATACATCAGAATTTAAAAATTGAACAAAATTTTATATGAAATTAGAATCCAGTAAAGCCACCAAACAAACCGGAGAAAAGAGTGATGATTTTTGTCATCCAGTCAAAGAAAAGGACAATCCCCATCACAATCATGATGTAGCCGCCAATTTTCATAATCTTGCCGCTGTTCTTTTTAATCCATTTCATCCGACCGACAAAGAAAGATAGGATTAGAAAGGGAATCGCGAAGCCAAGAGAATAGGCGATCATGTATAAAACTCCTGAACCCGGATTCGTTGCTGCAAGTGAGATTACAATAGAGAGAATAGGTCCCGTACAAGGTGTCCAACCGGCGGCAAAGGCCATCCCGATTAAAGTGGATCCAAAGTAACCCGCAGGACGATTTTTAAACTCAAAGCGGTGATCCTTCATCATAAAATTTGGTTTAAAGACACCAACAATAATGAGTCCAAAGAAAACAATAAATATTCCGCCTAGTTGGCGAATGAGATCTTTATACGATAAGAAAAAGCTGCCAAGAAAGGATGTTCCAAACCCGATTGCGATAAATATAATCGAAAAACCCAATAAGAAAAATAGCGTATGTAGAAGACTTCGCTTTTGTAGTAAAGCATTTTCACTTTGTATTTCCCCTACCGACATACCAGTGATGTACGATAAAAATGCGGGATAAAGCGGTAAACAGCATGGTGAAATAAAACTCAAAAATCCCGCGCCTAATGCTAAAAATATATTTACGTCTGACATATTAACACTCCCACTATAGTCGATACCCTTTCATTCTAACAAAACTTTTGCTTAAAAGATAATGATTATCATGAATATTTTGTGACTCTAATTGAATTCTGTCTTTCAATATACTCAATTTTTTAACAGTTATGTCCTAAAAGAATGGATATTTTTTTACATATTCCTTTGAAATTATTTACATCATAGGTTATACTAGTAAAACAATGCCATTTGGTAGTATCCTAATCTAACTTTCTACCAAAATTTTGGAGTTTCTCCGGAAAGGATATCGGCCGTGATCAAACAAGATTTAATCACATTAATTGAAAAAAAACGTGCTGAATTAATTCAAGTCGCGATCACTAACGGCTTGACCTCCTCCGTTGCCATTCGCTACAGTCAGGAGTTAGACAATCTATTAAATGAATATAATCGAGTTTATATAAAAAAAGTATCACACACAGCCTATTAAATTGCAGTAAAAAGCCTGGCAAAACGCCAGGCTTTTTTTCTATTTAATTGACCACATCCTCAAGTCTTTCAACTACACCGTTTTGAAGAAGGAACATTTTGTGATATAGACCTTCCTGTGCAAGCAGCTCTTGATGTGTTCCTCTTTCAACTATTTCGCCCTGATGGAGAACCATAATTAAATCAGCATCCTGTATGGTAGATAAGCGGTGGGCAATGGCGATCGTCGTTCGGCCCTTACGCATGTTTGCAAGAGCTGTTTGAATCGCTTCTTCCGTTTCTGTATCAATATTGGCGGTTGCTTCATCCAGTACTAAAATTTTAGGATTTGCTGCTATCGTTCTCGCAAAGGCAATTAATTGGCGTTGACCACTCGAGAAAGTTGCTCCCCTTTCTACTACCTTGTGATCAAAACCATCATCAAGCTTTTCGATAAACGAATGAGCCTGAACGAATCGCGCAGCCTCTTTTACTTGTTCATCCGTCATTTCCTGATTATGAAGTCGGATATTATCCTTTACTGTGCCATAAAACAAAAACGGATCCTGAAGGACAAGGCCCATTTTCTCGCGGAGTTCTGGCTTGGTATAATTTCGAATCGATTCTCCATCAATCAAAATCTCACCGCGCTCAAATTCGTAAAACCTCATCATTAAATTAATAATGGAACTTTTCCCACTTCCAGTATGACCAACGAGGGCAACTGTTTCCCCAGGATTAGCAGTAAAAGAAATATTTTTTAACACTTCTCGTTTCCCATCATAGGAAAAACTTAAATTTTTAAACTCAATCTTACCTTTAGCAATGGCTAATTCCTTGTCGACATTCTGAGCGGGTGCCAACTCCTGTTCATCAAGCAATTTAAAGACTCGCGAACCAGCAACAATCGCCTGTTGGTATAATGGTAGCCTCATCATCATCTGGTTTATAGGCTCAAAAAAACGGTCCAAATAATTGATAAAGGCATAGATGACACCGATTTGTATGCTGTGCTGGAAGGAAGTTAACCCGAAATAGCTTAATACAATAATCAGGGCAAAGGTATAAATAACATCAATCGCTGGCCTTAACAGTAAGCCATCAATTTTAATATTTTTCATTCCTGCCATGTAATGCTTTTCATTAATATCGCCAAACTCATTCCGAAAGCGTTTTTCCTGGCGAAAAACTTGGATGATCGACATTCCCTGAAGTGATTCTGCCAGTTTTGCGTTTAATTGGCTTAGTCTTTCACGCATATCGAGGTAATAGCGTGAGCTTAATTTTCGATATAGTGCCATGACATAGATTAGGATAGGAATAATGATCACACAAAACAAGGCTAGTTTTACGTTCAGAATGAACATGGCAATGAATATTCCGGTAAGCAAAAAGCCACTTTGAATAAAGGTAGCGAGTACGGTTACAAACATTTCTTTAATAGCTTCCGTATCATTCGTTACTCTTGACACGATACTTCCCGCCGGTGTCTTATCAAAGTACTTTAAGCCGAGTGCCTGCACCTTTGAAAAGACATCGATTCGCAGCTGCTGGATAATAAATAAGGCAATCTCTTGAAATTTCACTAATTGAAAAAATAAGAGGATCCCTTTTACAACTTGAATTCCCATGTAAACGGATGCAAGAATCACCAGAGGCTGAAAAGCAAGTTTTCCCGGCGTCAAATAGTCATCGATAAAAATTTTAACTAGGATTGGCAGAAAAATATCACCGATGGTGGTTAACAATAGCAATACAAAAGCGATACCAATCATTTTTTTATGTGGCTTCGTATAGGAAAGGAGGCGCGATAAGACTTTTCTTTGTTCCCTTTCCGACAGTTGTACCTTTTCTTCCAAATTAATGCCCCCCATGCTCAACCAACTCTTCAAGCTGCTGGTGTAAATACATTTCTTTGTACCAACCGTCTAATTCCATGAGGTCTTCATGTGTACCTCTTTCTATAATGCGGCCATCATCAAGAACAAGGATCAGATTAGCGTGTTGAATGGCACTTAAACGATGTGAGGTAATAATCGTTGTTTTTCCGTCGCGGTTCTTCTTTAACGAAGAAAGAATAGCTTCTTCAGTTTTGGCGTCGACAGCTGACAATGAATCATCAAGGACCAGTACTTCAGGATTCATGAGGAGCGCTCTAGCAATTGATATTCTTTGTTTTTGCCCACCAGATAACGACACTCCTCGCTCACCGACAATCGTTTGATAGCCATCAGTAAATTGAAGAATGTCTTCATGAATGTTGGCAATTTTTGCTGCCATTTCAATTTTCTCCATTTCCACTACTGGATTTGTAAAGGCGATATTTTCTGCCACGGTGGCTGAAAATAAGAAATGGTCTTGAGGAACATATCCGATGGCTTCACGTAATTTTTCAAACCTATATTCTTGTAGTGCTTTTTCTCCAAAAAGTATTTCTCCGTGATAGCCCTCAAACTCACGAATAAGCAGCTTTAACAGAGTTGTCTTTCCTGCACCCGTTTTACCGACAATCCCAAGAGTGCCACCTTTTTTTAGAGAAAAGGCAATATCTTTCAAGGTTGAGTTAGTCTCTCCAGGATAAGTAAATTCTGTTATGTTATATTGAATACCGCCACACGGAACGATATCTAAAGCGTTTTCAAGATCAGTGATTTCAATTTTTTCATTAAGGAGAGCTGCTACCCTGTCGTAGGAAGCACGGCCGCGCTCAACGATATTAAACAACCAGCCGAAGGCCAGCATTGGCCAGATTAATAAACCTAAATAGGTGGTAAAAGAAATTAATTCCCCAATGGTTAACTCGTCATTAAGAACGTATTTTGCTCCAAACACAATGGAGAGGAAAAAGGAAATGCCGACGATAATGGAAATGGTAGGGTCATAGAGGGAATCAATTTTCGCAACGACGATGTTTTTTTCAACCACATCTTCAGACAGTTTGCGGAAGTCTTCAATATCTTCTTGTTCCTGACCAAATGTTTTAATCACTTTAATCCCGGTGATACTTTCTTGTGTTTTATCATTTAATGACGAAAATGCTTCCTGTGCCTTATGGAAGCTTTTATGTAACATCGATCCGAACCAATTTGTCAGGAGGGCCATAATTGGCATCGGAATTAAGCATATCAACGTTAACTTCCAGCTAATCGTAAAAGCCATCGCCATGATGACAAATCCGCCTGTTGAAAGAGAATCAACCATCGTTAAAACTCCAGCACCGGCTGTTTGTTGGATCGCTTGCAGATCATTTGTTGCATGTGCCATCAAATCGCCAATGCGACTTTTTTGATAGAAGGCCGGTGACATTTTTGTAAAATGCTGAAACAAACGATTTCGAAGAATCTTGCTAAGCTTTACGGATGATCCAAAAATCATAATTCTCCAAAAATATCTAAGGACATACATCGAAAGCCCTGTGCCAACAAGGACCAAAACCCACTTCAGGAGTATACCTTTTGTCATCGTCCCATCATGAATATGATCTGCAATAATGCCGATTACTTTTGGCGGGACAAGTGTTAACAGCGCCACCATCATTAAGAGAAAGATTCCAGATATGTAAGCCTTTTTCTCCTGCTTAAAAAACCAGCCTAACTCAAAAAATACCTTCATCCAAACGCCTCCAAAAAGAAGAAAAATCCAACCATTTCGTTACTATTTAGCTAGCCGAATTTTTATTTTATCAAATATTGTTAAAATAATAAAGATTTAGAAATAATCATCTTTTATGCATAAAAAAAGAGAGAGAAAACCCTCTCTCCCCTACTTTATTTTTTTGTATATTCCGTCCAATCAAAATAAAAACCCCTACTATTTTGAGCGCTAAGTGTTCATGAGCATTATTTAAATTTAGTCCAATCATACATTTTTTGTCTTTGTTTTCTAATTCGTTCAAGTTTCCTGCTTTCCACCTGTTTTTCTTTCGTGAAGTTCATGATATAACCACAGTCTTCACAAATATAAGAAAATAAGTTTGCTTTCTCGGGAATTCTGTTTAATGAATGATCCTCCTCAGATTCCAAATAAAACCCTAAACTAGCTTCAGTTTTCACATTCCACTTAGTATTCTCATCATATTTTTCATAATTGGCTACAAAATAGCCTTTTCGAAAATGTGTTCCATTGCAGACAAGACATTCAATTTCACTCGCATTCTTTTTCACTACCGACACCTCCAATAAAATTTTATGAAGGAATACTTTCTAATAACACAGAAAAACCACCCTTTCTCATTATCTCTTCAGCAGAAAAAGTGGCTTTTGCATGCATTTATCGGACAGTGTTTTATGTGAATGCTTGTCCATGAAAGTGAATTAATGAGATTATTAGCACATAAAAATGATAAAGCCCCTCTCAATTAATATTGAGAAGGGCTTTTCTATATAAATAAAACATAAGAAACCACTTTCCCATTGGTTAAGGTTCCAACAGAATAAGTGGTTTCGGAATAGTTTGATGAAAGATTAAGCAGAAATATAAAAAAATTATGATGAAAGATTTACTCAACAACGAAATGTTGATGAAAACCTGTCCAATAAAACCTCTATAATCTAGCTCAAACGCTTGATACGACTGGGTTTTACTTTCCCTGCTGCTTGTTCATTGCAGACATCATTTGGTTGATCTTCTTTTGAGAAGGCTTCATACCCATTTGCATCATCATCATTTTAAGCATTTGCTCATTAATTGGCGGATTTTTCTTTAAATAGCTCATCATATATCTGCGAGCAATGAAAAATCCTAGTGCTACACCAGCTACTAATGCTAGTATACCAACTAGAACGTACATCATAATACTTCCTCCTTCATGTTGTCTACCATACTACAGTGTACTAAATAAAACGGCATAATACAATATCCTCATGCAATTAGATTAATTTTCTTTCTTTAATTGGCTTTAACCAACCAAAGCGCTGATGTTCAAGGTCGATTGCCAAGAAGGAGGATTCACATTTTCTTAGCACTTCAAAAAAAGCAGTCTCTGCTTCATAGCTACCTTGCGCTTCTACGGTTATTAAATCCTGATATACTTCTAATTTTGCCGTACTTAGTTTTCCACTTAATTCAATATAGTATGCACCATGATCGGCTCTAAATCCTTTCGTTCTCCCCAGCTGTTTTTGAATCAGATTGTGGATTTTTAATACCTCAACCTTTTTCGATATATAATCAATTTGTTTCTTAGTTATAAATTTAAACTCACCGTATGCATTTTGATGTTCCTTAAAAAGCTGAAAAAACAGTCGTTCTCTTCCGAAGTAATGGGCGGCAAATTCATCTTCTATTAAATATAGCTGATATTTTCTCACACAAACCTCTCCTTCGCTGTCAACCCTTTTATCTATTATAAAAAATCAGATACGAAACATTTGTCTTACGGTGGCGAAAACTTTCACTTTTTTTGTCGATTATATGGTTATATAACAAATTAACATTAAATTCGGTAGTTTTGATGAACAATCCTCTGAAAATTATATTTGTCCATATTTTTGTAAAATTTACGATTATCTTCAAGGACACTCTAATTGCTATTTATCGCAAATAAAAAAAACGCCCAACCAGGCGTTTTTCTACTTTCATTTTTTAGGTTAATTTATAATACATTGGTCTTCGGTCATTCAAATAGATAGGAAAATTTCTAGCTTGATGAACCAAATTCAAATCCATTTCTAACAACAGCATTTCTTCCTGATCTTTACATTTCCCAAGAAGCTGTCCATAGGGATCTGCCGCTGCACTTTCACCAAAAAAGCAAGTGGATTCTTCTTTTCCAATTTGATTGGTCGTAGCTACAAACACCTGATTTTCAGCTGCACGACTTTGTATGAAAAGTTGTTGGACATGTTGAAACGGAGTCATATTCGCTGTTGGAGCTAAGATAATTTCTGCACCATTTAACGCAAGAGTCCTTGCTGATTCAGGAAACTCCGTATCATAACAGATCATGATACCTATTTTTCCAATATTGGTATCCCAAACAGGAAAGTTCATTCCCGGCTCGAAATATTTTGGCTCTTCATCCCAGAGATGAACCTTTTGATATGTCCCTAGCACTTCCCCTTCTTCATCTATAAAACAAGCGGAGTTATAGAACTTTCCTTCTTTATTTTCTGGAAATCCAAAAACTACTTTTACACTATATTTTTTGGCCAATTCCCGTACTTTACAAATAGATGGCCCATCTAAGTCCTCCGCCACTTCGCCTGTAAATTCCCTTGTAAAATAACCCGTAAGGAATAACTCTGGGAAAAGCACAAGGTCCGCACCTTGTTGATGGGCACTCCTAATATACTGTTCCATCGATTCTAAATTACTAGATTTATCAAGTAATTTAGGTTTTACTTGAGCTAAAAGTATCTTAGGCATTTAGCTTCTCCTTTCTTAAACTGCTTTTTCATGATTAGTTATAGGCTCCGAACTATTCACCAGCCAATGTGTTTTGCTTCGTGGTTTTAAATATAAATAATAATAAAGGAGTGCTCCCCCAAAGGCTATGCCGCTAATAATAAGGTCCTTACCTGACTGCTGTGACAACGCGGCAATGGATCCAATAAAAGCGATAATTGGAATGATCGGAAACAAAGGTGCCTTAAACGGACGATGAAGTCCCTTGTCACGCACCCTACTAATAATGACACATAATGCGACCGTTGCGTATAAAAGGACGATCGTAACTGAAGTGAATGTAACCATACTTACCAAACTTGAATCAAAACAAACAAGTGCACCTAATGCCCCCATAAATATTGTGGCTAACCAAGGAGTATTAAAGGTCGGATGAAGAGTCGTAAGAAACTTATTGATTTTTTCAGGAAATGCTTTATCACGACCTGCACTATAATAAACTCGTGAAAATTGTAGAATAACAGCAAGTACACAGTTGATCATCGCAATTGCAGCCCCAGCATTCAAAAAGAGCGTCGCATTTTTGCCCATATACATTTCTCCGATGTAGTTTATTGGTGAAGAGGAAGAAAGAAATGTCTTGATATCAGGTACAGAAAGCAAAATGCAGAATAAAGGTATTATTTGTGCCAGAACACCAATTAAAGCGGAAGTAAACAGGGTCTTCCCAATATTGGCGTTTTTGTCGGTTTCTTCAGAAAAATTGATAGAGCTATCGTATCCGTTATAGGAAAATAGAGCCACTGTAACGGCTGCAAAGATAGTAGACCATGAAACCGGGATAACCGATGATTTATCCTCTGTTAGCGCCACAGGATTAAATAAACTTCCAATCTCCTGTGATGGATGAAATATTGCCACTACCGCAATAACGGCAACAACAACTAACTCGAGAATAAGAAAAACTTCAACGAACTTTGCATTCCATTTCATTGAAAGCATGGTAATAACTGTACAGCCAACCATAACCCCAAACGCCGTCCAGTTTGTGGTCCAACTTGGGAATATTTTAGTTAAATAGGCTGCTGCCCCAAAAGCAATCGTAGCCGGAAGAAAGATACCTTGGATAAGATAATTTAAGAGAGCCAGAAATCCAATGGGACGTCCTAAAACACGATTCACAATACTATATAATCCCCCTGCCCCAGGATATAACGCCCCCAATTCACCCATACATAAAGCCACACATAAAGCAATTAAAGCCGCACCCAAGAAAGAGATGAATGTTCCCGTTCCAGTAGTTGCAAGAACTGCAGGCACCATAAGGAAAACACCGGTCGTCGGGCTAATATCACTTACAGAAATGGATATGTTCCCAAAAAACGATAGGGATCTTTGTAGATCTTCTTTAGTTTTTACTTCATTTGACATACGGTCACTCTCCTTAGGCTAAATGGTAATGATAATTTTCTAGAATCGATAATGGTAGTTCCATTCTAGCGGTCATTAAAGGGTCTACTACCTGACAAATTCTAAGATTCCCAACCAAACTAAGCAGCATGCCGGCTTCGTTAAATTCCACCCCGAGTTCCTCTATTAAAAAGTTGTGCATTTGCAATGTAGCTTGTTTTGCTGCCAAGTCTAAGGTCTCCGCAGAGGCGATGGTCATGATGTGATCCCCTTCTTTTAGCAAAGGCAGTGGAAATATTTTGTCTTTAATAACACTTACACGAACCGTTACTTCGCCAGAAATTTCAAGTCCGCAAATGATTACCTCCCCGTCACCCATTACTGCGTGAAGATCTCCCATCGATAAAAGTGCCCCGTTTACATGAACTGGGAGATAAAGTACGGCTCCCTCCACAATCCGTTTACAATCCATATTTCCTCCATGCTGCCCCGGAGTACCCGTTGGTATTTCTTCTGTTTCTGGGGATGTTCCGATGACACCAATCATAGGCCGAACAGGGATTTGAATTTTTTCATTAAACAAAGCTTTTCCATTTTCAATGCGGATGATTTTTGTTTTTTCTTCTTTAATAGCTTCGCCTAAAACACCAAGATTGGGAGCGACTGTCATTACCCCCTGTTTTGCAATAGAAATCTTTAAGATTTCTACCTTCAAAATATCTCCTGGTTCAGCTTCCTCTACAAATAAAGGGCCAGTTGCAGGATTAATTTTATCCCAACCTACAGAACTGAATAATTGTTCTTCGCTTTGAATCTGGTTGCTAAAACAGTCGCAGGTTTCAAATGTAATCACATCCCCGCTAATTGCTTTACATACTGGTTGGTTTGAAGGTGAAAAACTTAAAATGGTATTCTCTTTTAAAATTTTAATAGTTGAAATGGCTGACATTTTGATTGACCTCCTCATAAGATAATTTTAAAATTAATAATATTCTGATAATAACACGTATTCCTATTGTATATTGAATTGAACACAATTCCATCTGACATATTGGTTATTAATTTAAAAATATTATTTACGATATGTGTAATCTACTAGGAAATATTTGTAAATCATAGGAATTATGTTGTAAATTTTTTGGTTATCCCTCAGCAAAAGTTTGTATTTTTTTCATAATAGCAACTATGAATGTAATACCAAAAAAAAGAGAAAACGGAAATTCCGTCCTCTCTTAACATATATTTTATTTCTGCAAAAGTGCTTTCACACGGGCAACTACGTTGCTTACAGTGAAGCCGTATTCTTCCATAATCTTTTCACCTGGTGCAGATGCTCCGAATTTATCAATGGCTAATACATCGCCTTCATCACCGGTATATTTGTGCCAGCCAAAGGAAGCACCTACTTCAATTCCTAGACGTTTCTTCACATTCTTAGGAAGTACGGAATCCTTATATTCTTGAGATTGCTTTTCAAAACGATCCCATGAAGGCATACTTACAACGGATACGTGAACGCCTTCGCCTGCTAAAGCTTTTTGTGCTTCAACCGCAAGGCTTACTTCTGAACCAGTTGCGAGTAACAATGCATCTGGAGTTTCTCTTTCTGAAGGAGAAACCACATACGCACCCTTTGAAACTCCCTCATATGCGTTTGTATCAGTTCCCTTTAATGTCGGTAAATCTTGACGAGTTAAAACAAGCGCAGTTGGTGTGTTTTTAGATTCAACAGCAAGCTTCCAAGCTGCGGCTGTTTCATTTCCATCTGCAGGACGAATGATTGATAATCCTGGCATTGCACGAAGAGCAGCAAGCTGTTCGATAGGTTCATGTGTAGGACCGTCTTCCCCAACCGCAATACTGTCATGGGTAAATACATATGTTACAGGCAGTCCCATTAAGGCCGCAAGACGAATTGCCGGACGAAGGTAATCAGAGAACACAAAGAAAGTTCCTCCAAAAACTTGTACTCCACCATGTAGAGCAATACCATTCAATGCAGCACCCATGGCAAATTCACGAACGCCAAACCAGAAATTACGGCCTTCGTATGAGCCAGGCATATAATCCTTCGTTCCTTTAATCATCGTTTTATTGGAACCAGCAAGGTCTGCAGAACCACCGATAAATGTTGGCAGATTTTTTGCAATCGCATTTAATACTTCACCAGAAGAAGCACGGCTAGCAAGAGCTTTGCCTTCGCTGTATACTGGGATATCCTTGTCCCATCCTTCAGGAAGTTCATGATTTAATGCTTGCTCAAGTTGTTTAGCCAATTCTGGATACTCATTTTTATATTGTGCGAAAAGGTCATTCCATTCTTTTTCCTTTTTCTCACCAGTTTCCACAATTAACTTTTGGAAGTTATCATATACTTCTTGTGGTACATGGAAGTCCGCATCAAATGTCCACTTATATGCTTCCTTTGTCAGTTTTAACTCTTCAGCACCTAGTGGTGAGCCGTGAACGCCAGAAGTTCCCGCACGGTTTGGTGAACCATATCCAATAACTGTTCTAACTTCAATCATTGTAGGACGATCAAGATCATTTCTTGCTTCTTCAAGAGCTTTTGCGATTTCTTCAAGATTGTTGCCATCTTCTACGCGAAGGTACTGCCAGCCGTATGATGAAAAGCGCTCTTTAACACTTTCAGAGAAGGATTTATTCAAGTCACCATCAAGTGAAATATCATTTGAATCATAAAGAACAACTAATCGTCCTAATTTCAAGTGACCTGCAAGCGAAGCTGCTTCAGCAGATACACCTTCCATTAAGTCTCCATCGCCGCAAATGCTGTATGTATAATGGTTCACAAGTTCATAATTGTCTTTATTATAAACACTTGCTACATGGCGTTCTGCCATTGCCATACCCACTGCCATTGCAATCCCTTGACCTAGTGGACCAGTTGTAGCTTCTATACCCTCGGTGTGGCCATATTCTGGATGTCCTGGAGTTTTACTTCCCCATTGACGGAATTGCTTTAAATCTTCCATCGATAAATTGTAACCAGATAGATGAAGCATGCTGTACAACAACGCAGATCCGTGACCTGCAGATAACACAAAACGATCGCGGTTAAACCAATGCGGATTCTTCGGATTATGGTTCATGAAGCGAGTCCATAATGTATAGGTCATTGGCGCTGCGCCCATTGGCATTCCCGGATGACCTGAGTTTGCTTTCTCAATCGCATCTATGGAAAGTGTACGAATGGAAGTTACGGATAAATCATCAATAGTATTAAACATGAATTACATCCTTTCTTCATCACATGGATACTAAAATACATCCTTAATATTATATTGCCCCCAAATTTAATTCAACCAATAAACTTAATAAAAGAAATTAATTTTCACTTTATTTCTTATTTTGACACAGAGATGGTTTGTGTATGTAAAAAAGGAATACAAATAATTGTATTCCTTGAATTAATGAAGATTATTTTTCTTTCTTGTTTTTAGTTTTTCTGGTGTAACGTCATTACCTAATGGATCAATGAACTTTGTATTGGTTAATGTATCAAGCATATTTGATCGGAAAGTTGCTAGATATTCACTTCTTAAATTCGTTTGCTCTTTCGCTTCTGATTCCGTTAACCCGGTTGCTTTTGCTTTCCTAGCAAGCTCATTAATTCTGGCCATTTTTTCTTTGGATAGCATTTAAACACCAACTTTCATAAAAACTGTTTACATAGCAACTGATTTTACTAAAAAAAAGACCTAATGACAAGGCAAAAGGTCTACTCATCTTGGGAATCCATATATTCCTGGTATCTGCGATGGACAGTCGCTTTGGAAATATTATAACCAAATCCTCTTAATATTGCGGCTATCTCATGGAAGGTTAAGTTGTTTTTTCTTAATCGTACAATTTCTTCAACAGGAACTTCAATTTTTTCTCGGCCTGATGCGTTACCAAGGTTTTTTAAATTTTTTTGTGGTTGATAACCTTGTTCAACTGCCCGTTTCATTCCGCGTTTAATTTTTACATTATGGAGCTTTCGCTGGTATTCCTCCACCATACTGACAATTTTCAATACCATGGAATCTGATTCTGAAAGCTGCAGTTCGCCATTATGAGAAATGCTATAAAGTTTGATCCCCTCTTTTAAAATGCAATGTAAAAGAGCAATTTTAGCATTGCCTCTTCCAAGCCGGGTTTCGTCTTGGATTAGCAATGCTTGTACCTTTTTATCCTTGATCCCTTCTAAGACTTGAAGGATTCCATCTCTATCGAAGTCATAGCCGCTTGCCTGTTCTTTAATTATCGAGTCGATTTCAAAATCATGCTTCTTTGCGAGTTGAATAAGTTCTTCTTCCTGACGCTGCAAGGAAGTTTCTTGTGTTTCCTTATTTGTACTTACACGGCAGTATATAATAGCTTTCATAAAATTCTAATCTCCAATGGCACTTGCTAATTCAGTCGTATCAGAAGTATCTGTGCTGACCGGAATGACAATCTCATCTCCAGGGTAAATTTGGTCATCTACATTTTTATTATGCTTTTTCACCCAGCTGACAAATTCCTTATTAGAAAGAGAATGCTGACCAGCATATTGATCGGAAATCTTCCAAAGCGAATCTCCTTCAGAGACAATCACCTTTAGATATTTATCCTTGTCATTGGAAGTTTGTTGAACGGATAGTATGAGTGCAAATGTACAGCTTACTAGCAAAAGAATAATAGCGTATGAGTATTGGTTCCATAATTTTTTCATGAATAACACCTCTTAATAGAATGTACGTTCGATTATTATGTTTTGATTATAATTCGAACACTTGTTTGTTGTCAACTATAAATTCGAACTTATGTTTGTATAAAATTGGCGAACATGATATAATTAAGACAACATTAACCAGGCGAGGTGCATTTTATCATGGTAAAAATATCAAAGCGGCAGCAGGATATCCTGGATTTTATTAAAGATGAGGTTAAGAGCAAGGGCTATCCACCATCCGTACGTGAAATCGGCGAAGCGGTTGGACTTGCCTCAAGTTCTACTGTACATGGCCATTTAGCTAGATTAGAAAGTAAAGGACTTATTAGACGAGATCCAACAAAACCTAGAGCGATTGAAATTTTAGAGGTCGATGAATTAGCTCATATCCCAAGAAACAATGTTGTTAATGTTCCAGTGGTCGGTAAAGTTACAGCAGGCTTGCCAATTACAGCAATTGAAAACGTGGAAGAATATTTCCCACTACCAGAAAGACTAGCACCTGCAGATGAACATGTATTTATGCTAGAAATCATGGGTGAAAGTATGATAGAAGCTGGCATCCTGGACGGGGATTATGTAATCGTGAAGCAGCAACAAACAGCAAATAATGGGGATATTGTTGTTGCAATGACAGAAGAAGATGAAGCGACATGTAAGAGATTTTTCAAAGAAAAAGATTTCATTCGCTTGCAGCCGGAAAATTCCACTATGGATCCTATCATTTTACGCAATGTTTCTATTCTCGGAAAAGTTATTGGAGTATATAGACATATTCATTAAGACAGAGTCGGCAATTCAATGCCGACTCTTCTTTTTTCCAAACTGATATTGGGAAAATTTTTCACAAAAAATATAATCTGTTTGAGTGTAGTGAAAATTCAGTATTTTTCCCTATGCTCAGAAGTTTCCAAGTTTAGTATAATGGTAATACACCAAGATTTACCTTAGGTCCAAAAATTTAGGCTTAAGGAGAGTGAGAAACATATGTTGGTTGACATTATTTTCTCTTTAGTAATTGGTGGGACAGTGGGAATCATTGGACATGTTCGAAAGCATGGTAAAATTATTATGCCAAGAAAAACAAAAAAGTTCATTTATCTTGGTTTTCTAGAAGAAATGCTTCTTGGTGCGGTAGCTGCACTTCTCCTCGTTTTGTATACAGCTCCAAATTCTAATGTTGAGAATATCATCATTTCAATTGTTGCCGGGATTTTTGGTGATGCCACCCTATCTGGATTGAAGCTTTTAAGACAGAAAAGTGAAGAAAAATGACCTTTTTAGTAACCAGCATAGTTTTATTGAATGCTGGTTTTTTATCATTGGTTACTTTTTTAGGAGATCGTACCCATTGCATTACCCATAAAGCAAGAAAAAGTTCTCCTCGGGTAAATGCACGGGCGTTTCATTTACCGTAAACCAAGAAAAAGGGACTCTTGGGTAAATGCATCCACTATAAAATTTTTTTAATAATGGTATTCTATATTATTTCTCAAAAAAAAAGCCCTGACGCTAATAGCGACAAGGCTTTCGAAAATTAATACATGCTCAGATACTGATCGCGTTCCCATTGGTGAACGACGGTACGGAACATATCCCATTCGATCTCTTTTGCTTCCACAAAGTGTTCGAAGATGTGCTCGCCAAGACCAGAAACGATGACTTCATCAGAACTTAATTGATCTAATGCTTGAGCTAAAGTTGCAGGTAGATCGATGATGCCTTCTTCTAATCTTTCTTCTTTGCTCATTACATAAATGTTACGATCAACTGGTGCTGGAGGAGTTAAATTGTTTTTAATTCCATCTAATCCAGCTTTTAATAGAACTGCCATTGCTAGATATGGGTTTGCAGCTGGGTCTACGCTACGTACTTCAACCCGTGTGCTTAATCCGCGTGAAGCAGGAATACGGATGAGTGGTGAACGGTTTCTTGCAGACCATGCCACATAACAAGGTGCTTCATAACCAGGTACAAGACGCTTATAAGAGTTTACAGTTGGGTTAGTAACCGCTGTAAAGTTAGGAGCGTGCTTTAGAACTCCTGCGATGAATTGGCGTGCTGTATCGCTCAATTCAAGGTTACCAGTTGGCTCGTAGAATGCATTTTGGCCATTTTTAAATAATGAAAGGTTGCAGTGCATTCCAGATCCGTTTACGCCGAATAATGGTTTTGGCATAAATGTTGCGTGTAAACCATGCTTACGTGCAATAGTTTTAACAACAAGCTTGAATGTTTGGATTTGGTCGCATGCTGTTAAAGCATCCGCATATTTAAAATCGATTTCGTGTTGACCTGGCGCTACTTCGTGGTGAGAAGCTTCGATTTCAAAGCCCATTTCCTCAAGTTCAAGAACGATATCGCGACGGCAGTTTTCCCCTAAATCTGTTGGAGCAAGGTCAAAGTAACCGCCTTGGTCGTTCAATTCTAATGTAGGCTCACCTTTTTGGTCTAATTTAAATAAGAAGAATTCTGGTTCAGGTCCAAGGTTAAAGTTTGTGAAACCAAGGTCTTCCATTTCCTTTAATACTCTTCTTAAGTTATTACGAGGATCCCCTTCAAAAGGTTTTCCTTCAGGAGTATAAATATCACAGATTAAACGAGCAACTTTTCCTTTTTCAGCTGTCCAAGGAAAAACAACCCAAGTGCTTAAATCTGGATATAGGTACATATCAGACTCTTCAATACGGACAAATCCTTCAATTGAAGAACCATCAAACATCATTTTGTTATCTAGTGCTTTTTCTAATTGACTGATTGGAATCTCAACGTTTTTAATAGTTCCAAGAATATCAGTGAACTGTAAACGAATAAATTTTACATTTTCTTCTTTTGCGAAACGTTGAATATCATCTCTTGAATACTTTGGCATTTTTCAATCCCCCTAATTTTTCAAAAAAGATTTTAATGGAAAAAGCGAGACATATCACCTTGGCGTAGTGAGGAACGATTCAATCTATTAGAATGAATTAACTCATTACGAAGTAGTTTTCTCAACTGGTCATCTGTTAACTCGCGTTTTGCCTTTTCCGCATCCTGTGCAAGAACATTTGATTGTTCCTGCTTGACCAAGAATAGCTGCTTAATACCAGCCATGTTAACTCCTTGATCAATTAAATCCTTGATTTCTAACAGTCTATCAATATCATTTAAGCTAAATAACCGCCTGTTTCCCTCGGTTCTAGCTGGAGAAATTAATTGGTGTTCTTCGTAATAACGGATTTGCCTAGCTGTCAATTCTGTTAATTGCATGACAGTTCCAATGGGAAACAATGGCATGGAACGGCGGATTTCCTTACTATTCACCAAATTTCTCCTCCCTTTACTTAATTCATATTGTTATTATATTTGACGTTAGATAATATGTCAATCTTATGTTAGATAATCTAACATGGTTTTTATATGTATTAAAAGGACAGTGTCAACAACTGTCCAATTTATAGGTTTTCCTATTGCAGTTTAATTAATCCTTTTTCAGTTAGATGATCAATAGCAAGACAAACGGCCATTTTTACATGTGCATAGGTTAAACCGCCTTGAACATAGGCAACATACGGCGGCCTGATGGGACCATCTGCTGTCAGTTCAATGCTTGCTCCTTGGATAAAGGTTCCTGCCGCCATAATGACGTCGTCCTCATAACCAGGCATATAGCTCGGATGTGGCGTAACATAAGAATTGATCGGAGAGGCAAATTGTATCGCCTGGCAAAAAGCAACCATCTTATCGCGATCATCAAATTGCACCGATTGAATTAAATCCGTTCGCTTCGCATCCCATTTAGGCGAAGAATTCATTCCCAAATTCTCCAACATCGCGGCTGTTAAAACAGCCCCTTTAAGTGCTTGTGCCACAACATGTGGTGCCAGGAAAAAACCTTGGTACATTTCTTGAAGGCTATAAAGGGAAGCACCTGCCTCAGCCCCAATTCCAGGAGAAGTCATCCGGTATGAGCAAGCTTCTACCCAATTTTTCTTGCCGACGATATAGCCGCCCGTTTTAACGATTCCGCCACCAGGATTTTTAATGAGGGACCCAGCCATCAAATCTGCCCCAACATGACAAGGCTCTAGCTCCTCAACAAATTCGCCGTAACAATTATCAACAAACACAACCACATCTTGCTTGATTTCTTTAACAAACGCTATCATTTCGCCAATTTCAGCAACCGTGAACGATGGACGAGTTGCATAGCCCTTCGAGCGCTGAATCCCAATCATTTTGGTATTTGGCTTGATTTTACTTGCAACCGTATCCCAGTCAATTCCGCCCTTTTTAGTCAAGGAGACACTATCATAAGTAATGCCAAATTCCTTTAGGGACCCCACACCATTCCCGCGAATCCCGACAATTTCTTCGAGGGTATCATATGGTTTTCCAGTAATATAGAGAAGCTCATCACCTGGGCGAAGGACGCCAAACAATGCTATGGAAATGGCGTGAGTCCCGGAAATAATTTGCGGACGGACAAGGCCGGCTTCTCCGCCAAATACGTCAGCATAAATTAACTCCAGCGTGTCCCGGCCAATATCATCGTACCCATAACCTGTTGTCGGGATAAAATGAGAATCACTGACCCGATGTTTTTGATAGCTTTTTAAAACGCGAAATTGATTTGATTCTGATCTCTCATCGATTTCTTTATGAGCTCCAGCAATTTGCTGCTCCACTTTTTTAACCAGTGGTTGAAGCTTTTCCCCATTTTTCAACTGTTGAAACATGATGTTACTCCAATCTACATTTTATATTTCTGTAATTGCCCTGTAATTTGATGATCTTTTAATGAAAAGCCCCTGCATCGATAGAACTGGCCTTCTTTATCGAAGGACAACTCTCTTAATATCGTTTCATTTTTCAATTGGGAAAGGAGCTTTCCTTCAGTAGAAGGAACTTTCACCTCATATGTTTCCATCATTTCCATGACGACCTTTTCGATTTTCCCCTTAAGTGCTAACCGGTCCTCTTGATTAAAGGCACTTATAAAGGCAGTCGGTGTGTCGGCTGTCGGAACGAAATCAGGATGCTGGATATCTTTTTTGTTATAAACCGTTAATTGCGGGATATCTTTTACGTCTAGTTCTTCCAGCAGTTTGTTTACCGTCTTTTCATGATGAAAATAATCAGGATTCGACATATCGACGACATGGAGCAGCAAATCTGCTTCTCTCACTTCTTCAAGCGTTGAGCGGAAAGCGGCAATAAGCGCTGTTGGTAAGTCTTGAATAAATCCAACGGTATCGGTAATCAACGCTAAAAAGCCGCTTGGTAGAATCAATTTTCGTGTCATTGGGTCAAGTGTTGCGAACAACTGATTTTCCTCATAAGAGTCTGCTTCTGACAAGCGATTAAATAATGTTGATTTACCGGCATTTGTGTAACCGACAATGGCAACTTGAAAAGCTTTATTTTTCTTTCTTCTCTCCCGGTATCGTTCCCGGTGCTGGACAATAACGGAAAGCTGCGTTTTAATATCATCAATTCTACGGCGAATATGACGACGGTCCGACTCAAGCTTGGTTTCCCCAGGCCCTCTCGTACCAATTCCAGCTCCTAGTCTTGATAACGCCGTTCCCTGACCAGCTAAGCGGGGGAGTATGTATTGTAACTGCGCCAACTCCACTTGGAGTTTTCCTTCTTTCGAACGTGCCCTTTGAGCAAAAATATCTAAGATAAGCTGTGTCCTGTCTATAATCCGGGCATTGATTTCAGAGGCTAGGTTCCGCTTTTGACTCGGGGATAGCTCATCATTGAAGATTATAATATCTGCCTCAAGTTCCTCTACTAACGCTACTAGCTCTTCCACCTTTCCTTTACCAATATAAGTAGCCGGATGACGTCGATCTCTTTTTTGCACAACAGAAATCAATACTTCACCCTGTGCCGTTTCTGTTAAGGAAGCTAATTCATCCATCGAATATTGAAAACGCAAATCATCATCCGCATTCGTTTGGCAGCCGACGAGAATCGCTTTTTCTTTTGTATCTCTTTGTTCCAACTACATCCTTCCCTTCGCAAATGCTCTACCTCTCATCATAACAAAAATAACAGATATTCTCTATTTTTCCCCTTAATATCACTTTATAAAAAAATTAGTTGTAATTTTCTCTTACCATGGTAAAATTTTATTGTTTATTAAATGAACAAATCACTGTGCAAATAGTGCTTTTATAAAAATTTACCTCGAGGAGCAATGGAAAAGAAATGACATGGGAAGTATTAAGTATGATTGGTACGATTGCCTTTGCGGTCAGCGGCGCGATCGTGGCCATGGAAGAGGAATATGATATTCTAGGTGTTTATATTTTAGGGATTGTGACCGCATTTGGCGGCGGGGCAATTCGAAACCTTTTGATTGGTGTTCCCGTATCTGCTTTATGGGAACAGGGTTTATTTTTTCAAATTGCTTTGTTATCCATTACAGCGGTATTTTTATTTCCAAATAACCTCCTTAAACACTGGCACCGATGGGGCAACCTGTTTGATGCGATTGGATTGTCTGCGTTTGCGATTCAAGGGGCCATTTATGCTGCAAAAATGAACCATCCTCTTAGTGCTGTAATAGTGGCTGCAGTACTAACCGGAATTGGTGGTGGAATTATCCGCGATTTATTAGCCGGTCGAAAACCCATTGTCTTACGATCAGAAATTTATGCCGTTTGGGCAATTCTTGCCGGTCTGATAATTGGACTTGACCTTGCATCAAGCTCTTGGGAATTATATACATTATTTGTTCTTGTCACGGTACTGCGCGTTCTATCCTATACATTCGATTGGAAACTGCCAACGCGGAGACTAAGAGAGCAATAAAAAATCGACGGAGATCCGTCGATTTTTTTAATCTTCCTCAAACACTAAATCATTGCTTCTCAAAGTCATTAATTCATGCCTGTCATAGCTATTTAACAGTAAAAGTCTCATTGCTTGTGCCCGTATCGATTTTTCGATAATATTCCGGACATAACGACCATTTGAAAAACTGGTCGGACTTAGAACTGCCTTTACCCAGATTAAATGCTCTTTCAACTTTTTCTCCGCCTCATGGCTAAAATTGTATTCCCTTTCCACCATCATCCTGTCCGCAATTTCCATTAATTGATCAATGTTATAGTCAGGAAAATCAATGACTAAAGGAAAGCGAGAATGAAGTCCTGGGTTTAGTGTGAGGAAATAATCCATTTCGCGTGAATATCCCGCCAGAATGAGAATAAACTCGTGCTGCTTATCTTCCATATGTTTGACGAGCGTATCGATCGCTTCCTTGCCAAAATCCTTTTCCCCGCCACGACCTAAGGAATAGGCTTCATCAATAAACAAAATCCCCCCTTGGGCCTTTTTGATTAAATCCCGTGTTTTTTGGGCGGTGTGGCCGATATATTCACCCACGAGATCTGCGCGCTCCGCCTCAATTAAATGACCTTTTGAAAGGACATTCATCTTATGAAACAGCTTGCCAATCAGCCTTGCTACGGTTGTTTTTCCTGTCCCGGGATTACCTTTAAACATCATATGGAGAGCTTGCTTTCTTGCTTTTAACCCCATTTCCTCCCGTTTCTTGTTCACATAGATCCATGCATAAATTTCCTTTATCATTCGTTTCATTTCTTCCATACCAACCAAAGCCCCAAGCTCCTCTTCAATCTCCTTTAGAGCCGTATGCTCAGGGGGAATGACCTTTGGAACAACTTGAAAGTCAGGTAATTCTTTCGTTATTGTTTTTCTTTTTTGAGAATTAAGACTAACGGTTATTTGCCCGTTACTTTTCATGCGAATTGGTTGATCCAAAGCTTTCACCTCTCATTCTGCAAACAGTATACGTATGGTAGGCTATTATGAAATCAGAATTTTTGTCCAAAAAATTCTTAAGTGTAAAAGGAAAACATAATCCTTCAAATTATGTGTATTCAAAACTTATGCATTTCATTAAATAAACTTGAAAAATAAGTTGGTAAGCATGGCTTTTGATTTCCGCTCCAGGCGCTCGCTTTCCGCGGGCGTGCCGGGGAGCCTCCTCGGCCCCGTACTCCCGCAGGAGTCGAGCGCCTTCCGCTCCAATCAACAGGATTAATAATTAGCAATTAGTTTTACACCTAAAAATAAAAAAGAGCCCTTTCATTATGGGCTCAGATTTACGTGAAATTTTATTGATTGTTATCCAATTCAAGTTGTACATTTCTTTGAGGTGCAAACGTTGAAATAGCATGCTTAAATACCAATTGCTGTTTCCCCTCTGATTCAAAAAGAACTGTAAAATTATCAAAGCCTTTAATTTGGCCTCTTAATTGGAATCCGTTCAGCAGGAATACCGTAACGTGTGTATTATCTTTACGGCATTGATTTAAAAATTGGTCTTGAATGTTAATAGTGGTTTTCATTTGTATATCCTCCTCTTTTATCTCTACTAATATGTATTCGATTTTACTTGTAGCTTTCCTTCAACATAATGCGAAATTTCCGTTATTTTTTTAGTGAAATTATTCACATCTGTCATATCAAACCATTTTACATCCATTTTGTTGCGAAACCAAGTTAATTGTCTTTTGGCATAGCGACGAGAATTTTGCTTGAGGGCTTCAACCGCATCCTCATAGGAAACTTTCCCATCCAGGTATTCATAAATTTCTTTGTATCCGATTGCCTGAATCGACTGACAATCGCGAATGCCCTGGTGATACAATCGTTTTACTTCCTCTAAAAGTCCCTGTTCTACCATTACATTCACTCGACTATTAATCCGATCATAAAGCTTATCTCTTTCCATTGATAGGCCAACGAGTGCCGTATCAAACAAGAGATCAGGCTCCTGAGTCCGTTGAAATTCATGCATCGTTTTACCCGTAAGATGATAAATTTCCAGGGCACGAATGACCCTTCTGACATTGTTGGGATGAATTTGTGATGCACTCTCAGGATCCACTTCGATTAATTCTTTATAAAGTGCCTCATTGCCGATTTCTTTTGATCGTTCTTCTAGCTGCTGACGAAATTGTTCATCACCTGAAACATCGGAAAATTGATAATCATAAATAACAGATTGAATATACAGCCCTGTTCCACCAGCTATAATAGGGAGTTTGCCCTTTTTGGCAATCTCTTCTATCTTTGCCCTTACAAGTGTTTGGAATTCAGCAACGGAAAAATTTTCGTCGGGCTCCTTAATATCAATCAAATGGTGAGGAATTCCTTCCATTTCATCCTGTGTTATTTTTGCTGTACCAATATCCATGCCTCGATAGATTTGCATCGAATCACCACTGATGATCTCACCATTATACTGTTTGGCCAATTCAACACTTAGCTTTGTTTTTCCTACTGCGGTTGGTCCGATGATGACTAATAGTTTTTGTTTTGAATCCAATATTTTCACACTGCCTTATACCTTTTTAAATGGAACGGTAACTTCCACTACTTCATCGTAACACAATTATAAAAAAGCAGTTGAACATCAAACAAGTATATACAAAAAATTTCTATTCTATGCGTTTTTAACAAATGAATTTATTTTTTTCATTTCAATTACAAATTAGAAAATTTTTTCGCCTTAAATTACAAAACGATAACGGTTCATTTACAAACCACTTATTACCCCCATATTCATGTTAGGCTTAATCGTAGATTATTTTGTAAAAAAAGCTCGCATTTTGACATGCGGGTATTTGATTATATTTAAAAAAACTAGGAAATAAGGGTGATATAGATGCTATCAAATTATGATATCGGAATTGATTTAGGTACTGCAAATATATTGGTTTACAGCAAAAATAAAGGAATTGCGCTAAATGAGCCTTCCGTGGTAGTTGTGGATACAACTACAAAAAATATTGTGGCTGTCGGTTCAGAAGCCTATGAAATGGTCGGAAAAACTCCAGAAAAATTTGTAACAATTCGTCCATTAAAAGAGGGAGTTATTGCCGATTTTGACCTTACAACAGAAATGTTAAAGAATATCCTAAAGAAGGCTTCCAAAAAGCTTGGTTTAGCCATCCGTAAGCCAAATGTTGTTGTGTGCATCCCTTCAGGTGCTACAAGTGTAGAGAGACGAGCGATTCACGATGCTGTTAAAAACGCAGGAGCTAAGAAAATTACTTTAATTGAGGAGCCTGTAGCTGCTGCAATTGGCGTTGGAATGCCAATTGATGAACCGGTTGCCAATGTAGTCGTGGACATTGGCGGTGGAAATACGGAAGTTGCGATTATTTCCTTTGGAGGCGTGGTATCGTGCCACTCTATTAAAGTCGGCGGTGACCGCCTTGACGAAGATATCTTTCAATATGTTCGCAAAGAATACAATGTGTTGATTGGTGAGAGGACTTCTGAAAAAGTGAAGATGGAAATTGGCTATGCCTTGATTGATCATGATGAAAAATTCATGGAGATCCGCGGGCGTGACCTTGTGTCAGGTTTGCCAAAAACTATCAAACTATCATCCTTTGAAATTCGCAATGCCTTGAAAGAGTCATTGTTGCATATTTTAGAAGCGATTCGCGCCACACTTGAGGATTGTCCGGCAGAACTAAGCGGCGACATCGTTGACCGCGGTGTCATCTTAACAGGCGGCGGTTCATTGCTGAACGGCATGGAGGAATGGTTAAGCAAGGAGATCGTCGTACCAGTTCAGCTGGCTGATAATCCACTTGAATCTGTGGCGATTGGAACAGGGAAAGCTATTCCTTATATGAATAAGCTGCAAGCTGCAGTAAAATAATTCAAACAGACTGTCGAAGAGTTCGACAGTCTGTTTGTTTTGGTTGTGGCTCCTATTAAGTTCCCTTTTTTACAATATCCTTTACCACTTCTTCAAGGGTGACATTTTCCAAGGTTTTCTCCATGGCTAATTGTGCTGCAGAAAATAACGGACCTATAGTATCCTGGATATTCCTTCCGACCGGGCAAGCAGGATTGGGATCATCATGTACACTAAACAGTTCTTTCTCCTGTACAACATTAACTGCCTTATACACGTCCAGCAAGGTAATATCCGATAATTCCCGAGCCAATTTAGCCCCCGCAATACCAGGATGTACTTCTACTAACCCTGCTTTTTTGAGCATCCCCATAATTTTTCTGATTACTGCAGGATTCGTGTTTACACTGCCTGCTAAATATTCTGATGAGCTTACCCCATCTTTATTTATTTCAATAAGAGCTAATATATGAATGCCAACGGCAAACCGACTGCTTATAGACATCTTCGTCACCTTCCTTATGATTATTCCCTTATATCATGTAACTAATCTAATTACAAATGTATTATACCTTAAATATTTTTTAAGGTGTTGACAAAATTTTAAAATGTAACTATTATAGTTACAGGTAATCGATTTGTTTACAATTAAACAAAATAAAACTAATTGGAGGAAAAGATTATGAAAATGCTTGTTACAGGTGCAACCGGAAAATTTGGTACAAAAGTTGTAGAGACCCTATTGAAAACTATCCCAGCAACTCAATTGGCTGTAAGTGTTCGCAATCCCGAGAAAGCAGAGGGTTTACGAGCTCGTGGAGTAGAAGTTCGACAAGGGGATTTTGACCACCCAGAAACATTGGATTCAGCTTTTGCTGGTATTGACCGCTTACTTATTATTTCTGCGGATGGGGACAATGAAACAAGAATTCGACAGCACACAAATGCTGTATCAGCAGCACAGCGCGCTGGGGTAAGTTTCATTGCTTATACTAGTTTAGCGAATGCAGGTGAAACTACAATGTTCCTTGCACCGCCACACGTTGCTACGGAAGAAGCGATCTTAAAAACAGGCATCCCTTATTCCTTCTTACGCAATAACTGGTATTTGGAGAATGAAATTCCTAGCATTCAAGGTGTCTTAGCAGGAGCTCCATGGGTGACATCTGCAGGTTCTGGTAAAGTAGGATGGGCACTGCAACAAGATTATGCAGAGGCAGCTGCTGCGGTACTTGCTGGTGAAGGACATGAAAATACGATTTATGAGCTTTCGGGTAAACTATTGACACAGGAAGAACTTGTTTCTGCCATTGGTACTGTATTGGGTAAAGAAGTACCAGTGCAACAGGTGGATGATGTCGCTTATGCCGATATTATGAAAAGTGCAGGATTACCAGATTTCCTTATTCCTTTCCTTGTTGGCATCCAAAAAGGAATCCGCGATGGTGCATTAGAAGTCGAAAGCAATGATTTCGAAAAACTTCTCGGCCGTCCCGCTACACCTGTAAGTGAGTCACTGGGTCAAGTGGTTAAGGGATTAATTCAAGGTAAATAATTAAACTCAAATTAAAAACCGACCTTTCTGAATACAGAAGAGGTCGGTTTTTCATCATGTAAAACTATTTGTGTTAGGAGAACCTCTCCGTGACCCAGTTCCCTTCTTTTATCCCATTTGGGTCACGTAGACCCCTCCTACGTGACCCAGTTCCCTTCTTTTATCCCATTTGGGTCACGTAGACCCTTCCTACGTGACCCAGTTCCCTTCTTTTATCCCATTTCGGTCACATAGACCCTTCCTACGTGACCGAGTTCTCTTATTCTTACTGCTCAAAGTAACGTAGAGCAGCTCAACTACATGACCCTTTTAAACATTTTCTCCATTTCGTACACAGAGTAGTGGACGATGATTGGTCTTCCATGCGGACAGGTAAAGGGATCCGATGCTTTTCGCAAATCGTCCAGCAGCGCTTGGATTTCATCATTTCGCAAATGACGATTGGCTTTAATCGAAGCTTTACAGCTCATCATTATGGCCGCTTCCTCACGCAGTTTTTTAATATCGACTTTTTTCATTAATAAAAGCTGTTCGATCATTTCTTCAATGATTTGCTTTTCCTCTCCCTTAGGAAACCATTGTGGATGGGAGCGGACTATGAAACTATTCAGGCCAAATTCCTCGAGAAAAACTCCTACCTTTTCTAACTCATTCGAGTATTCATTTATCTTCAAGTATTCGTCTGTTGAATATTCAAAAGTTAATGGTACAAGCATTTCCTGTAGCTCAGACTGAACTTGCCCCACTTTTTCACGAAAATACTCATACTTAAGCCGCTCTTGAGCGGCATGTTGATCAACGATATAAAGCCCATTTTCATTTTGTGCGAAAATGTAGGTTCCGTGCATTTGTCCAATCGGATACAGGCGTGGGACTCGGCTTTCGACTTGATTGGATTCATTTAATGAATCTTCCACTAAACCATTATCAACGGGTTCATTTTCCGTTTTCACCATTTGGCTGCTATTATTGGATTCAATTCTTTCTTCATAAGGAGATTCACTTGAATCAACAAATGGATTAATCGATTCCCACGTATTTGATTCATATATCCGGTCTTTTTCTTTATGATCAAAAGAATACGGTATCTCAACCGTTCTCGTAGTAAATGCACTCTTCAGTTCCATGTCAGCGGGAATTGTCCCTTCATCTAGGACCAACGTAGTTTGTTCTGATTTCGGCACTTCTTTTTTCACAGGGTTATACGCAGTTGGAATCAATATTTTCGATTTAAAAGCATCCTTGATAATAGAAGTAACCAGTTCATTTAATTCTGCTTCTTTACTTATGCGGACTTCCATTTTTGAAGGATGTACGTTGACATCTACCAGCAATGGATCCATTTCTATATTCAAAAGGACGATCGGAAACCGCCCGATAGGAAGCAATGTATGATACCCTTCCTGAATCGCTTTTGCCAATGGATAGTTTTTAATAAACCGGCCATTGATCATCGTTGAGATATAGTTTCGAGATGCTCTTGTTACTTCAGGCATAGAGGCAAAGCCGCTGATCTTATAATCAAGCGACTGCCCGGAAATAGGTACGAGCTGCTTGGCGATACTCAGTCCGTATATAGCTGCCAGCACTTGGCGCACATCGCCATTTCCATTCGTTTGCAAAAGCTTTCTTTCATTATGAATCAAACGAAAGGCAACCTCTGGATGTGATAACGCAAGCCGATTGACCACATCCGTGATATTCCCAAGTTCCGTGTGAATGGTTTTCATATATTTCAAGCGGGCAGGCGTATTGAAAAATAAATCGGTAATGGTGATATCCGTACCACGTCTACTTGAAGCTTTTTCAAACACTTCCACACGGCCGCCTTCAAACACGACGCGGTTTCCGGCTCCATCTCCTGTAGATGTTTTCATCTCGAGTCTGGAAACGGAAGCGATACTTGGCAAGGCTTCGCCGCGAAATCCGAGGGTACGAATGCGAAACAAATCATTTTCATTTTTAATTTTGGAAGTGGCGTGACGTTGAAAAGCGAGTAACACGTCGTCCTCTTCAATACCGTTTCCGTTATCGGTAATGCGGATCTTCGCGAGTCCTGCTTCTTCTACCTCAATTTCGATGACCGTACTCCCGGCATCAATGGCATTTTCCACTAGCTCTTTGACAACAGAGGCAGGGCGTTCGACTACTTCCCCTGCCGCTATTTTATTCGATAAAGCGTCATCTAATTGGATTATCTTCCCCACCAGCAATCGCCTCCTACTTTAGCTTTTTCTGGAGTTCATATAACATGTTAATCGCTTGAAGCGGTGTCACATCTAATAAATCTAGTTCTTTAATTTTGTCCAGAACCTTTTTCTCTTTTGAAGACAGTTCCTGCTTTTTTGGATCTTTGGGCTCATCAAAAAATGATAACTGCGCCGGTTGCTCAACTACTCTTGCTTCCACTTTTATCGGAACAGCCTGCACCACATCAGGCTGCTCAAGAGCGGTTAAAATTTCATTTGCTCGTTCAATTAATTCTGCTGGAAGTTCAGCCAACTGCGCCACATGAATCCCATAACTCTTATCGGCCGGTCCCTCTTTAATTTTATGAAGAAAAACTACTTTGCCGTTGTGCTCAATCGCACTGACGTGAATGTTCTTTAATTTCAATAATTCTTCTTCCAACACTGTCAATTCATGATAGTGCGTTGAAAACAGGGTCTTCGCACCAATGCGGTTATGAATGTATTCAATAATGGCCTGTGCTAGGGCCATCCCGTCGTAAGTAGACGTTCCGCGACCAATTTCATCAAAAAGAATCAAGCTGTTTTGAGTGGCATTGGCAATCGCATTTTTGGCTTCTAACATTTCGACCATGAAGGTACTTTGTCCTGAAATCAAATCATCAGCTGCCCCAATCCGTGTAAACACTTGGTCAAAAATTGGCAGGACCGCTTCAGATGCCGGAACATAACAGCCGATTTGTGCGAGGATGGCTGTTAACGCGATTTGGCGCATATACGTACTTTTACCAGACATGTTTGGTCCCGTGATCAACAGAACTTCCCGGTCACTGTCCATGAAGCAATCATTCGGTACATATTCCTGTGCATTTAAAACCTTCTCTACAACTGGGTGGCGGCCATCCTTCACTACGACACGTCGCTCAGTTGAAAATTGCGGTTTCACATAGCGGCGCTCTTCACTCACTTGCGCGAAGCATTGCAAAACATCTAGTGCGCTTACCGTTTTCGCCAATGCTTGCAGTCGCGGAATATATTCCTTCACAATCTCACGAATTTCGGTGAATAATTCATACTCGAGCTCGCCGCATTTTTCTTCTGCTTGTAAAATTAATGCCTCTTTTTCCTTCAATTCAGGAGTAATAAACCGTTCAGCGTTCGTTAACGTTTGTTTACGCTCGTACTGACCTTCCGTTAAGAGATGAAGGTTCGCACGGGTCACTTCAATATAGTAGCCAAATACCCGGTTGTACCCCACCTTCAACGATTTAATCCCGGTCTTTTCTCGCTCTTCGCGTTCCAACTGGGCAATCCAAGTTTTCCCGTTCCGGCTGGCATCGCGATATTGATCTAACTGGGCATTGTAACCGTCACGAATCATATTTCCTTCTTTTAAGGAAAGTGGCGGGTTCTCCACAATTGCCTGTTCAAGCAAATCGGTCACATCTTCACAAGGATCGAGAAGGTCAACTATTTTATTCACATCATCATTCTGCATACTGTTTAAGATTTGTTTTAAAAAAGGAACCTGAATTAATGACCGTTTTAATTGGACTAAGTCACGTGCATTGACGTTACCAAAGGCAACACGACCTGCTAACCGTTCTAAATCATACACTTCTTTTAATTTTTCACGAAGTTCCTGGCGCTCAAAATAATGGTTCATTAGCACTTCAACTAATTTATGGCGATATTCAATCTCGTCTTGTACAATCAAGGGCCGGTCAATCCAGTGCTTTAACATCCGTCCCCCCATCGCCGTCATCGTTTCATCAAGGAGCCATAATAGCGAACCTTTTTTCCCTTTAGAGCGAATCGTTTCGGTTAATTCCAAATTCCGCTTCGAATAATAATCAATTTTCATAAATTGATGAATTTGATAGGTTGTTACTGGCTGAAGGTGGTCAAGACTTCTTTTTTGAGAATGATATAAATAGTTAAACAGCCTTGCCACCGTTTGCTTTAGTTTGTCCTGATTTAAATCTTCTATTAGATGAGAAAAATTCATTTCTATTGAACTATTATCTTCAAATGAAATGGCAAGCACATCACGTTCACGCAATTTCTTTTGCAGATCGCCATCAAAATGACTGGAAACGACAACTTCCTTTGCACTTAAAACAGCAATTTCATTCAAAACTTCATCAAAATTATGGGAAAGCAACGTTACCTTGCTCTCACCTGTTGAAATATCGTTATACGCAAAACCATAGGTTTTGTCTTCAAATGCTGTAATGGATGCAATATAGTTATTCTCTTTATCTGATAAACCCTTGCCTTCCATGAGCGTTCCTGGTGTGATTAACTGAACAACTTCCCTTTTGACCATACCTTTTGTCAGCTTAGCGTCTTCCATTTGCTCACAAATCGCTACCTTATACCCTTTTGAAACGAGCTGCTCGATATATCCAGGCGCTGAATGGTAGGGAACACCGCACATCGGAATCCTGTCTTCAGAACCACCTTCGCGGCTTGTTAAGGTTATCTCTAATTCTTGGGATGCTTTAATCGCATCCTCAAAGAACATTTCATAAAAATCTCCTAAGCGAAAAAATAAAAAGGCATCTTGATAGTCTGCCTTAACGGTTAAATATTGCTGTATCATCGGCGTATAACCAGCCATAATGACCTCCACTGTTTTAATCTTTCGTCTATCTTCGACAAACTATTATATCACATCATTGGGGTACCAGGCACTCAGCGATTAACTTCCAATTTAAAGGGATTTCTTGTTCTTTATCGAAATATTTAAGCAGATGATTTTTGGCTATTGCTGAATCTACTTGCATATATTCTCTATATAATAATCATAATGGGATGGTGGATTTTATGGAGTGGTTCGGTCGGAGCAATAAAAACTTTGATTTTGAAATGTTTTCCGTTAGTCACTTTGTTATTATGGCCATCTTATTTTTAGGTGCAATTGGAATTTTTCTTTATCGAGATAAATTGAAGGATGAGAAATGGCGACGTGCCGAAATTGGAATTGCCATTTCCTTAATTTTAATAGAAGTAACCTATCATATTTGGATGGCTGTGAATGGAAGCTGGGATGTTAGTCATGCTTTTCCATTGGAATTATGCAGCATCAGTTTAATCATAACGGTCCTATTATTGCTAACCCGCAAAAAAATAATTTATGAGATATTATTATTTACTGCATTGTTAGGCGCCACCCAGGCTATTTTCACTCCATTGTTAAATTATGATTTTCCGCATTTTCGGTTTTTCCATTTCTTTTATACTCACCTTATGGAGATCTGGGTTCCTTTGTATTTCACCTGGGCAAAAGGCTACCGTCCGACCATTTGGTCTGTTGTAAAGCTATTTGTTTTCTTGAATATTTTAATGCCAATCATTATGGTAATCAATAAACTGGTTGGCGGAAATTATATGTTTTTAAGTCATAAACCAAATGGCGCAAGCTTATTAGATGTATTAGGTCCATATCCTTTTTATATCCTATCTATGGAAGGCTTACTGATCACTCTTAGTCTGATTGTCTGGCTGATTTTCCGCGAAAAGTCAGGACAAAAATCAAAGGTAACAAAGGAATTACCAATGCAATAAGGCGATTTAATTATTGACCTTTTTCGATTAACTCATTATAATAAATAACGTCACAACATAAGTGTCCCGATAGCTCAGCAGGATAGAGCAACAGTTTCCTAAACTGTAGGTCGGAGGTTCGAATCCTCTTCGGGACGTCAAAATGCCTTGAATTCAAAAAGTCTTGATTTTTCAAGGCTTTTTATTTTGTTCAATACTAAATATTAAATTGCTTTATAAATAGCTAAGTTGACATTTAAAAATATAAATTATACAATTATCTCGAATTCGAGATAAATAAACAGTTTCTTAAAATTATCTTTTTGAATAGATTGGAGAGAAAATTATGTTTAGAAAAATCGATAGTCATAATATGGGTTCTAGTGATCTTGGATGGTTACGCAGTAAATTTCACTTTTCATTTGCAAATTATTATAATCCTGACAATATACAGTTTGGCGTTTTACGAGTAATCAATGACGATTTAGTTAATCCGCAAACAGGTTTTGGAAAACATCCCCATCAAAATATGGAGATTATATCCTATGTGGTGAATGGTGAATTAACTCATGGTGATAGCATGGGTAACAGCAATACAATAACACGTGGACAAGTTCAATATATGAGTGCAGGTACAGGTGTGTTTCATAGTGAGTATAATTTAGGAGAAAACACGTTAAGATTTTTACAAATTTGGATTTTACCTGACAAATACGGTCATACACCAACCTATGGTGATTATAGATTCAATTGGGAAGAGAGAAATAATCAATGGCTGCACATGGTTTCAGGAATAGACGGTGATGCTCCAATTAAAATTAACCAGGATGGAAATATTTATTCTTTAGAATTGGAGCAAGGGAAAGAAATAAGCTTTCCTGTTAAAACTGGCAGGCAAGCTTATTTAGTACAAATAGAAGGAACATCAAACATTAAAGATATGGAACTCTTTGAAAGAGATGGCATGGAGATTGTTGAGGAAACCATTACAATTAAGGCAGAAAAAACTTCGCATCTTTTATTAATAGAGATGGAAAAAGCTGAATAGTTTAATCAAAAAATCTGATGGAATTTTATCACCCCATCAGATTTTTTATTACTATAGGTGACACTTACACACTCTTGAATTTATCTAATTTTTTTATTAATCCAACCAAGCCTCTTATAATAAACAAAGTAACGTTTACACTTGCAAAAGTATGAAATGGTGTCCATTTTTTCCATTTGAATAATCTTGAATTCTTTTCAAAATACCATTGACCAATACTCATAGGAACACTGAATAATAAACTTTTCAAAAGAATTTTTCCGAAATTATCATGATAAGATAGTTTAACCCAGATGACACTTAAAAGCGGGAAGAACAACATGTCATAAATGATGTTAGTTTTAAAGATTTTTGGAAAAGGACGAACTGGGTATTCAAGTTTTTTGGTACCAACCACATACGCATCAAGCAGAGTTGCTATTACTCCTTTTGAGAAAAAAATAACAAGATTTTCGCGCATTTTAGATCCCTTAAATAAAAATGGTAAGGAAACTAAACACAAAGTAGTAAGTAGATTCAAGAGTTTTTTTTCCATAAAATCATCCACCTAAATTTTTCAGTATAAATTCCTACCTATTATTTCTTTGTTAAGTATTTAATATTCTTTAGAGTTTTAAGAAATATTTACTTAAAAAAGCTAATCGAACACTTTCGATTAGCTTTTTTTATTTGATCAACTGTTACACAGTTTTCCAGTCAGCAGCAAATTTTTCAAGACCTTGGTCTGTTAATGGATGTTTTGACAATTGTTCAATAACCTTGAATGGTATAGTTGCAATATGGGCTCCAGCCATTGCCACGCGAGTAACATGGTCAGGGTGGCGGACAGAAGCTGCAATGATTTGCGCATTCAAGTTTTGAACTCGGAACATTTCAGCAATTTTAGCCACCAGTTCTACACCATCTTCATTTATATCATCTAACCGGCCTAAAAATGGTGATACATAGGTCGCTCCTGCACGTGCCGCCAGCAATGCTTGGTTCACACTAAAAATTAGAGTTACGTTTGTCTTAACACCTTTTTTAGTTAAATATCGACAAGCTTCCAAACCATCGAGAGTCATTGGTAGCTTAATGGTGATATTCTTATCACCGTCATTAATTTTAATCAGCTCGTTTGCTTCTTCTATCATTTGGTCAGCTGTTAAAGCATTGGGTGTTACTTCGGCAGAAACAGATTCAACCTCTGGTACGGCATTAAGGATTTCAGCGATACGGTCTTCAAACTTTACGCCCTCTTTCGCAACCAATGAAGGGTTAGTGGTTACGCCAGATAACACTCCAATTTTATAAGCTTTTTTGATTTCCTCTAAGTTTGCAGTATCGATAAAAAATTTCATGTAAAAATTCCTCCAAATTTTTTGGTTTTATTTTTAATTCTTCCGACATATGGTCGCAAAATCGCCAAATTCATCTCTAATGCAGATCACTAGAAGAATACATTACTCCTTTAATATCCCACTTCATGATGGTAATCAATCATTTTTTGTCCTAAATTTAAGAACATTGAATTTTCTAATTTCCTTGCAAAAAAAAAAGACCGCATGTGTGCGAAACACCATGCAGTCTCATGTACCGTAACCATCATTATTTTATACCCACTGAATAGACCCAAACTCACCATGTGGATGGTTTTGTAATTTAAATCTTCTATACTCATATTCTAATTTCGATAGTGGCAGCTCATATAGCTGTTGATCTTCTTTGTCATATACGTTTAAAAAAATTAATTTATTGATAAGTTTTTGTCGCTTCTTTTCATTATTATTTCTCATAAGAAACTCTCCTTTGTTTTACAAAAACTTTCCCTTGAATACAACAACTTATAAATTCGTTTTTAGATTAATTAAATTATAAACCTATAATTCCTATCAGTAAAGTATGAATTTTAAATAATTCAACAAATTTAAGGAAAAAGAGGCAAGCCCTTTAAAAGGACCTGCCTCCGTAGTTTAAAAATTACTGTACCTGTAATTGAGGCTGGCGTTTAAATTTGACGATAAAAAAGGTCAAGGTCGCAGCCAGGAATAAAACAAAGAAAATTGCAATGTGTCCAATATTATTCCACATAAAACTATAATCACCTGTTGAGATTATTGCTCTAAAACCAGAAATCGAATAGGTCATTGGCAAGTAGTGCATAATCTTTTGCAGGAAATTAGGACTTAATTCAATCGGATAGGTTCCAGCACTTCCTGTTAGTTGCAAAATCAGGATAATTACAGCAACGAAACGTCCGGGATTATCAAGTGTAGTAACAAGGAATTGTATAATGGCCAAGAATGCCCAGCTCGTGATGATACTTAGCATAATAAAATATGGCACACTCTTCACTTCAAGCCCTAGACCTAAAAGCATAACTGCATCCACTAATAATGCCTGACCAATTCCTACAGCTAAAATGACTCCCGTTTTTCCAATAAACCATCCAAATCCGCTTTTCGGCTCTGAGGCCGGATGAAACATTGGAAAAATAACCGAAAGCATAAGAGCTCCCACAAAAAGACTTAGGGACAAGAAATATGGTGCCAATCCACTTCCGTAATTTGGAACTTGATTCATTTTGTGATCCTCAAGTTTTACCGGCTTCGCAAACATATCATACACTCGATTATCGGCTTTTACATTACTAGCGTCTTTTGCCCCGTCAGCCAATTTTTCACTCAATTCTTTCGAGCCATCTGTAAGTTTAGTCATACCACTGGTTAGATGATCTGAACCACTCGCAAGCGCGGACATCCCTTTATTTAAGTCTTTTTCACCTGTATAAAGTAGTGTTGTGCCGCCTGCTAATTGGTTTGCTCCTAATGACAGCTTATTCGTTCCATCTCGCAATAAAATGGAATTAGATGCTAATTGCCCTAACCCTGCAGTCAGGCTGCTTGAGCCGTTTTCAATTTGGCTAAATCCATTTTGTGCTTCATCAATTTTAGAACCAAACTGGGCAAGCCCTTGTTTTACCAGTTCTTGACCGTTCAATACTCGGTTTGTTCCGCCAGATAATTGATTGATGCCTTCAGCCAATTTCTCTTGGCCTTGATTCACCTGACTTGCACCAGATGCTAATGAATCGGATCCCTGCTTTAATTGTGCAGCACTGCTTGATAAATTACCTACACCTGATGCCACCTGTTGGCTGCCCTGCGATAATTGTGTCAGACTGTCTTTCACAGCATTCAGCTTTGCTTTCTCGGTTGGTTCGGTCGTATTTTCTATCATACTTTCTACTTGGCCGAGAAGTTGCTGTAGTCCCTGACTGACCGAATCGGCCCCCGACTTTGTTTGGTCTGCTCCTTTTTTCCAGTTACTTAATGAAGTAGAAAGCTGAGAAGAACCATCTACAAGCTGCTTTGAACCGTCTTGCAAATCAGGAAGATTTCCTGCAACTGAAGCTAAGCCATCAGATAATTGCTTTGTGCCATCTTCCGCTTGAGTCGCACCTGCCAACAGTCTCGCGTTGGCATCCTTCATTTGTGTGAGGCCGTTACTGAACTGCTCCAACCCGCTTTGGACTTGCTCTGAACCGGATGAAGCAGATACAACTCCATTTGAGAAAGCAACTGATTTCTCGGCTAAAACTTCAAGATTTTGCTTGATCGTTAAGGCGCCTTCATCCAATGATTTTGCACCGTTTTCTAACTTTTCCGCACCGTTGCCTGCAGATGTAATTCCCTCTGCTAAACTGCCAGTACCATCTTTAGCCTCAGCTATCCCGTTATAAAGCTCACCAGCACCGTCACTCGCCTTATTTAACCCTTTAGCGACATCTTTTAGGCTGTCAAACATGGATTCCGCATACGTTTTCGTTACGGAGGCAGATACGGCCTCTTTTATTTTTTCAATGGCGGAATCTCCAATTTTCGATGATAAATAGTTATTGCCTTCATTAACTGTATAGATCAGATTTGATTTTTTGGGATTTTCACTTTGTAATGTCGTTGCATTTTTTGAAAAATCTTTTGGAATTTCAATTTCTAAATAATAATCCTGGTTCTTTAAACCTTGTTTCGCCTTGCTTGCACTGACAAATTTCCAATTAAATGTTTTTTTGTCTTTCAAGTTTTCGACTAAATCCAAGCCGATCGCTATCTGCTTTCCATTGTACTCGGCACCCTGGTCATTATTGACAATCGCCACAGGCATTCTGTCCAAATGGGCATATGGATCCCAAAAGGCCCATAAATAGGTTCCGCTGTATAGCACCGGAATCGTCATCACTCCAATAATGGCAATTAGCAATTTCCGGGTACGAATAATCCGCAGAAATTCACTTTTCACCGATGCAAAAGATTTCATGTTGGTCACCTCATTCATAATTATCGTTTTCACTCACAATGACTATAGTCCTCATTTGGTCAGTTTAGTATAAAAAAAGAAACTTCATTCAATTTTTACATCAATTGACCGTTTTGGTTTTTTGGTCATTTATTAGACCAGATTACTTTACCACAACTTATTTTATTAATCAATAATTAAAATTTAAGCTATGTTAAAGAACATCGTTGATTTTTGAAGCTCGTTGATTGGAGCGGAAGGCACGAAGACTCCTGCGGGAGTACGGGGCAGGGGAGACCCCGCAGGAGCGCAGCGACGAGGAGGCTCCCCGGCACGCCCGCGGAAAGCGAAGTGCCTGGAGCGGAAATCAACAGACAAGTTTAACAGAGCCAAAATATAAAAACCCAATCAAACGATTGGGTTGGAGAACTATTGATTGAGCTTATTAGTAAAACGTTTCAATAGAGGAGCAATGTCTTTAAATAATGGTTTAAATTGTTTAAATGTTGAAACAAACATATCAGTAGTTTCCATTAGTAAATCAATATCCACATTGTTAAGAAGATTTTCTATTTGATTTTGAGCAGTGTTCGTATGGGAGGTAGGTTCTTTTCTCCTAAAGCCAAAAGGCCCTTCTTCTCTCCGATTCATTCTATTATTTAAAGATGATCGCTCATTTAATTCAGGCGATTCTTGTGAATTAATTTCGCCTTCATGGTATGTCTCCCTGTGTTTTCTGTTTCCAAACATAAATCTTGAGAATCGGTCAATACCACCATTCGGTTCCAGTTCTTGATTATTATTATTCTCAACCAATGGCTTTTCCTTCTTTCTTACCCTTTTAGATAAACTATGATTGTTTTTGTATCAGAGTGTGGACACATGTACAAATAGTTCTTCATAATTACATCCAAATTTTCTATTTAAAAAAAGAAAGGGGAAAAACCAAAGCCAACAAATGGGAAGAAAACAGGCGGTCTAAAAAACGGTCGTCTAAAGAACGGTCTTGGACCAAAGAAACCAAATCCGTACCCATCATTTGAACTGGAAGTACTTAATTCTTCAATCTCCAGGCCATTTTTTCTTACCTTTACAACTTTTCCGACTGACCATTCCCCTTGATTATTTTTAAATTGAATCATTTTCCCCTCTAAATGACGTGCTTTTTCAAAATCTAATTGCATTCCAAATCCCCCTTTTCAAAATAAACATGCTATAAAGTATGGAGGAATTCCTTTTTGTGTACAGGCGAACACCCAAACTTGTCCATTTTTTTGGATCAATGTTAGGAAAGGATAACAAAAAAAGCCCCACACGGAGACTTTGCGCTTTGCGGTCAATGATATGGTATAAATGTACTTGAAGATCAATAATCAGTAAGTGGGTATTTTATGAGTGAATTAGTTGGGGCTAAATTAAATGTGAGCTTTTTGCTTCAGTAATTTTAACTTCTGGTTCTTTGTTAACATTCTCCAGAACCTTACTTTGAATACCATATAAAGTCCCCCTCATCATCAAGCATCGAAAGAAACCCAATACAAGATTCCTATCGTTTTTTGGTGAATGTTTCTTCCATTGTAACAAACAAATTATTATTAGAAAATCTTAAAAAAACGACTGTATTATACCTTAAATTACAAAATTCCCTATAAATTTTTCAAATCCGATTATAACGAGAAAAATCTAATCCAAAACCATCACTTTTTATGTCGAAAAAAGAATTAAAAATTTTGAAAAAATATGTCAATACTGTGAACAATTAAATAGGTCAAAAACTGTACACTTCTAGTTATCGTGAACGATTGGTTGATCAATTAAATCAGAATCAATCGTATTAGATGTGCTCACTCCATTAAAATTAATAATTTGTATACCAGTATTTGAAGCTCCAGAACCAAGGATACTCTTTAAAGCATTTTTTGGGGATACGAAAACGGCACCACCAAATTGTACACCCCCGCCACTTACAGTATCAATTTTAACCTGACCTGGAAAAAGGGACATATCCATTCATCCTTTACATTTTAATCACTTAAACTAATATATTCCCATAATCTTCAATGGTTCAACTATCCTTCAAGGCCTTATAAATAAGGTAAGTAATTGTCATCTTACTTTTTGAACAAATTTCGAACCTTTCTAAATACGAAAGAAAATTCCCTTTTTTTCTACAAATTTCTACGTTATCGATTGCTATATTTTTAAACAGGATAGGATTTTTTTAGAAATTGGAGGAGTTCTTGTGGCAGTAGAAGAGAAAGTGCTTCAACAAAATCAGGTTAGTATCGAAATTGATCTTCTAGCTAAAAATGGGGCCAAGGCTTTAGAGGCGTTCCGAGGCTTCAATCAGGAAATGGTTGATCATATTGTTAAAGAAATGGCCCTAACAGCACTCGAACACCATGTTGAACTTTCAAAAATGGCTGTAGAAGAAACTCAGCGCGGATTATTTGAAGATAAAATCTCTAAAAACATGTTTGCGACCGAAATGATTTATCACTCTATAAGAGACCTTAAAACGGTCGGAATAATTAGTGAAAACGAGCATGAAGGAACTTATGAATTGGCTGAACCTGTTGGCGTCATTGCTGCTCTTGTCCCTATCACCAATCCAACCTCTACAGTTATTTATAAATCTCTTATTTCATTAAAAACAAGAAATCCGATTATTTTCTCTTTCCATCATTTGTCCCAAAAATCAGGAATTAGAACAGCCACGCTGCTTCGCGATGCCGCTATTAAGGCGGGGGCTCCTGAAAATTGTATCCAATGGCTTGTATCAAAATCGCGTGATGCCGTAAATATACTTATGAAACACCCAGATGTCTCGTTTATTCTCGCAACAGGTGGGTCTAGCATGGTGAAGGCTGCATACAGTTCAGGAAAGCCAGCCATTGGCGTCGGTTCTGGAAATGTCCCTTGTTATTTTGAAAAAACAGCTAATATTAAAGCTTCCGTACTAGACCTACTATTATCGAAAACCTATGATAATGGAATGATTTGTGCTTCTGAACAAGCACTCATTATTGAAAAAGACATTTATACTGAAGTGGTTACAGAAATGATTGCTAATAAGAGTTATTTCCTCAACGAAGAAGAAAAATTAAAATTAGAAAAAATAGCGATTATCAAAGAAACATCTTCCCTCAACCCAATGATTGTGGGCTTGTCTGCTAATAAAATTGCGGAAATGGCGGGTATAGAGGTTCCTCTTGATACAAAAATATTAGTAGTAGAACTCGACGGTGTCGGACCGAACTATCCGCTTTCTTGTGAAAAATTAAGTCCCATCCTCGCCTGTTATAAAGCAAATAGTGTTGAGGAGGCCTTTGATCTAGCGGAAGAAACACTTAATTACGGCGGGCTTGGTCATACGGCTTCCATTCATACTTTTGATGACAGTATTATCGAAAAGTATGCGATGAGAATGAGAGCTGGACGAATCCTAGTCAATACGCCTTCTGCTCAAGGGGCAACTGGCAATGTTTACAATGATTTTCTGCCTACCTTAACACTTGGATGCGGTACATATGGCGGAAACTCAGTGTCTACAAATGTTGGTGCCATGCATTTAATCAATATCAAAAAAGTGGCCAAGCGAAATATTAACCCGCAAATATTAAGAACGCCGCCACAAATCTATTATAAAAAGAACTCTGTTCAATCTTTAGAATTTATTCCAAGTATTACAAAGGCTTTTATTGTTACGAGTCCAAGTTCATTAAAAAATGGCTATGTGAACAAGGTTCTTCATTATTTGAAAAAACGTCCTGATTTTCTCCAATACGACGTCTTTTCTGAGGTTGAACCAGATCCGAGTGTTGATACCGTCCTAAAAGGGGCAGAACTCATGAGACATTCCGAGCCAGATGTCATTATTGCTCTTGGCGGAGGTTCTGTTCTAGATGCAGCAAAAGCGATGTGGTTATTTTACGAGCATCCTGATACTGACTTCCATGCATTAAAGCAAAAATTCTTAAATCCAAGAAAGCGCGTTGTCACCTATCCAAAACTTCGGGAAAAAGCGCGATTAATTGCGATTCCAACAACATCTGGCACAGGTTCTGAGGTCACATCATTCTCAGTTATTACTGAAAAGGAGAAAAATATCAAATACCCGCTCTCAGACCCAGAATTATTACCTGATGTAGCCATTATTGACCCGCAATTTACCATGACTGTACCTAAGCATATTACAGCCGATACAGGCATGGACGTCTTGACACATGCCCTTGAGGCCTATGTATCAGTAGTTTCCAACGATTTCACGGATGGACAAATTATCAAAGCTATCCAGTTGGTATTTGAATTCCTGCCAAGAGCATACCGGGATGGACTTGATGAAGAAGCACGCGAGAAAATGCACTATGCGTCAACTTTAGCAGGATTGGCCTTTAACAATGCCTTTTTAGGAATTAACCATAGCCTTGCCCATGCCATTGGTGCCGAGTTCCACATTGCGCACGGTCGTGCTAATGCCATCTTCCTGCCGCACGTGATCCGTTTTAATGCAATTAAACCGACAAAATTCACACCATTTGCTGGCTATCAAAAATATATTGTCGACCAGCGGTATGCTGGGTTAGCTAGAATGCTCGGTTTGCCGGCTGCGACTACTGAAGAAGGAATTGAAAGCTTAATTAAGGCAATTACAAACCTTGCAAAAGAATTGGATATGCCTTTATGTATTGAGGATTGCGGTATAAAAGAAGCAGAATTTGAAAGTAAAATTGATCTTTTAGCCATAAACGCCTTTAATGACCCAGATACAAACGTAAATCCAAAACGTCCTCTTACAAGAGAATTAGCTGGAATTTTCCGTCAGGCTTATAGGTGTTCCGATAAAGAATAATAAAAAATGGAAAGGCGCAGTGATTGCACCTTTCCACTTTTTCATCTTATATTTGTCGTAGAATGAATATTCTTTTTTATAAGGAAGGGGCGTTCATTTTCCCAACTAACTTTAACTGGCAAATTGAAATACCCAGAGAGTTTATCACTTTCTATCATTTCATTTGTATTTCCAGCGGGAAAAATTTTGCCCTCTTTCAGTAATAATGTTTTATTGAATGCAGGGAGAATTTCTTCCACATGATGGGTGACATAAATAATCGTTGGAGCTCCTGCACCTTGTGCGATTTTTTCTATTGATTCTATTAGTTGCTCCCGTGCAATAAAGTCCAGTCCATTGGTAGGCTCATTAAGAATAAGCAAGGAAGGTTCTGCCATCAGAGCACGCGCAATTAAAACACGTTGTTTTTCCCCTTGTGATAAGGTTTCATAGTTTCGATTTGCATACTCTTCGCAACCGAGATTATCAAGTAAATCAGCAGCCTTCTTTCTTATTTCATCTGATGGTGTTTCATAAAGACCGATTGACGCAAAGGCCCCACTTAAAACAACTTCATTTGCATTGTCACCAGGATGAAATTTATCTTGAAGAGAAGATGAGACGAACCCAATTTGCTTACGAAGTTTCTCACCAAGATACGTTTTGCCAAATTCCATTCCAAGGACATTAATTGTTCCTTTTGTCGGGAAAAAGTAAGCGTTAAGTAAATTTAGAATCGCCGTTTTACCTGAACCATTTAAACCAAATAGAACCCAATTCTCCCCTTTGTTAATTTTCCAATCAATATTTTGTAAAATCCACTTTCCATCTCGTTTTAATGAAACATCTTCAAGCTGTAAAATCATCAAATCTTCCCTTCCTTTCCTTCTCCATTCTAGTAAATATAGATTAATAATATCAAAATTTTCGGACAAAAGACTATTAGAGCCGTCCCTTAGGAGTTGTTTTTTATTTTCTGAACAGTATAATCAGGAATGGGAGTTGAAAACAAATGAATAAAAAAGATATCGCTAATATCCGAAAACAATTTAAGTTAGATAATTATAATTTGCAAATTCGAGAAATCTTTAATGTGTATGTTCAGAAAGAATCAGGCGAGATTTACCACCATGTCAGTCAGCCGTTTCAAATGTTAGAACAGGAAGCACAAGAGTTATTTTTATCAAACTTTAAAAAAGTCCTGACAGGTCATCTTGATGCTAAACTATTTGAATTGAAATTCCAGCGGGATGTGGAAGACAGCACCCAAATGTTCCTTTTCGAAGGATTACAACAAGAGACAACGGAAGATTGGAAAGAATACATGTTGGAAATCGTCGTGAAAATGTTTGCTAACTCGGTATATGAATTTGATACCGTGGTGACGTTTATCCGAGGAGAATACAGAAAACCGACCCGGAAACGGAATACAGAATCCGAAGAAGGCGGAGATGACGAAGTCTATTCAAACGGGTTTATCCTTTGCAGTCTCAATAAAACAGATCAGCCGAAACGAGCCTTAACCTTTGATTATATTGAAAAAGAATTTAAACCGCATAACTTCTTTGATCCGATTATTAATTTAGATTCACCATTATCAGGGTTTTTGTTCCCGGCTTTTAATGACAATGCGGCAGATGTGAACCATATTCTCTATTGTGCTGGAAAAGCCAATCAACCTGATGAAAGATTTATTGAAGAGGTTCTCAATTGTGAAGAAATCAATACTGCCCAAGAAGATAAAGACTGCTTCGATTTTATTTTACAAGAAGTAATAGGAGCCGAGGTGGATTCCCGGGTCATTTCCAATGTCTATGAGGAAATTGATAAACTTGTTCAGGAGAATCAAGAAAATGAGGAAAGTGAAATTCCTACGTTGGATTCTCAAGATATCGAACGCATCTTAACTGTAAGTGGTGTGGAAAATGTCGAGACGGCTAAAGTGGAACATGCCATTAAAGCAATCTTTGATGATGAAAAATATGAATTCAAGGCCAGCAGCTTAGTTCCTAAAACCATTAAAATCGAGACGAAATTGGCGAATGTAACCATTAATCCCAAAGACCTGAAATATGTAAAATATATTACCTACGAAGGAAAACGCTGCCTATTGTTAGAAGTAGATGAAGAAGTGGTCGTGGAAGGATTTAAACTGGAAACAAATACACTCTAGTTTAGTATTAGTTGGTCCTCTATTTTGATAGGGACCAACTTTTTTTTATTATCATATTAGGATTTAGATTAATATTTGAGTTCATAGCGCGGTTTTTATCAATTCCTTTTCCTTGTGGAAGGACTTCTCACTTTCTAACAGCTTTTAAATAATTTATAATTATCATATAATAATAGATATATACTATAAACAACTTTAATACACTAGATATGATTATGACCAAGTCAAAAAAGTGGTGTGACTAGGTGACGCCTTAGGTTGGTGTGATGCCTAATTCATAACTTCAAATTTTAGGGGAAAAGGTTGATAAAAATGAACAACAGCGAAACTAAAACAGATGTCATTTTAATTGGCGCCGGAATCATGAGTGCTACTTTGGGGACAATCCTAAAAGAATTAGTACCGGAATGGGAAATCACAGTTTTTGAGAAACTTGCAAAAGCAGGTGAGGAAAGCTCGAACGAATGGAATAACGCGGGAACGGGGCATGCGGCACTTTGTGAACTAAACTACACAGTCGAAAAACAAGATGGATCTGTAGATATTAGCAAAGCAATTAATATTAATGAACAGTTTCAGGTTTCTATGCAGTTTTGGTCATATCTTGTAAATAGCGGTCTAATCCAAAATCCAGAGGATTTTATCAGACAATTGCCTCACATGAGTTTAGTTCATGGGGAACAAAATGTAGCGTTCTTAAAGAAACGTTTTGAAGCGCTGTCAAACAATCCCCTGTTTCAAGGGATGGAATTTTCTGATGACCATGAAAAACTGATTGACTGGATTCCACTTATCATGGAAGGCCGTAAATTGAATGAACCGATTGCGGCAACAAAAATCGACTCTGGTACTGATGTTAACTTTGGCGCTTTAACGCGCATGTTATTTACCCACCTAGAAAGTAAAAATGTTGCGATAAACTTCGAACACAGTGTTGAAGATATTAAACGTACTGACGATGGCTCATGGGAATTGAAAGTGTGGAACATGGAGACAGGTAACATCGAACGGCATTGTGCAAAATTTGTATTTATCGGAGCTGGAGGAGGAAGTCTCCATATGCTTCAAAAAACCGGTATTCCAGAAGGAAGGCATATCGGTGGATTCCCTGTAAGCGGACTTTTCATGGTATGTAACAATCCGGAAGTTGTAGAACAGCATCATGGAAAAGTATACGGAAAAGCCAAGGTTGGTGCACCGCCAATGTCTGTTCCGCATCTTGATACAAGATTTATCGACAATAAGAAATCATTGCTTTTTGGACCGTTTGCCGGTTTCTCACCAAAGTTTTTAAAAACTGGTTCAATGATGGATTTAGTCACTTCTGTAAAACCAGATAATCTCGTAACTATGCTGGCGGCAGGCGCAAAAAACATGCCATTGACAAAATACCTGATTGAGCAAGTTATGTTATCAAAAGAACAGCGCATGGAAGAGTTACGAGAGTTTATCCCGACTGCCAAAACAGAAGATTGGGATTTAGTAGTTGCGGGACAACGTGTGCAAGTAATCAAAGATACGGAAGCTGGCGGCAAAGGAACACTTCAATTTGGTACGGAAGTGATTACTGCTGGTGATGGTTCGATTGCAGCATTATTAGGTGCTTCTCCGGGCGCCTCTACTGCTGTTCACGTGATGCTTGAGGTAATTAAAAAATGCTTCCCTCAGCATATAGATGAGTGGGAAACGAAAATTAAAGAAATGATTCCTTCTTATGGCCTGTCACTAATGGAAAATCCAGAACTTCTGCACAAGCTTCATACTTCAACAGCAGAGACGCTTGGTTTGAGAGAAAAAGAGCTTGTTTTTAGTTAATAACTTTCATAGAAATTCTCATATCAATAAAAAAGCAGGACTAATTCATTTTACGAATTTCTCCTGCTTTTTTAGATGCTTATAGATGTGTTTTTTTATTTATTTACTTCTCACTAAGACCTCAGGATTTATAAGGCTTGGCGGAGTCTTACCTTGTAAGCCAGTGACTAGATTTTCGGCCGCCAGCTGAGCCATTTTTATTCGGGTATCTTTCGTTGCAGAACCGATATGCGGCAATGTAACCACATTATTCATTGATAGCAGCGGATGGTCTGGTCGAACTGGCTCCTGAGCAAATACATCTAAGCCAGCAGCTAGAATATCCTTGTTTTCCAGGGCACGAACTAATGCGTCTTCATCAACAGTTGCTCCGCGCGAACCATTGACAAAAATGGCTGTTTTTTTCATTAATTTAAACTCTTTTTCTCCAATAAGTTTTTCCGTCTTGGGAGTTAATGGTGTCATCAAACAAATAAAATCTGATTGCTCGCACAATTCCTCAAGTGAGCAATAGGTTGCATTGAAGGTTTCCTCTGCTTCAAGATGCCGTGAGCGATTATGATACAAAATGGACATGTCAAAGCCAAAATGGGCCCTTTTTGCAATGGCAGTTCCAACCCCGCCCATACCAATGATTCCAAGTTTTTTATGATGGACATCTATTCCAAATAGGCTTTCACCAATTAGTGATTTCCAGTTCCCTTCCTTCACGAACTGATCCAATTCTGGCATTCTTCGAGCGGTGGCCAGCATCAATCCAAAAATCGTATCAGCCACAGTATCATTTAATACCCCTGGTGTATTGGTAGCCAAAACTTTTCGATTGGTTAATTCAGGAATATCCAAGTTGTCATAACCGACAGAGATATTACTCACAATTCGAGGAGCACGTTGGAGAAATTCATGATCCACTTTTTGACCTGACCCTAGAATACCTTCCGCATCCTTTAATTCCTGATAAAAACTAGGATATGTATGAGAATCTAATTTCTAAAAATAAACAACATCACATGTTTTGCGAATAAAATTTAAAATAGCTGAATCTAGCTTCTTGTAGACTATGACTTTTGGTTTCATATAATTTTCCTTTCTTAAAACACTTTTATTCTTTGGCTTTGTTAAATTTGGCTGTTGATTTCCGCTCCAATCAACAGATTATAAAAAAAACAACAATATCGTTTAACAGAGCCTATTCTTTATATTCAATCAATAAATAATAAATTTTCCAACAAAAAGAGTCCTCAACATTATAGAGGAATTATCAGATTGTATTCAAATGCTCTATGTATTAAACCAATACCCTTTTTAGCTTTTCCGTTAAGGCAAAAAGCACTGTCTTATAGTCTGTGATGACTCCAATATCATCCCCTTTGGCTATACAGCTGGTTTCCTTTACAATGACGCTTTTTCGGCAATCCGTGGACATATATCCGCTGGCATATCCGGTCAAGGTATAACACACAGGGATATCAGATAATCCGTGATGTTTAAGATGTACATTTGCTTCAGATGAGTCAATCCATTTACCTTTTCCAATTATCGACTTGAGCGTGTCCGAATCGCCCATTTCTATAACTCTTTCAGACTGTATATCTTTGATATGTTTAGTATTTAGATGGAGAATGGAAGCCTGTTTAAGAAGGTACTCTATAGAGGTACTAGTTAACATAGCTTCTTTGGCATCACTGACGCCTAAGCTCCAACCGTAACGAAGAAGAAATCCCTTGGCTCTCTTGGTTCCTAAATTTTCAATAATTCCTTTACGCAAGAGCCCAAAGGCCGAAGTGGTCGTTAGAATTTTTTTATTTCCCTCTTCGGAACGGTTTGGTTCCAATATATTAACCAAGTTTCCCTCCATAATCTCACCTTTTCCTCATCAGCATTCATACCTATTTGGAATTTACAAGTCTTTTGCTCTTAACCACCTTGCTTACTTGCTCGCCGAGATCAATTTTTCCATTAGAACTTTTAATTTGGCAGCGGATGATATCACCATCATTGAGATACTTTCCGCTTTCCAATTGCTTCTCCACCAGCAATTCCAGCTTTTGCTGATATGGGACAGATAAATTGGACAGAAGTGCATTTACTTCTGGTGAAAGGTTTAATGCCACCCCGCCGCCTGTACCGGTAACAATTAAATCTCCTGCCGATAAATCCATTACTTCTGAAAGTTCTGCTATTGTTTCAGCTGGTTTATATAGGAGCTGGCTGGAGTTTGCCGATTGTCTGAGTTCCTCATTCACCCAAAGGTCTAACTGCAGGTCATGAATGAGGGGCAATTCTTCTTTGTCTAGGAGGTACAAGAAAGGACCCGTTGGACAAAATGTCCGAAAGCTTTTTCCTTTTAACCATTGTCCCTGCGGCAGCTGCACATCCCGTGCCGAAACATCATTAACGATGACCAGTCCAGCAACATAATTATGTAGATTTTCATCGGTTACTTCGACAGGCTCGGAGATGTTGGCACCGATTATTAGTCCTAGCTCTAATTCATAATCTAACAGCCTAACACCCTGCGGGCGGACAATATCACTATTTGCTCCACATAAGGAACTATCTGCTTTGCTGAAAATCATATTGAATGGCGGTCTTGCTGCTTCCATTCCTGTCTCTGAACGGTGTGTTGAATAATTTACTCCCTGACAAATTATTCTTGCCGGCTTAGTCACTGGGCTCAATAGTGTCACGTCATTTAAAAAAATGGTCTCGACATTTTCCTCGTCTTTTATTTTCCTTGCTTCCTCTTTCCCGCTTTCCAAAAAGTCTGCTAAGCTGTTATAGGACCCTTTGAGCAATAGAATATGGTTTCCAGATAAAACTCCCCATTTTTCTTGTTGGTCTTTTTCAAACCTTACAACTTGTATCCCCATTTAAATAACTCCTTTCACTTCTAAAATGATAATAAAGACTCCCTTACACTGCATAGAAGGAGTCTCATTGTGCTTCCTATTTAAACGTTGCCGATACGGAACCAAGGTGGTCAAATTCAGCTGTAAAGGTATCCCCTTTTTCAATGACAACAGCCTTTGAAAGCGCTCCCGCCAAGATGAATTCACCAGCATGAAGGGAAATTCCGTAACCCCCGACCGCGTTTGCCAGCCAGGCAACCGCCATAGCTGGATGGCCCATGACCGCTGCTCCGACTGCCGAATCGAGAAATTCACCATTTTTATAAACTCTCATTCCGATTCTGGCAAGGTCATGCCCATTAATTGGGGTCGATTTATTACCAATTACTGCCCCGGCTGATGAACCATTGTCAGCAACTGTATCTTCGAATTTTATTTGCCAGTCCCGAATACGGCTATCGATGATTTCAAGAGCAGGGACTACATAATCTGTTGCTTCGATGACATCCTTAACCGTAACACCAGGACCATGCAAATCTTTTTTCAGGACGAAGGCAATTTCAAATTCGACCTTTGGCTGAATAAACCGGTCAAGGGAAATGGTCTCACCGTCTTCATAAATCATATCATTAAGGAGATGACCATAATCAGGCTGATTGACATTAAACATTTCCTGCATGGCTTTACTGGTAAGGCCAATTTTTTTCCCTACAATCACAGCCCCATTTTCCACTTTTCGGCGGATTTGCTGAAGCTGGATTTGGTAAGCCTCATCAACAGAAATAATATCTGCTGATGAGGTAAAAGGGTCAATTGGCTTTTTATGGACTTCTGCTTCCAATAATGCAGTTGCTGCCTTTTGAATATCCATCTTGTAATCCTCCATTACATCGCATGCCCTAACTTTGCGATTCTGGTTAACTTATAGAATTGTCCTCCTTAAATTTTAAAATACTTTCACTAGAAAAACTATAATAAATAATCAAAAAATTTTAAATACTTTTTCCCAAAATAGAATTATCCTTCTGCCAGTTTTCGGTATTTGCCACTAAAATAAACTAGTGGTTCTTTATCCTCCAAATGAATGTCGGTTACTTTTCCGATAAACAGCGTATGGTCTCCTTCTGTATGTGTTGAGGTAACTTCACACGTGACTTGGGCGATTGAGCCCGGTATGACAGGTACACCTCCAAGCCTGTCGAACTGTACCTCGCGATGCTCTTTAATTTGACCTGCAAATATCATTGAGAAGTCCTGTTGGCTGGCAGCCAGAATATTAACGGAAAAGGACTTGCTTTGTTTTACTTTTTCAAGCATTGTCGCTTTTTCAGCAATTGAAACGACCACCAGCTTAGGATTTAGCGAGACAGACATAAAAGCATTTGCTGTCATTCCATGTACCTGGCCATCCACTTCTGTTGCCACCACTGTTACGCCTGTAGCAAATTTCCCCATTGCGTTCCGAAATAGACGATCATCCATCTGAAATCACTCCTTGTTTGTTCATTATTTAAAGAATATTTTGCAGTGGTTTAGATTATCACTTCAAATAAAAAGCAGGCACGTTTTTATGTGCCTGCCTCACTATTGCTCATTATCCGCCCAAACCGGAAATAATGATTCCAAAACAGGCGCTAAATAATAATATATTTAACCCGATTCCAATAAGCGCTCCCTGCCCCATCCGTTTTTTTCCCTTAGCAAAGCAGTATATCGGCAGCACAATCAGCGCGATGGCAGCAATCAGCATATAGACAATAATAATAGACGAATTCAATAATAATAGGATTACTCCCATTAAATAAATTCCTAGTGAGATTCCAATCCCAATCCATAGGTCCTTTAAAGAGCCATCTTTTTTGTTTTGACTCAAAAAACCACCACTCCTTTTTATTCAGCGTTAATGAAGGTTCTGCCCTCTAGTTCAGCCTGGATTTTCTTAAGTTCCTGTTCTTTTTCATCCCGGTAAAATAAATTATACGTATCAAATGGAATAATGCGGCCATCGGGATGTGCGATATGAACACACGATTTTTTAACAGAGCGGACATCAAAATTATAGGCGTCTAAAAATTGCATTATAATGACACGAAACACATTGTCGTAGCCAATTGGTCCTGGCATTGCCACCTTTGGAAGACAACATAATAAGTCTTTTAGTGACAATGCTGATGAATCCGGGGAATGATTGAGTGAAAACAATTTAAAAATCATATTTTTAAGATGATCGTCTTGTTCAAAAACGATGGTGTTGCGCTCTCCCTCTAAGAGAATGTTTGGATCAATCAATCCGGTTAATGGTGTGACGGTGTCGTTTAGTTTAAGTGCGTAGCCCATCGCAAGGCAATCTGGATGACACGGAACAGGAATAATATCCTTTGTACCAAAAACATTGGATTGATCGATAATCATTTGCCTTACCTCACTCAACGTTAAGCGATTGGTCGATGGATCGTATTCCTCCAATCGGCCTGCCGCCTGAATCGGTTGGAAGGTCACCCCGCGAACACATTTTTGCTTCAAGCCATATTGAATGATTTTTCCTACCTCATTGTCGTTTAATCCTTTTTTTAACGTTACGACTAATGTTGTCGAAATATTGTACTCATTTAAATTCTCGATTGCTTTTCGACGGGTTTCTCTTAAATCGACACCTCGCAATTCTTCAAGGGCTTCCTTTTCGAAACTATCAAATTGCAAATATATTTCAAACCCTGGGGAATAAGTGGCAAGACGCCTCACAAATTCCTTATCATTGGCGATTCGGAGTCCATTTGTATTAACCATGATATGCCGGATTGGTCGTGACTTTGCCATATCCAATATTTCAAAAAACTGTGGATGAATCGTTGGTTCGCCGCCGCTTATTTGCACAATATCGGGGTGGCGTTCATTTTTAATAATGTTATCCAGCATGAATTCAATTTTTTCTAGGCTTCGGAAACCACCTTTGTGTGGGGAAGATTCGGCATAACAAATCGGACATTGCAAATTACATTTTTCGGTAATTTCTAATAAGGTAAGACAGCTGTGCTGTTCGTGGTCGGGACATAGTCCGCAATCATATGGGCAGCCATATTTAATCGGAGTATTCCAGCGATACGGCATTTCTGAAGGTTTGATAAACTCACGACACCATTTATAATAGGCAACATCCGTTGAAATCAGAACCTTTTCTCTTCCATGTTGGACACAATGCTTTACCAGATAGACCTTTTCATTTTCGATAATCACCTTTGCTTCGACCTTCCGCAAACAGGTTGAACAAATGCTGTTGGTTAATTCATAAAATAAATAAGGACGATTAGGCATGGATTTCTCTCCTTTTTTCTGTTTGTTTTTTATTTATGAGCCATATGTAATACGAAATTCCTAGTAAACTGGCAAGTTGAATATTGTTGAGAATCCAGTAAGGGTGCGGGGTCGGCTTAATGAAATCAATCAAAAATCGGAACCCAAGGTAGCTAAGCATAAATAGTTGAAACAACAACCCCTCCCAACCAATCTTTTGCTTTTTTATTTGCAAGAGCGACAAGATAACAATAGCCAAAAAGATTATTTCGTATAATTGGGTTGGATGACGCTTAATTCCATCCCCAAAATCAACGCCAGTTATCCAAGAAGTTGCCACACCATAGGTATGATCGTCCAAACCGGTTAAAAAGCAGCCTATTCTTCCAATCATCATGCCGACCGCTAATGGAAGGACAAAATCATCACCGGTTGAACGTGTCCAGCCAATCCATTTTTTTGCTGTTTCCACACCAATTAATCCGCCTAATAAGCCGCCAACAATTGTTTTTCCCTCAATAAGATAGATAAGATTATTCCAGTTCTCGAGCGTCTTTTTCGGATCCTCCAGCCAATAAAGAAATTTTGAACCGATGGCGGCACCTAAAATAGCCCCGACAATAACCCATATGGCTTTATCCATTGGAATCCTTTCCTTATTGCGAGTGAATAAATATACACGAAAGCCAACAAAGTAAGCTAATGACTCAAATAAGAAATGGGGGTGAATGCCAAAAATATAGAAAGGGAAATTCACCTTTTCCCCTCCTTCCTAAAAAATTTCCTATATAGACGATAGCCTTTTCTAATTCCATCCACCATAAAAAAAGGAATTGGAGGATGGTACTTGTGAATATATGGTTGATAAATTTTGTAATAGGCCTTTTTCAAATCATCCCATTTTCGACAATAGCCCTCTTTGTAGAAATCAGATACATCAACGATATATCCTCGGCCATTTGACATGACTACATTTTTACCGTGGACATCGTAAGGATTTAATCCAACAGAGCGAGCATATTCCAAACCATTATCGATATCCTCCATCACGCTTTGAGGGATGGGAACACCCTTCACTAACGCATCAAAAAGTGTGATGCCATCGATTTTTTTTAACACTAAATAACTGTCACTATAGGCATAGAGAGTTGAGTAGGCCTTATGGTTTCCCAATTTTTTATAGACTTCAATTTCCTTTTTTAGCTCTGCAGGATCACGCCCATATACCTTTACAACCCATGCGGGATTGAAATCGTTTGAAAAAACCCCTGCATAATTGCCACTTCCAACCGTTTTCCAAGAACTTGAACGATTATCGACAATAATGGGATCAAAAGGGCTGGGAGTGGTTAAGTAAATTTGTGGTAATAATTCGGTTTCTATGAGTTTTATATATTGGCCAATCTGCATTCGTACACCTTCTAATCTAGAAAAATCCTGATGGGATGTTTTTTCAAAAAACTCTGACAATATTATTTTCTCATCTTATCTTATAAACAAGCAAGAAAAATTGTTATGAAATGATAGCTAATACCTTTATTTTTAGATTCACACCGATTACACTGATATTTAAGGGGTGATCCGATGAAATTTCCCATTTTAGAAACAAAAAGACTAAAACTTATTGAATTAACCCATAAGCATATTGATAGTGTATTTGAAATTTTATCCCTAGAGGAAGTCACGAGGTATTACGGTACTGATCGCTTCGTTTTACAGGCTGAGGCTGCGAGATTAATTGATATATTCCAAAAGAATTTTCATGAAAAAAGAGGAATCCGCTGGGGAATCAAATTGAAGGAAAATCAAAGGATAATCGGTACCATCGGTTTAAATGGCCTTCAATTGAACAATAAACGGGCCGAAATCGGCTATGAATTGCATCCAGCCTATTGGAGAAAAGGGATTGCGTCCGAAGCCATAAAAGAGGTTCTACGCTTTTCATACGTTCAACTCGATTTATATCGAATTGGGGCCGTTGTTTATCCAGAAAATGAGGCATCCCTAAAACTCCTTAAAGGGATTGGCTTTACGAATGAGGGTTTACTTCGGGGCTACATTTTACAAAATAACCATAATCATGATACATATGTTTTATCATTATTAAAACCAGAATGGGCAAAAAGCCAGGGTTAATACCATCCTGGCTGTACTTATTCTTCAAAATACGCCTTAAATGCTTTCGGGTTCCGTACTTCCCCGTTATGATAATAGGGATTATTTTCGGTTGAATCCTTTGGGTCAAGATTTGTTTTAATCACGATCATTGGCTCCGATGTGCTTTCTGCAATCACTCTGTCGTTTAACTGATCAAAATCAGGCATTTTTTTATTTCCAGGCTGTCTAGGTTCCAAATCTGCACCTCCTAAATTTAAGGTGCTTATTTTTACAAATAATAATACAAAGAATAAAAAAGAAAAAACTAGGAAGTAAAAACCTCCTAGTTTATTTTATTCCTCTTCTCCGCCGACTAAGAAGTCAGGATTTAATTCCTCGAATTCTTCGTCGTCGACATCATTTCCCCAGTCATCATCGTCATGTTTATGGCCTTTCGTGATGGCAACACAAACTTTTGTCTCGCCAATCACTTCAACAAGGAATTCCCTTTCCACATGCACGATAATGCGATTGCCATTAGGGGAGATGACTGCTTCCGTACAATTTGGTTGTTGCAGCACGCGAGCAACAATTTCATTGTCATCCAAGCAGTCATGGTCACGATACTTTAACTTAATGACATCGGTATAGGAAACGCGTTCAGTTACTACTTCTGTTTTGGTGTTATCATTAAAAGAGTACCAAACGTTGATGTCATATGAGCCGTGAATCTCTACAGTCTTGCCGACTTTTTTCGCGTTGTATTTATGGTTGATAATCCAACAGCCAAGAATACTTGTTGGACTGTGTGCCGGGCTAATTGTATGATTGGACTGGGTGAATTTACGTCCTTTCGCTACGACGGCTTTTGTAATTATCTCTCTGTAATCTCCCATTTCGCGCGAACCCTCCTCATTCAGTTTCAATTCATCCTATGCTAATTTGTAGACTAGTGTGTATATAATTTTGGAAATACTGGTTAAATGTTTAGATATGATTCATTTTATGCGGGTTACCTAGGTGTGTGCCTTTTTGCCTTGTACTTTAAAATATGCTCTGTTAAATTTGGCTGTTGATTTCCGCTCCAGGCGCTCGCTTTCCGCGGGCGTGCCGGGGAGCCTCCTCGGCGCATTTGCGCCTGTGGGGTCTTCCCTGCCCCGTACTCCCGCAGGAGTCGAGCGCCTTCCGCTCCAATCAACAGAGTATAATAAACAACAATATCGTTTAACACAACCTAAAAATAAGCAAAAAAAATAGAGCCGGCTTATTTTTATAAGCCTGGCTCTATTGATTAGTGATCGTGATCGCAGTCGTCGTGGCCGGCGCATTCGCCGCCGCCATTTTTCATGCTGGCACCTGTTTCCCCCATCAATACATTCCCACCAGTGGAAATGATAATCTCATCGGTTACAGTATTGGAAATGGTTGAAGCGATGAGCTGGAGCAATTCATTTACTTCTAACTGAGATTGCTTAAAATCTTGTACAACTGGAATTTCATCCAATTCTTGTTCAATGGAAGTAATTTTGTCTTCCACCTTTTTTAATGCTTCAGGTTTCCCATAATGTTGAAGGTTTACAGCTTGCTTTTGTAAACCTTTAATATCTGAAATTAAAGTTTTCACCTTTGGGTTATCATGAATTTGTGCTTCTGCGCGTTTGAAAAAGTCCACTTCATCAGTCTCTGCAATCATGTGTGCTAATTCCGTAGCACGTGCGACAATATCGTTTTTTGTGTATTTTGCCACCCTATTTCACCTCTGCTGCTTCTAATTCTTCGATCATTTCTCCGTTTAATGACCATGTTTTTGCTTCTGTAATTTTTACTTTAATAATTTTTCCGATAGCGGTTTTTGGTGCTACAACATTAACAAGTTTATTTCTTGAAGTGTAACCAGCAAGGACATCAGAGTTATTCTTGCTCTCGCCTTCGATAAGTACATCCAGAATTTGACCCTCATGCTTTTTCATTGCTTCTAATGAAAGCTCATTCACAAGAGCATTTAAGCGCTGAAGACGTGCTTTTTTCACTTCCATTGGGACGTTGTCCTCCATTTTGGCAGCAGGTGTTCCTTCCCGTGGAGAGTAAATAAATGTATAAGCTAATTCATAACCCACTTCTTTATAAAGAGACAATGTTTCTTCAAACTGTTCATCCGTTTCGTTTGGATAGCCAACAATAATATCTGTTGTTAATGCAACATTTGGAATGGCCGCTTTAATTTTTCTAACAAGCTCTAAATATTGCTCTCTTGTATATTTACGAGCCATTATTTTTAATACATCGGTAGAACCAGATTGTACAGGAAGATGAATATGATCCATCAAGTTTCCACCTTTTGCAAGAACCTCAATCAGACGGTCATCAAAATCACGCGGATGGCTGGTAGTAAAACGGATTCTAGGAATATCGATTTTACGTAGTTCTTCCATTAGATCGCCAAGTCCATAGTTCATTCCTTCAAGATCTTTACCATATGCATTAACATTTTGTCCAAGCAAAGTTACCTCTTGATAACCTTGTGCTGCTAAATGGCGGACCTCTTGGATAATTTCTTCTGGACGACGGCTTCTTTCTTTACCACGTGTAAACGGTACTATACAATACGTACAAAATTTATCACAGCCGTACATAATGTTAACCCATGCTTTAATATTTCCACGGCGGACTTTTGGAAGGTTTTCAATAACGTCCCCTTCTTTAGACCAAACTTCGACAACCATTTCTTTTGACATATATGCTTCATGCAGAATGTTTGGTAAACGGTGAATATTATGAGTACCAAAAATCATATCCACTTGTTGATACGTTTTTAAGATTTTATTAACAACAGATTCCTCTTGAGACATACAGCCGCATACACCAAGCAGTAAATCAGGCTTCTCCAATTTTAAGGCCTTTAAATGACCAAGCTCGCCAAATACTTTATTTTCCGCATTCTCACGAATAGCACAAGTATTTAAAAGAATCACATTGGCATCCTCTGTGCTGTCAGTTGGTTCATAGCCCAATGCTAAAAAGATTCCAGCCATTACTTCTGTATCGTGCTCGTTCATTTGGCAGCCATAAGTTCTGATATAGAACTTCCTGCCTTCACCCATCCCTTTGAATTCCTCAGGAATGGAGAAATCATTATGATATTTTACTTCTTCTTTACCACGCTTTTTTGCATCTTTTAAAGAAGGCGCCGTAATGACTTGCTCAAAGTACTTGCTGTAATCCTTGGCGGATTTTTTGTCCGAAGAATTTGCAGATGCTACTTGTTGACCTTCTAATCGTTGCTTTTCATTCATGTGTAAAGACCCCTTTCTTTTAAAAATAGGCTGTGTTAAATTTAGATGTTGATTTCCGCTCCGGGCTCTCGCTATCCGTGGGGAGGTCCTAAAGCCTCCTCCACAGCCTAAAAATAAGATTCGTCTATAAGATTAATAATTGTTATTTTTTACCTGTGCTATATAGATAGGGATACTTTCTACGCTATCTGCACATTATTATAGTATAAAGGTTTACAGATTTGAAAACAATAGCAATCCCTGTAAACACGCTCTTTTATAGACAATATGTAATCAAAATTATGCCGCCAAATAATAATGATAATGGAAGAATGTAATTTTATATGTGATGTAATTCACTTAATACAATAAAAAAATCCCGAGAAAAACTTTTTCCCGGGATTTTTTGATCATATTACATAAATTCTGCAACTAATTTATCGAAGTGTGCTTGATCAAGATTTAGATTTGCATCTACTAACGGCTCTTCAGAGTAACCAGTTAGTAATTCCTGATAAGATTGACGCTCCGTATTTTGGTAGATAAGTCCAGTAACTAAGCCGTTATGCTTCATTAATGTCTGCATCGCCATTTCACGGTTTGATGAGTCATATCCTTCAACATCACTTAACTTCGTTAAATTTTCTTTAAACCAGTCGTACGTGTTTACTTTATTATAGGTAACGCACGGGCTAAATACATTGATTAAAGAGAAGCCTTTGTGATTAATCCCCGCTTCAATTAATGCTGTTAGGTCTTTTAAATCCGTAGAGAAACTTTGTGCGACAAAGGTTGCCCCTACTGTTAAAGCCAATTCCATAGGTGAAATCGATTGTTCGATTGACCCCATTGGAGTAGATTTTGTTTTAAATCCAACTGCCGAACGTGGAGATGTTTGTCCTTTTGTTAAACCATAAATTTGGTTATCCATTACAACGTATGTAATGTCAATGTTACGGCGAATAGCATGAACGGTGTGAGCCATACCAATTGCGTATCCGTCACCGTCACCACCGGAAGCGATAACCGTTAAATCACGATTGGCCATTTTAACACCTTGGGCAATCGGAAGAGAACGGCCATGGATTCCATGGAAACCGTAAGCATTAATATAACCAGAGATACGACCTGAACAGCCAATTCCTGAAATAACGGCTAAATTTTCCGGTACCAAACCAACATTTGCCGCCGCACGTTGCATTGCAGCCTGTACAGAGAAGTCGCCACAGCCTGGGCACCAGTTCGGTTTTACATCATTTCGAAAGTCTTTAAAAGTGGCCATTTAGAACAACTCCTTACATTTTGAATGAACTTCGTGAGGTAGGAATGGATTTCCATCATATTTTAGGTATTTAGTAATTTTTTCAGCATGACCAATATTCATTTTCATGATATTTGCTAACTGTCCAGTCGCATTGTTTTCTACTACAATCACTTTTTTCGCAGACCGAACAAGTGGAAGCAGTTCGTCTGAAGGGAATGGATGAATTAAACGAATTTGTGCATGGTTTACTTTCAATCCATCTTTTTCTAAGCGTCCCATCGCTTCTTCAATCACACCGCGTGTTGAGTTAAAACCAACGATTAACAAATCTGCATCTTCGTGTGGCGCATTTTTATAAACCGGTGTGTTAAAACGAATATTTTCCACCTTACGGAAACGTTTATCCATTTGAGCATTCCGATTTGTTGCAGACTCAGATGGTTTACCTGTTTCAGCGTGCTCAACTCCAGTAACATGGTGAATACCATTTTTCATTCCTGGAATTGAACGTGGTGAAACACCATCTTCTGTAACTTCGTAACGCTTAAAATAACCTTTGTTTTCAATTTCTGGAAGTTCTTCAGTAACGAGCTTTCCGCGTCTAATTTCCACTTTAGAAACATCAAGCGGTTCCACTGTTTGCTTTCCTAATGATAATTGAAGGTCAGATAAAACGATGACCGGGCATTGATACTCTTCTGCAAGGTTGAACGCTTCAGCAGTATCATAGAAAGCCTCTTGTACAGTACTTGGAGCCATAACAATTTTCGGAATTTCACCATGTGTACCATAAATCATGGCCATTAAATCTGATTGTTCTTGTTTTGTTGGAAGACCTGTTGATGGACCACCACGTTGCGTGTCAACAATGACAAGCGGAGTTTCTGTAATACCAGCTAGTCCAATTGCTTCCATTTTCAAAGATAATCCAGGACCTGAAGAAGCAGTAATGGCACGTACACCACCGTAGCTTGCTCCAATAGTCATTGTAGCTGCTGCAATTTCATCTTCTGTCTGGATTACAGTACCGCCAACTGCAGGTAATTTCTTAATCAAATATTCCATGATATCAGATGCAGGAGTAATTGGATATGCGGCCATGAAACGACATCCAGCAGCAAGTGCGCCTAATGCAATCGCATCATTTCCGATCATATACATACGGTGTTTGCCATCTGCTTTTTCTAGTACCATTGTAGGAACATTTGCATCCATTTTTTCTTTCATATAATCAAAGCCAGCTTTGATGGCATCCATGTTCTTTGCAACAACTTGATCGCCTTTTTTGCCAAAAATCTCGCGAACTACTACTTCAAAAACATGAATATCTAAGTCTAAGACTGCAGATGTTGCACCAATTGCAACCATGTTCTTCATTAAAGAAGTCCCTAGCTGAGTAGCAATCTCTGTAAATGGAACCGCATACATGGATGCTTCCGTATCTTCAGGCTTTTTTGGATTGAATTTTGAATCTGCAAGGATTACACCTTGGCTGTGCAGTTCTTTGTAGTTTAAATCAATTGTCTCTTGGTCAAACGCAACGAGGATATCGAGATCGTCAGAAATTGAACGAACTTCTGTTGTGCTCACTCGAATCTTATTGTTCGTATGGCCGCCTTTAATACGAGATGAAAAGTGACGATAACCATACAAGTAATATCCTAGGCGATTCAGTGCGATTGCAAAGATTTCCCCAGTACTTTCAATACCTTCCCCTTGTTGTCCGCCAACTTTCCACGAAAGTTGATTGATCATGACTTACACCCCTTTGGATATGTAAAAATAAGTAAATTACATCATTAATAGTGTAGCACTTTTCCGAGTAAATCACTAGAATTTTGTTTATTTAATGCTTTAAAGACTTAAAATCTAGAAAAATGGATACGTACTAAACGCTTTCAATTCTAGACCTATGCACTAAAAAATGCAACCCTTTCACGCGAAATATTGTCTAAAATATGTATATTTTTTTATTATTTGAACTTCGATATTTTCTTTATCGGAAATTTGACGTAAAACAGCGTGTTAAACCCTGTTCCTATGCAGTTTGAGTAATTTATCCACATTTTTATTTACTTACCAAATGAAAATTTTTAAGATTTTTGATATATATCAGAATAATATTTTTATAATTCGATAACAGAGATTTGAAGTATGGAAAAAAACACCAAATTCTTAAGAGATTAAAAACAAAAAACCTGCTGGTATAAAACCAGTCAGGCAATGGAAGGTTCTTTCATTTTCCCACGTATAGCTTAAAAGATATCTTATTTAACGCGGTTCTACAATTAGCTTTATAGCTGTGCGTTCTTCCCCGTCAATCAAAATATCGGTAAACGCAGGGATACAGATCAAATCAACTCCGCTAGGTGCTACAAATCCTCGAGCAATGGCTACTGCCTTTACGGCTTGATTTAATGCACCCGCACCAATGGCCTGTATTTCCGCTGCACCTCTTTCACGCAGAACTCCGGCAAGTGCACCAGCTACAGAATTAGGATTAGATTTTGCTGAAACTTTTAATATTTCCATCCCTAGCTCCCCCTTGTAAAATCCCGATCCCGCATGAGCAGTTTCATGAACAAATCAGGTATATAGCATTCCACTGCTACTATATTCATTTCTGAAATGACATATTCCGGCTTGGTCAAAAAAAAGAGGCAGTACAAGGCTAGCACTGTGTTATCAGAGCCCAAAAGAAATTATTAATTACAAAATAAAAGAGCAAATCGTGAAATTTGCTCTTAAGAATAAAATGGGTGATCGTCATTGATTAAAATTGGTTGGATTTTCTTCGCTTGACCACTTTTTCGGTCCAAATCAATTAATACGGCACTTAACTGGTTTCTACCCGCAGTTGGAACCTCAAAGCGAACAGGCAAACTAGTTAGAAACCGTTTAAGAACAGCTTCTCTTTCTACTCCTAAAATACCGTCATACGGCCCCGTCATGCCCACATCCGTTAAATAGGCTGTTCCACCAGGTAAGATACGATTATCTGCCGTCTGAACATGTGTGTGTGTCCCTACCACTGCAGAAACTCTTCCGTCTAAATACCAGCCCATCGCCTGTTTTTCACTTGTAACTTCAGCATGAAAATCAACAAATATAAATGGCGTTCTTTCCTTAGCGATTGAAACGAGCTCATCTGCTTTTTGGAAGGGGCAATCGATTGGATTCATGAAGGTGCGCCCCTGCAGATTAATGATTGCCACTTCCAGATCATTTATTTTTAGAAAAACTAGTCCTGTTCCAGGGGTGTTTTTTGGAAAGTTTGCGGGTCGGACTAAGTATTTCGCTTTATCAATAAACTCAAAAATTTCTCGATTATCCCATGCATGATTTCCTAATGTCACCGCTTGAGCACCCTGCTCAAGAAACTGACGGTAAATTTTTTCGGTAATTCCTTTTCCACCTGCCGCATTTTCACCATTAATAATGGTCAAATGGGGCCGATATTTTTCTTTTAGCTTTGGCAGATATTCCTTCACCATATCCCTTCCAGGTGAACCGACAACATCGCCAATAAATAATAAATTCATAATATTGCCCTTTCGTAAATAAAAATTGGTATTGATTAAATTGTATCACAGTTTCCGCGTAATTAATCGTCAAGGCAAGTTCAAAAAAATAAAGCGGTGCATGTGCACCGCTTATTTTGCGTATTCAACAGCCCGTGTTTCACGGATAACTGTCACTTTAATATGCCCTGGATAATCCAGCTCTTCTTCAATTCGCTTACGAATATCGCGCGCTAGGCGGTGTGCTGCCAGATCGTCAACAGTATCCGGTCTAACGATAATTCGCACTTCACGCCCTGCTTGAATCGCAAAGGATTTCTCAACCCCTTCATAGGATTCTGAAATCTCTTCAAGTTTTTCAAGACGGCGAATATAGTTCTCAAGCGTTTCACTACGAGCACCTGGTCTTGCAGCAGATAAAGCATCTGCAGCAGCGACTAAAACGGCAATCGTAGAAGTTGGTTCCGTATCGCCATGGTGAGAAGCAATACTGTTAATTACAACAGGATGTTCCTTGTATTTCGTTGCAAGTTCTACCCCGATTTCAACATGGCTTCCTTCTACTTCATGGTCAATTGCTTTACCAATATCATGAAGCAACCCTGCACGTCTCGCTAATGTTTCATCTTGACCAAGCTCAGCCGCAAGCAATCCAGAAAGCTGTGCCACTTCTATAGAGTGCTTTAATACATTTTGACCGTAGCTTGTACGGAACTTTAAGCGCCCAAGAATTTTGATAAGATCTGGATGGAGCCCATGAACCCCTACTTCAAAAGTGGTTTGTTCACCGACTTCACGGATATACTCATCCACTTCACGACGAGATTTTTCAACCATTTCCTCAATTCGTGCAGGATGGATACGTCCATCTTGAACAAGCTTTTCAAGAGCCAAGCGAGCTGTTTCCCGACGAATCGGATCAAAACCTGATAGAATTACAGCTTCAGGAGTATCGTCAATAATCAAGTCAATTCCTGTTAACGTTTCCAGAGTTCGGATGTTCCGTCCTTCACGTCCAATGATTCGGCCCTTCATTTCGTCATTTGGCAGGTTGACGACGGAGACGGTCGTTTCAGCAACATGATCAGCTGCGCAACGTTGGATTGCTAACGAAAGAATCTCCTTCGCTTTTTTGTCAGCTTCTTCTTTCACACGATTTTCGCTTTCTTTAATCATGACCGCGGTCTCAACGGAAAGTTCTTGTTCCATACGATCTATTATGATCGATTTCGCTTCTTCACGAGTTAAGCTCGATATACGTTCGAGTTCAGTTTGTTGTGTTTTTACCAACTCGTCCACTTTGCTTTCCATCTCTTCAATATGCTGTTGTCTTTGGTTTAGAGAATCATCCTTCTTTTCTAAAAGAATTTCACGTTTATTTAACGTTTCATCCTTTCGATCTAAATTCTCTTCTCTTTGCAGTAAACGGTTTTCTTGTTTTTGCAGTTCATTTCTTCGTTCACGAACCTCACGTTCCGCTTCTGTACGAAGCTTGTGAATTTCATCCTTTGCCTCTAACAGGGCTTCCTTTTTTAATGAATCAGCATCACGTTTAGCGTCTTCAAGAATCTGGTCTGCAGCATTCTTTGCTCCTGCTATCTTTGCTTCAGCAATGGATCTACGAATAAAATAGCCAACAACGGCACCGACGATAAGGCCAAGCAAAATGGAGATGATAGTAATTGGTTCCATCGTTACACCTCCTCTTGCTATGAACTTTTGTTACATTTTTTAAGTGTCGGCATGTACATTGTTTAGACTCAACATACAGCAAGCACTAGGCTTTTCGCAATTGTAATATTAACAAAAATGTAAAATATACATGTTAATTGTAATTGTGGGAATATACATTGTCAAGGTTTTGTCCAATTAGCTTTTTGAAATATTTCGAATTTGCCACCGCTTATTCATTTTTTTTGCTCATTTTAATATGAATAATTATCCGTTTAGTTGTATATTTATTCATTTTATAAAAAAGAGCAAAACCTCAACGCACTGGGCTTTGCTCTTTTTTGATTAATCTAGTAACTCAATTTGATCGTCGTCATCAGTTTCCGTGATGGTTTTATCTCCATCTAGACCGTAGTGGTCACGGATTTTTTGTTGAATTTCAAGGCGCACACTAGGGTTTTCCTTTAGGTATAGTTTCGCATTTTCACGTCCCTGGCCAAGTCTTTCATCGTTATAAGAATACCAAGAACCACTTTTTAAAACGATATCTAATTCGGAGCCTAAATCGATAGTTTCGCCTTCTTTAGAAATTCCTTCTCCATACATAATATCGACTTCTGCTGTACGGAATGGAGGCGCAACTTTGTTCTTAACAACTTTAATTTTCGTCTTGTTTCCGACCATTTCAGTGCCTTGCTTTAGTGTTTCAGCACGGCGTACTTCTAGACGGATGGTGGAATAGAACTTGAGGGCGCGGCCTCCTGGAGTCGTCTCGGGGTTTCCGAACATGACACCCACCTTTTCACGAATCTGGTTTATAAAGACAGCAATTGTTTTTGATTTATTGATTGCACCTGATAGTTTACGAAGTGCTTGTGACATCAAACGGGCTTGTAAACCTACATGAGCGTCTCCCATTTCACCTTCGATTTCCGCTTTTGGTACTAATGCAGCAACGGAGTCAATAACAATAATATCGACTGCACCGCTTCGTACTAGTGCCTCAGCAATTTCAAGAGCTTGTTCACCTGTATCAGGCTGGGATAATAATAACTCATCAATGTTGACACCTAATTTTTGTGCATAAGTTGGATCAAGTGCATGCTCAGCGTCGATAAATGCTGCTTGTCCGCCTTTTGCTTGGACCTCTGCAATTGCATGTAGGGCAACGGTTGTTTTACCTGAGCTCTCCGGTCCATATATTTCGATAATCCGTCCCCTTGGATATCCGCCGACACCAAGCGCAGTATCAAGTGCTAATGAGCCACTCGGAACTGTAGAAATTCGCGTTTCTGTTTGCTCTCCCATTTTCATTATTGAACCTTTACCAAATTGCTTTTCGATTTGTTTTAGCGCCATTTCTAAGGCCGCTTTACGATCACTCACGAATTATTTCCTCCCTTATCTATATAAACACAAGCTTATTGCCTTAATCTATTAAATAAAACCTATTAATAATATAACCTCTTTTATGGTATTTGTCGAGCAAAAAATCGAACATTCATTCGACCTTTTTCTAGACTATTTATATTGGAAGAGCAGACAAAAATACCCACTAAAAGATCCTTTTCATGATGAATTTTCAGAGAAAAGGTCTTTTCCTTAATTAATCTGAAACCTTAATTAGGGGGGATTTAGCATTTCCTAGCCATTGGCTACCGATTACTCTTTTCCTTTACCATTCCGGTCGCCAATGACTCCTCTTGCCTACCCGTTCCCACTCTTCCTTTACCATTCCGGTAGCCAATGACTCCTCTTGGCTACCCGTTCCCCCTTTTCCTTCACCATTCCTGTGGCCTATAACTCTTAGTTTCGACGTAAATTTTAAAAAAGATTTCCCAATAAAAAAACCACAGAACACCAATTAAGCATTCTGTGATTCTTTCAATTTTTTCAATAAATAATAGCAGCCATATTTCACCGCACGAACTCTATTTGCCTCCCGAGTTCCTGCTAACACGATTTTTTCAGCAATGGTCGGAAATCCCTTAATCGCTAGACCAATATAAACCGTTCCGACTGGCTTTCCCTCCAACTCATCAGGACCTGCCACACCGGTAAAGCTTATTCCAATATCAGCACCAAAAATCGACGCAGCATTTTCCGCCAATTCCAAAGCACATTGCTCACTAACTGCACCAAACTTATCAAGCGTTTCAGCGGAAACCTTCAAAACCTGCTGCTTCACCTCATTTGAGTAACAAACAACCCCGCCCTCAAAAACAGAACTTGCCCCCGGTACAGAGGTAATTTCCTTTTGGAACATCCCGCCTGTTAAACTCTCAGCAGCGGTAATCGTCAACTTCTTTTCTTTTAAAATTTTCGTCAGTTCATTCAATAATGAAGTATTATCATACCCATACAAAAACTCACCAACACGCTGATTAATCTTGCCCTCCACTTCATCAAGCATAGACTCGGCAACCTTTTGATCTTGATGTTTCGCCGTCAACCTTAAGGTAACCTCACCATCCCCTGCAAGAGGAGCAATCGTAGGATTGCTTTGGGCATCGATTAAATCCAAAATTTCCGTTTCCAAAGCAGCTTCCCCGATTCCGAAAAAACGCAGCACACGCGAAAAAATTTGTTCATTCGAATCGCTATCACCAGAAAGTGCCTTACGGCCATATTGAAGGAACATTGGCTCCATTTCCTTAGGCGGCCCTGGCAGAAGCATATAAATATGCTCACCCTTTTCAAGTACCATCCCAGGTGCCATACCATGATCATTTGGTAGAATATGGGACCCTGCCAATACTAGGGCTTGCTTGCGGTTGTTTTCCGTCATCACACGGTTTGTCCGCTTGAAATAATCCTCTATGGATGCCAGTGCCGATTCATCCATCACTAGCTCGTTACCCAGATGCCGAGCAATTGTTTCCTTCGTCAAATCATCCTTAGTCGGTCCAAGACCGCCAGTGAAAATGATAATTTGCGAACGTATCTCGGCAATTTCAATCGCGGACTTAAGCCTGTCCGGGTTATCGCCGACGACTGTATGAAAATAAACATCCACACCGAGTCCAGCTAATTGCTGAGACAAAAAGCGAGCGTTTGTATTCACAATCTGACCTAGTAACAGTTCCGAGCCAACAGCGATAATCTCAGCATTCATCGTAAACCGCCCCCAATGACTATTTAGAATTTTTCAACACATGGCTGTTTTTGGCAAAATAATCCCAACCAGACCATATTGTAAAAATCATTGCAACCCATAACGCCACTATATCAAAACGAAATGGAATTAGCGCAAAAATAATATTATGTAATAAAAGGGAAGAAATAGCGATAATCTGTGCCCAGGTTTTAATTTTTCCAAGCATATTGGCAGCTACTACCTCTCCTTCTCCTGCAAGCAGGAGACGAAGGCCGGTAACAGCAAATTCCCTGCTAATAATAATGATGACGATCCAGGATGGTGCATAGACACCATTAAGCTCTACTAGGACTATAAGTGCTGCTGAAACAAGTAATTTATCAGCAAGCGGATCAAGAAATTTCCCCATATTTGTAACAAGGTTTAATTTACGGGCATAATGACCGTCAATCCAATCGGTTGTTGAGGCGATGATGAAAATCAATGCTCCAACAAAATGTTTTACCGGCATATCTGCGCCAAGTAAATTCATGTTTCCCCAATCAAATGGGACAAGCATGACAATCAAGAACAATGGAATAAGCAAAATTCTTGATACGGTTATTTTATTAGGTAAATTCATTTGTGTATCCTCCTATAAGAAAGCGAGTGACTGTTAGGCAAGCCAAAAATAGTCATCAAATCAGATGACTATTGGGTTTTAGGAACATATTGAATCGTGATGTTCTGAACATTTTGAGTTGGTGCCACTGCATACTCAAGCTTTTGATCATTAACGTAGATTTCAACACCAGCAGCGTTACCGACCCGAATAACAGGATTGGTTTCTGCTGTTAAATCTACTGTTTGGCTTGGAACTTTATCTTTATCTAGCGTCCATTGATAAATCATTTTTCCAGTGCTATTCTTTACACCTACCCATGATTTTCCAGTAGCAACTAATTTCACTACAAATTTATCAGCGTTTTTTAAGGAATAAGTAGAATTTCTTCCTTGGCTTTGAACAACTGTTATTTCTTGCTTTGGTGCTTCCACGACAGGTGTTTTTTCTTCTTCTTTTTTAGTTTCTTTTTCAGTATTTTGCTTTTCCAACTCATTAGCTTTGGCTTTTTCGAGATTTTCTGATTGCACGAATTTTACCTGTTCGTTATCCTTGCCAACAGATTCATTGGAATCACTGCCTGCATGATTATATAAGAAATAATAAAGTAGACCTGCAACGCCTAGAACAAAAACACCTATTAAAACTTTGGGAAGGATGTCAAAGATTTTTGAGTTCCCTTCCGAAATCGATTTATGAGTTTTTACCCTTGATAATTGCTGAGGTAATTCCTCGTTGTAGCTTGCAGGGATTTCACTTTTATACGTTTCAAAAATTTCATCGGGATTGAGATTAAGTGCTTCTGCATATTGCTTAATGAAGGCCCGCACATAAAAATTCCCAGGCATGCTTGAATAGTTACCTTCTTCAATGCCAATTAAATAACGCTTTTGAATTTTAGTCATTGTTTGTAAATCATCTAAGCTAAATCCTTTTTCTATTCGGGCTTCTTTAAGTCGATTCCCTAGTTCAGTCACTTTTTTAACACCTTCCAATTTTTAAAAATCAAAATCTCCAAAATCAGATCCGGAGAACAAATTATTTTGATCCACTACCTCATATGTAATTTCTTCCTCAACATTATTCCTCAGTTCGATAATATAGTCAAAATCATCGAGTGTGTACTCTGAATTTTGGACGAAAATATCTGGATGCTCTATTACTTTAACAGAAGGTAATCGCATAATCTCACGAACAAGCTGCCAATGACGTTCATTTGCACGTCGGGTGGAAACAATGCCATCCAGGATGAATAGGTTATCAGCATTGTACTCATCTTCAATAAGCTGATTTCGAATCGTTTGTTTTAAGAGGGTAGAAGAGACAAATAACCACCTCTTATTGGCACAAACACTTGAGGCAACAATCGATTCTGTTTTGCCGACACGAGGCATGCCGCGAATGCCGATTAGCTTATGACCTTCCTGCTTAAACAATTCTGCCATAAAATCAACTAATAATCCAAGTTCATCCCTTACAAAGCGGAATGTTTTCTTATCATCTGCATCTCTTTGAATATATCGGCCGTGTCTCACTGCCAGACGGTCTCGGAGTTTTGGTTCTCTTAGTTTGATTAATTTTATTGTGTCCATTGTATTTAAAATTGACTCAAGTCGTTTAATTTGATCATCATCTTTTGCTAAAATCAAGAGACCGCGTCTTCCTTCATCTACTCCATTAATCGTTACAATATTAATAGAAAGCATTCCTAGGAGGGATGAAATGTCACCTAAAAGACCCGGACGATTTTTTTGAATCTCATATTCTAAGTACCATTCTTTTTTCATAAATATATTAACCCCCTAAAGAAGTTTCGACAATTTTTTCAAATCTCTATATCTAAACCTTATCATAAATGATTTTGATGCAAGATGAAAGAAAAAACATGGAGTTTTGTCACCATTAATTTCAGAACGAAAAAGAGAGGAGCAGCCTCCTCTCTTTTTAACGATTACCCATTATTCTTAATAAGTTTAACCATCATATTTGCGATCGCCTGCTGCTCTTGTTTGTCAGCCACTGACCAGAGGTCTGAAAGAATTCTTTCTTGCTCATTTTTTGGCTCTACTTGGTTGGCTAAATAATCACCAATTTGAAATGCAAGGTTGCTAACTGCTCCCTCACTCATTCCTTCATTTTGTGCATGATGAAGGCGATCAGCTAAAAAGTCTTCCCACTGTTTCCAGTTATCTAAAACAGACATCATTTTACCTCCTTTAGAATAGTACAAGATTATTTTGCGATGTAGAGGCATGAACTATTCATATAAACTTGTGAATTTTATGTGTACCAACCGCCATTAATGGCAAGGATTTGCCCGGTGATATAGCTTGAATCCTCAGACAGCAAAAAGGCCACAGCTTTTGCGATCTCGTCAGGCTGACCAAGTCTTCCCATTGGAATTTCATCTGTAATTCCATCCACTTCATCCTGTGAAAATCCTTCCATCATTGGTGTATTTATCGCTCCAGGAGCAATCGCATTTACACGAATGCCATTTAAGGCAACTTCTTTACTAAGAGACTTTACGAAAGCAATCTGGGCCCCCTTAGCTGTTGAATAAGCTACTTCACAGGCCGCTCCAGTTTGGCCCCAGATTGAGGTAATAACCACAATACTTCCTGACCCCTTACTTAATAATTTCGGAAGGAGTTCTTTTGTTATCATAAGAGGATTTAAAACATGAACATTCATTAAAGCCTCTGCTTCTTTTTGCTCCAAATCCATTAACAGTCCATACTGACTATTACCACTACAATGCACGATTGCATCAAGAGAAAAGATATGAGGGAACACCCTTTTATATCCATCTGAAGTGGCCAGATCAGCACTTATCGGCATATACTCACCGCCAAAGGGGGAGAGCATGTCTAATAAAACTCGTATTGATTCTTCATTCTGATTGTAATGCAAATATAAGTTATATCCTTTTGCTGCAAGGTTATATGCTACTGCTTGTCCAATTCCTCCACTTGCTCCCGTTATCAATGCATATTTTTTCATTCGATTCACTCTTTCTTTCTATAAACATTAACACAGCGAAAAGCGCCTGCTACCCGCTGGCGCTTCCGCTAAAAATTATTTCCCCTTTGGAATGACCTGACAAATAGAAAAACGTTCTTCCGATATAACCTCGGATGCCAGTGATTGTACATCCTCTAAGGTGATTTTTTCAAGTGTTGGGACAACATCAAATAAATTCATATCGTTGAATGCGTATCTTGTAAATTGATTAGCAATGTATTCAGGGGAATTAACGGCTCTTAAAAACGCACCAATTTTCTTCTTTTTAGCCCTCGCTAACTGCTCTTCCGTAAATGATGTTCCATTCTTTGCCTCTATAAGCATTTTTTTCAATCTTTCCGCAAGCTGGTCCGGTTCGCCTGTATCCCCGCCAATCATGGCAAAACCAAAGCCTTGTTCCTGCGTATAATCATAGGAAAACGTTTCGTCAATTAATCCATCATTATAGAGCTGTTCAAAATTAGCTGAGCTTTTGCCGAACAGTAAATCAAGCAAAACATTCATCGTTAATTCATTCTTTAGCATTTCATTACCTGATTGATCCACATGCAGTGCTTTTATGCCCACAAGGCATTTTGACGTCTGCACATTCATTGGCAGCACCTGTTTTTTCTCTGATGCACCTGATGGCTCTTCGTCAAATTTACGCTTAATTTCTGGCATTTCCTTGTAGTCTTTTTTCGCTTGGTTCTCTCGTACTTGATTCATAAAGCTTTCAGGGTCAACAGGACCAACAATGAATAGCAGCATGTTGCTCGGATGATAGAAAGTGTTATAACACTCATAAAGCCAATCCTTGGTAATATGAGAGATGGATTCAATCGTACCGGCAATATCAATTTTCACTGGATGGTTTTGGTAAAGATTTTGAATTAATCCAAAATATAAGCGCCAGTCAGGATTATCATCGTACATAGTAATTTCTTGACCAATAATTCCTTTTTCTTTCTCTACTGTTTTTTCAGAAAAATAAGGATCTTGAACAAAATCAACCAGAGTTTCTAGGTTTTTTTCGACATCGGATGTACTTGAGAACAAATATGCTGTTCTTGTAAACGATGTAAACGCATTTGCTGAAGCCCCTTGCCGGCTAAATTGCTGAAAAACATCGCCGTCCTCTTTTTCAAATAGCTTATGCTCTAAAAAGTGTGCAATCCCATCAGGTACTTTAACATACTCATTTTTCCCGATTGGAACAAAATTGTTATCGACAGACCCATACTTTGTAGTAAAGGTGGCATAGGTTTTATTAAAGCCCTTTTTTGGTAAAATATAGACATTTAGCCCATTGGGCAATTTTTCATGAAATAGCTCTTCTTGAAGTTGGTCAAAATTTATTTTCTCCACTATTCGCCCGCCTCCGATCCTGTTAGGAAATATATCGTATCCAGCTCTATTTTTTTCGCAACCGCAATTATCTCATCCTTCGTGGTTTTTTGCATTTCAGTAAGCCATGTGTCGAGATTAATCTCAGTATGAGCTAATACATTATGATATAAAATCTCTGTTAACCCCCTAGAGGTATCAATGGTTTCGAGAATTTGGTTTTGAATAACTGCTTTCGTTTGGTCTAACTCTTGATCAGTGAAATCTCCTTTTTTCATGGCTTCCATTTGTTCATTGATGATTCCAACAGCTTGGTCATAATTCTTTAAATCGATACCGGACATAACCATCATCAAACCTTTGTGACTTTCAAGCCGGCTGGCAGCATAATAGGCTAGACTTGCTTTTTCTCTTACATTAATAAACAGTTTTGAATGTGAAAAGCCTCCAAAAATGCCATTAAAGACCTGCAAGGCAAAATAATCAGGATCACCATAGACAATATTGGTTCGGTAGCCCATATTTAATTTTCCTTGCTTTATATCCTGCTGCTCTTTCACCACATTGACTTCTTCTTTTTTAGATACTTCCCGTTTTTCAATTTCCTTAGGTGTACGGTTTTCAAAATGAAGCAATTCAGAAGCGATTTTTTTTACTTCTTCTTCTTTAACATCACCAATAACGTAAAGATCCATTTCATCTTCTAAGAAGACATTTTGATAAAACTCGAATAAGTTTTCTGGGGTAATCGCTTCTACTTCTGCTGCTTCTCCGTTCACTTGGAGAGCATACGCTTCCCCTTTGCACATTTCTTCTAAAAGACGGACGTTAGAATAACGCATTTTATCATCGTAGACGGATTGAATCCTTTGCTTTAATGTTCGCTTCTCTTTATCTACTGTAACTTTATCAAAAGCATTACCAGAAGTGTTTGGTTTCGTTAATACTTCTGCTAATAATTCGAATCCCTTTTTTAATAAGGGTTCAGATTCACTTAAAAATTTTTCATTAGCGATTTCTAATGAGAAACTCATGACATGGTATTCACCTTTTTTCGCTAAATCCACGAAAAGGGTGGCCCCGTATAAATCATCTAAATAGGACCGAAGTGCTGTTGTTGTAGAATACTTTGCCGTGCTGCTCTGTAATACATGTGGAAGCAAAGCCCTTTTTGTGACATCCTCTTTTGTTAACGGAGCTTTCATCCTCCAAACAAATGTGTTGGTTTTATACTTATCCGTTTCGATAACATGGAGTTTATATCCCTGCATTTCGATTACTTTTTCAACTGCACCCTCCATTTACTTTCCTCCTTAACCTCATTAAACAGTTTTCTTTATATCTTTTCCTTACAAAAGAAACCTATACTTTTTACTATAATTTGCCAAGCTTGGACAATACAAGTAATTACTCATTTTTTCAAAAAATAAACCCACAGTTCAATAGCGAACTGTGGGTTCTGGGCTTATTAACGGCTTCCCTTGATATAATGTGTACCAACTGCTTTTGGAGCATCAGCACGGCCAATGAATCCTGTCAATGCTAAGATGGTTAACACGTAAGGAGCGATTAACAAGTATACATTTGGAATTTCTTTTAAGAATGGCAAGCTTGAGCCAATGATACTTATACTTTGTGCGAAACCAAAGAATATAGCGGCACCAAGAGCACCTAGTGGATGCCATTTACCAAAAATCATTGCAGCTAATGCCATGAAGCCTTGACCACTAATCGTAGAGTGGCTGAAGTTTGATGTAATGGATTGAGCATATACGGCACCGCCAATTCCACCTAGAGCTCCAGAAAGGATAACACCTAAATAGCGCATTTTCGTGACATTGATTCCCATTGTATCTGCCGCCATCGGATGTTCACCAACTGAACGAAGGCGAAGACCGAACGGAGTTTTAAAAACAACATACCAAACAATAATCGCAACAATTATTGCTAAGAATGAAGTCCAATACGTATTTTGGAAGAAGATTTTCCCGATAACAGGAATATCCTTTAAAACCGGGATATCAATTTTACTGAAACCTTTGCTGATAATTCCAGTTTCACCTTTATCATAAATTAGTTTAACCAGGAACAAGGTAATTCCTGTTGCCAATAAGTTAATGGCAACACCGGAAACGGTATGGTCAGCACGGAAGGTAATCGATGCAACAGCGTGAAATAAAGAGAAAATCCCACCTGCAATCATAGCGACTACTAAGGCAAGCCATGGTGTTGCACTGCCAAAAGTATCTACAAAGGTTAGGTTAAAGACAATTGCTGAAAACGCTCCGATAACCATTAAACCTTCTAGTCCAATGTTAACTACTCCGGAACGTTCCGAGAAAATTCCGCCTAATGCAGTGAAGACAAGAGGAGCAGCCCATAACAATGTGGATGGAACAACGATCATTAATATTTCCATAAAGCTCATCTTACTTCACCTCCTTTTTACTGAATCGTTCAAGAAATATCCTAATAATGTAGCTTGAAGCCACAAAGAATACAATAAGTGCAATGATGATACTTACAAGTTCATTTGGTACGCCTGCTTCAAGCGGCATGTTTAAGGCACCAACCTCTAAAGCTCCAAATAAAATCGCCGAGAAAAATACTCCTAGCGCCGTGTTCGCACCTAATAAGGCAACGGCGATACCTGTAAAGCCAACGCCAGTAAACCCACCTTTAACAGCAGCATAACCGAAGGTACCTAATCCTTCCATTGAGCCGGCAAGTCCAGCAAATGCCCCTGAAATTAACATAGAAAGGATTATGTTTTTATTGACGCTCATCCCAGCATAATGTGCTGCATGCTGATTAAAGCCGACTGCCCTTAATTCAAATCCTCTTGTTGTTCTTTCAAGCAAGAACCACATAATAAAACAGCAAATAATGGCAATTATAATTCCCCAGTGGAGACGTGAGTAATCTGTTAAACTTTGTAACCAATCTGACCTTAGTGAGGCGGATTCATGGATTTGTTCTGTTTTATCCCCACTTTTTGCTGCTAAAAAGTTTCTAATAATATAGTTGGTAGAGTGTAGGGCTACATAGTTCATCATGATGGTCACAATTACTTCATGAACACGGAAACGAGCTTTTAACAAACCAGGAATAAAAGCCCAAAGTGCTCCAGCAACCATGGCTGCTAGAATAGCTAGCGGCAAATGGATGACGCGTGGAAGGTCAAACGATACCCCCACCCAAACGGCTGCAAGCCAACCGACAATAAATTGTCCCTCTACCCCGATATTAAATAAGCCTACACGGAAAGCAAAAGCTACCGCTAAACCAGCTAATATATAAGGAGTAAATTGTCTGATTACTTCCCCAACATAATAAATATCTCCAAATGCCCCATTCCATAAGGCAGTATAGGCATCAACGGGATTATACCCACTTGCTAACATAATAACCGTTCCGACAATAATCCCTAATAACACTGCAATTAATGGCGTTAAAATACCTGATAAGCGTTTAGACATGCGAACCTTCACCCGCTTCCTTTCTATTCGATCCAGCCATTAATAATCCAAGTTCCTGTTCCGTTGTTTCTTTTGGATTAACAATAGCTACGATTTTCCCCTCGTATATAACGGCAATCCGGTCACTGACATTCATAATTTCATCTAATTCAAATGAAACAAGTAAGACTGCTTTTCCATTATCACGCTGTTCGATTAAACGTTTATGAATAAATTCAATCGCTCCAACATCCAAACCACGCGTTGGCTGAGCAGCAATCAGTAAATCTGGATTTCGGTCAACTTCACGGCCAATAATCGCTTTTTGCTGATTTCCTCCGGATAGTGCTCGAGCCAATGTGTATTCACTCGGAGTCCGAACGTCAAACTCAGCAATTATTTTCTTTGCCTGTTTATATATTTCTTTAAAATTAAGAATTCCATTTTTTGAATATGGCTTTTTATAATAGTTTTGTAAAACAATATTTTCGCCAATTGGATAATTTAAAACGAGTCCATGTTTATGGCGGTCCTGAGGAATATGTCCTACACCCGATTCCGTTATTTTTCGTGGTGCAAGATTAATTAATTCTTTCCCATTTAACTTAACGCTACCCTTTTCGGATTTACGTAACCCGGTAATAGCTTCGATAAATTCAGATTGTCCATTTCCGTCAACACCGGCAATTCCGACAATTTCACCTGCACGGACAGAAAGATTTAAGCCGTTTACAACAGCGACCCCACGTGCATCTTTTACCACTAAATCATTTACTTCAAGAACATCTTGCTGAGGCGCAGCTTCTTTCTTTTCAGTTTTAAAAACTACCTCACGTCCTACCATTAAGCTTGCAAGTTCATTCGGATTTGTTTCACTTACATTAACAGTTCCAATCCCTTTTCCCTTACGAATAACGGTACAACGATCAGCAACTTCCATTATCTCTTTTAACTTATGTGTAATAAGAATAATGGATTTTCCTTCCTTAATAAGCGTTTTCATAATTTGCATTAACTCTTTGATTTCTTGTGGAGTCAATACGGCTGATGGCTCGTCAAAAATAACAATTTCCGCACCGCGGTATAGAGTTTTTAAAATCTCAACCCTTTGCTGCATACCTACCGTAATATCAGAGATTTTTGCTTGTGGATCAACGGCTAGTCCATATCGTTCAGAAATTTGACGGACTTCCTGTTCCGCTTTTTTAAGGTCAATCCGTCCGCCAGAGGTTATTTCCCGTCCAAGAATAATATTTTCTGTAACCGTAAACGTATCTACGAGCATAAAGTGCTGGTGCACCATACCAATTCCAAGATCATTGGCAATGTTAGGATTCGTAATGTTAACAGGCTTCCCTTTAACTCGTATTTCACCTTGCTCAGGCTGATATAGCCCAAATAGTACATTCATTAAAGTTGATTTACCTGCTCCATTCTCACCGAGCAAAGCATGAATTTCTCCCTTTTTCAATTGAAGGGTAATATTATCATTCGCAACAAAGCCGCCAAACTCTTTACGGATGTTGAGCATCTCAATTACATGTTCCATTTTTCTCACTCCCTGTGATGAAGGTAATAGGAAATTTTGACCATCAGTAGTAAGAGGTCAGACTTTTCGTTTTTTAAAAAAACAGGGATTTCTCCCCATAAAACCTTAAATGAAAAGTAGAAAAAGTTTTCTACGCTTCAGTTAGGATTTTCAATAAGAAGGAATAAGCAGGCACGTATTCATCCTACTTATTCCTTTTCTGTCATTTATTTTGCGCTAAATGTTTTTAATTCATCACGAGTTCCAGGAACTTTTACAGCACCTGATTTAATTTTTTCTGACCAATCTTTAATGGCTGCTTCAATTGCATCTTTGTTGGAAGCTTTGCTGTTGATTGGAGCTACTCCTACACCATCTTCAGCCATACCATAAAGTGCGACTTCTCCACCAGGGAAATTGCCGTCCATCGCTTTCTTAGAAAGGTCTTGTACAGCTACGTCAACACGCTTAAGAGCAGAAGTAAGAACTACATCTGGACCCATATCCGCTTGGTCACGGTCAACACCGATTGCCCAAATTTCTTTGCTAGGGTCTTTTGCCTTACGGTCAACAGCCTCTTTGAATAGACCGTTACCAGTACCGCCAGCAGCGTGGAAGATTACGTCTGCACCTGATGAATACATTTTAGATGCGATTGATTGTCCAAGTTCAGCTTTATCAAATGCACCAGAATATTGAACATCGACTTTTACTTCTGGCTTAGCTGCTTTAACACCAGCTAAGAAACCTGATTCGAAACGTTCGATAACTGGAATTTCCATACCACCGATGAAACCGATGTGATTAGATTTTGTTTGGAGGGCAGCTGCAATACCAGCAAGGAATGCTGCTTCTTGCTCTTTGAATAGAACGCTGGCAACGTTTGGCTGTTTTACTTCAGCATCGATAATAGCGAACTGAGTATCTTTTTGTTGTTTCGCGATTTCCTCCACTGCAGCTTGCATTAAGAAACCGATACCATATACTAAATCGAACTTTTGACGTGCAAGCGTATTTAAGTTTGTAGAGTAATCTGCATCAGACTTGGATTGAAGGTAATCATAGCCGCCTTTACCCTTTTTCAATCCGTTTTCTTGACCAAATTTTTGAAGGCCTTCCCAAGCAGATTGGTTAAACGACTTGTCATCTACACCGCCGACATCAGTAACCATCCCTACAGAGAAAGCTTTTCCTTTTTCTCCACCTTTAGATGTTTCAGTGCCTTTGTTGTCATTGGTTTTTCCACAAGCACCTAAAAGTGTTCCAGCAGCAAGAACTAATGATAGCGCCATTCCAACTTTACGCATTTTCAAGGTATTGTACCCCCTAAGTAATTTTGAGTGTTTTAGTAGAAATGTCCGAAAAGCAAGACTGTTTGCGTTTTCATGATTCTGCAAAAAAATTATGTTCTTTTTCTTAAAACATGAAAACTAAACTTATCCGCTTTAAAATAGTTTACCGAAAATAGGATAGGTTCATCCATTTCATCGAAATGCATCTGTTTTAAGACTAACAATGCAGTTTCGGGATCACATTCTAAAATCGGGGAAATTCGTTCATGGTAGCCAATCGGCTCAATCTTGGCAACTGCATACGTAATTCTCCGGTTAGCTTCTCCTTCCAATATATTGAGGAGAGATTCTTCACCATGGGAGAAGGTATCCGGCAAAATACGTTCAGGTACTTTGTCGATGCAATAAACAACCGGTTCCCCATTTGCAGTTCTAACCCTTTCCATCACGACCATTTCCTCATCCGTTGAACATGAGAAACGACGAATATCCTCTTCGGTTGGACCCTGTGTTGATGAACTCAAGAAAATAGTCCCTGGCTTCATTCCAGCCTGTTTAATCATGTCAGTAACACTATTAAGTTGTTCAATCCCTGAAGTAAACAATGGCTTTGCGTTAACAAAGGTTCCAACACCATGGCGCCTAATAATAACGTTTTCTTCTTCAAGGATGCGAAGTGCTTCCCTGAGGGTCGCCCTGCTTACACCAAGTTGTTTGGCAAGATCGAATTCAGAAGGTAATTTTTCTTTTTCTTTATATTCCCCTCGTTCAATATCCTGCTTTAAACGATCGATTACTTGCAAGTATAAATGCCGGTTATCTGACTTTATTGACATGCAGTTTCCTCCAGCTCTTTTCCTAAGACATCAGACCTCTGATATCATTCCTACTAATCGAGATTATATTAACACTTTTCTAGTGATAAATAAATAGCTATTCGTAATTTTGTCGAAAAAAGGCGTAAAGTTTTCAATGTTCATAATTTCGCCGAAAAATCAGGTGGAATATCTGTTATAATGTAAGGCTTTCACAAAATAATCAGGAAAATTCTAGGTAAAAGTTAGGAGTTTATTCATAGAAAAAATCAAATGTACACTATTACATTAGTATCAAATATATCGGAAAATAGAATAAAAAAAAGAGCCTTTGGCTCCTTTTTTATGAACTTTGTTCTTCCTTTGGTTTTGACTGTAAGACAGCCCGTGGTTTACTGCCTTCATAGGGTCCTACAACACCCCGTGCTTCCATTTCATCAATAAGGCGTGCAGCTCTAGTATAACCAATCCGAAAACGGCGCTGAAGCATGGAAACGGATGCTGTTTGCATTTCAATAATTAATTCAACTGCCTCTTCATATAATTCGTCATCTACGGCTCCCGTTACTTCAGGAATATCATCCGGAATCATTTCTTCTTGATATTGTGCCTTTTGTTGAGAAATGACAAATTCTACAGTATCCTCCACCTCTTGGTCGGACAGGAATGCTCCTTGCACTCGAACGGGCTTGGATGCACCCACTGGCAAAAATAGCATATCCCCTCTACCAAGCAGCTTTTCAGCACCGCCCATATCGAGGATGGTCCTTGAATCTGTTGCACTTGACACCGCAAAGGCAATCCTGGATGGAATATTTGCTTTGATGACTCCCGTAATGACATCGACTGATGGCCTTTGTGTCGCAATGATTAAATGAATACCTGCGGCACGAGCCATTTGAGCGAGCCTGGTTATCGAATCTTCTACATCTGAAGATGCCACCATCATTAAATCTGCCAACTCATCTACAATGACAACAATATACGGCAGGAGTGGCTGCTTATCATTTTCTTCAAGATTATGTCTTCTAATATGATCATTATAGCCTTCAATATTTCTTGTTCCCGTATAAGAGAACAGTTCGTATCTTCTCTCCATTTCACTTACTACCTTTTTTAATGCTTGTGAGGCTTTTTTAGCATCCGTCACAACAGGTGCGAGTAAGTGTGGAATTCCGTTGTAAACATTTAGCTCAACCATTTTGGGGTCGATCATCATTAATTTCACTTCATGCGGCTTAGCACGCATTAATATACTTGTGATAATTCCGTTAATACAAACACTTTTACCACTTCCTGTCGCTCCGGCAACAAGCATGTGAGGCATTTTGTTTAATTCTGCAAGTACCGCTTCACCTGTAATATCTCTACCTAAGCCAATCAACAGCTTCGCTTCTGGCTTATCATTTTGTGTAGCATCAAGAACTTCACGAAGAGATACCATGGCCACTTCAGAATTTGGAACTTCTATACCGATTGCAGATTTACCTGGAATTGGCGCTTCAATTCGGATATCTTTTGCTGCAAGGGCTAATGCCAGGTCATCACTCAGGCTGACAATTTTACTTACTTTGACTCCCACATCAGGATGCACCTCATACTTCGTCACAGCAGGTCCTAGATGGACTTGGGTTACACGGGCTTTAACACCAAAACTTTGAAATGTCCGTTCAAGCTTTGCGGCATTGGCATGAATTAATTCATATTCACCACTTTGATCCGTTTTCTTGGGTAGTTTAAGAAGTCTTAAAGGTGGCAATTCATAAGCCACATTTTCCACTTCAGTAAATGTAATCGGTGGTGTATTGTCATCTTCCTCATCAGGTGCAGAAGATTTTCTTTTTGTTGCTTCTTTTTGATTTTTCTCGGATGGTCCTTCTTCTACATAGGCTCTATCAGCAAAACTCGAAATAATTGGTTCAGGTATAATCGATTCTTCCGGTTCAGATTGGGCCTGAACATTGATGAGAGTCTGGGTTTCAGTTTGGAGATTTTCTTGAGACTGACGCCTTTGAGTTCTACGCTCATTTCTACGTTCCTGTTGTTTTTGTTTCCATTCAGCCATATCTAATTTAAAGGCTTCCCATTGGTTTTTCGAAAAACCAAACGACGCAGTCATAATTTTTCCAATAAAATCACCAAAAGATTTGCCGGTTAATAAAATAAAACCGATTAAAATAAAAATAAACGCGATAATTTTCGTGCCTGTATCTGCGAATAAGTAGTGGAATAAAGCATACAATATTGCTCCGAGAATTCCACCGCCAAGGTCATGAGTTGAGCTTGTTTGACCACTTACTTCCCTCATAAACAATTCCCACGTATTTTTGATGACACTAGGATTAGTAAATCTACCTCCATCGGTTGCGGGCTGAAACAATGTAATATGATCCAAAAGAAGAATCGCCGAGATAATAAAGTAACTTCCGATCAATTTAATATGGAAGAAAAAAGGTATTTCTCGTTTCCACATTAAGTAAACACTTAATAACACAAGTCCAATTACACTGAGTATATACCATTCTCCCATCCAAAAACGAAAGAATAGAACGGTTGCCTTTCCGACAGCTCCTAACTTTGCCATCGAAATGATCGCTAATGCTAATATAATTAATGCTGATAATTCATACTGAACAGTTCGTTTTATTTGGTTATCTCTTCGTTTGGGTTGTCTTCTCTTTTTTTTAGCCATCTGATCACCTTTATAAAAAATTATGGAATATAATTGAACGGTAAAAAGGAAGAAAGCAGCCTGATTGGCTGCTCTTGTCTTTATAACCTGATTATACCATAATCCCCCGCTAGAAAAAGGACAATCCATCGAGGTTGGCGAAAGAAATTTTTGAACCTGGACAGACTCTTTCATCTAAATAATGCTGTGGGTCGCTGCTTAAAACGCGAATAACCTGTACATTTTGCTGATCTGAAAACTCTACTAATAGAGGAATCCCCTGATAGGTTATCATTTGCTGCTTTTGAAGTGGAGCTGCCTCTTGAGGAAAAATAAGCTCCTCTGGCATCATCGTATATAAAATCATTGAATCAGCCCCTCGGTTTTCTCTTTTTTCATATCGATCATCTCATTTAATTTCTTCATGGCTTGCCCGAGTCCGCCTACTTCATCAATTAGACCCGTTTTTACAGCATCTACCCCGATTACATTTGTTCCAATATCTCTTGTTAAATTCCCCTTAGCAAACATTAAATCTTTAAAAGTTTCCTCTTTAATTTTAGAATGTTTTGTTACAAAATTAACCACACGTTCTTGCATTTTATCTAAGTATTCAAATGTTTGAGGCACCCCGATGACAAGACCTGTTAATCTGATAGGATGAATCGTCATTGTAGCCGTTTCAGCGATAAAGGAATAGTCACAGGAAACGGCAATTGGAACCCCAATGGAATGACCTCCACCTAAAACAATTGAAACGGTTGGTTTTGATAGTGTTGCTAGCATTTCTGATATCGCTAAACCAGCCTCGACATCACCACCAACTGTATTTAAGATAATGAGTACTCCTTCGATCTTAGGATTTTGTTCAATCGCCACAAGCTGTGGAATTAGATGTTCGTATTTGGTTGTCTTATTTTGTGGTGGGAGTGCTAAGTGCCCCTCAATTTGTCCGATAATGGTCAGGCAATGAATTCGTGAGTCTGTTGATAGTTGTGGCACATTGGTTTGCCCAAGCTGTTGAATTTTCTCTATTAAAGGAGAAGTAGATTTTTCCTCTTTTTGAGGCTCTGTGTCTTCCCCGTTTCCGGTGGCATTTATTTGAAAATTGTTATCCATTCTAATACTCCCTTCAAACATGAGATATTTTTAGTATTTCCCTCCATTACAAAATCATGCCACCTGAAATTGTTTATAGAAAAAGACACCGGAATTTTCCGGTGCCTCATCCAATCACTATACTTCCATTATGATTGGTAGAATCATTGGCCGTCTTTTTGTTTTTTCAAATAAAGATCGATTTAATTCTTCCCTAATTTCCTGCTTAAGACTTGCCCATTCAAAAGTGTCCTTTGCAATATTTCTTTCAACTATATCGCGGACTAATTTTGTTGATTCGTCCATTAATTTTTCCGATTCTCGGACATAAACAAATCCTCTTGAAATGATTTCAGGACCTGCGGCAATCTTCTTATCCTGCTTAGTTAAGGTTACAACGACAATAAGAATACCATCTTGGGATAACAACTTTCGATCCCGTAAAACAATGTTCCCTACATCGCCAACACCGATGCCATCAATCAGGACATTACCGGAAGGAACTTTCCCTGTTATCGCTAATTTCCCTTCCTTTAATTCAACAATGTCCCCACGATCCGGAATTAAAATATGTTCATCTTTAAGACCGCATTCCAATGCCAGTTTTCGATGGGCCTTTAGCATTCGATATTCGCCATGAACGGGAATAAAAAATTTAGGTTGCATTAGATTAATCATAAATTTCAATTCTTCTTGGCTTCCATGGCTTGAAACATGGATAGTCCGTTTGCCAGAAACTACATTCGCTCCTGCTCTAAAAAGCATATCGATGGTTTTAAATAAGAATACTTCACTTCCGCGAAGTGGTGAAGCCGCAATTAGAACTGTGTCACCTTTTTCGATATTCACAAGCTTGTGTGTTTGCTTGGCCATTTTCTGAAGAGCTTCAATTGGCTCCCCCTGACTGCCAGTCATCAGAACGACGATTTCACGGTCCGGATATTCCTGAATTTCATTAATTGGAATAATTAAATCTTCAGCAACTTCTAAATATCCTAAATCAAGTGCAATATGATAAATGCGTTCAAGACTTTTCCCAACTACGGCAATTTTACGGTTATTCTCTTTGGCGGCATCAAAAATATGTTGAATTCGATTAATGTCAGATGCAAAGCATGCTGCAATGATTCTGCCCGGCGCATTATAGAAAGCATTGGACATCTCCCGCTCCACGATAGCTTCAGAAGTGGTATAACCAGGTTTTTCTGCTTCAGTACTATCGGACAATAAGCATAAAACCCCTTGTTCCCCGATGGCAGCCATTTTTCCAATTTCCGGTTTGTAAAGCCTAGTTGCGGCTTGATCAAATTTAAAATCACCGGTATAGACAATCACGCCTTCAGATGTATGGATACATACACCAACGGAATCAGGGATGCTATGATTGGTTCTAAAAAAGCTTACTTCAACTGTATCTAAATCGACAATTGAATTAGAGTCGACTTCAATAAAATTGGCTTTTCCGTAATAGTCCTGCTCCTTCAATTTCGCACCAGCAAGAGCAAGAGTTAATTTTGTTCCATATACGGGGACATCGATTTGCCTAAGGACATATGATAACGCTCCAATATGGTCTTCATGTCCATGCGTTAAAAATATTGCTTTTACCCGATCCTTATTTTCTTTTAAATATGTAATATCCGGGATGACCATATCAATGCCAAGCATTTCTTCCTCGGGGAACATTAAGCCGGCATCAATAATGAATATGTCCTTGTCCACTTCTACAAGATACATATTCTTTCCGATTTCTCCTATACCACCAAGTGTAATAAACTTAATGGAATTATTTATTTTCTTTATCACTTTTCCGTTTCCTCCTATGCTGAATTGACCCGATCGAAATCAGTTATGATTATTATACTTGATATAGGAAAACCTTTACAACATAAAAAAGCGGAAGCGCCTTGAACAGGGAAAAAAGCAATTCATTTTTTCCTAGGGGCGACAAGCATAAGACGAGCCGGCGGGAAGGTTGCTTTTTAACCTTCTCGACGGATTGGCTTAGACCAAAGAGCCCCTAGGCGCTGGAGCTGGAATACATAAAAAGAAGAGCCAACCGCTTTTACCTCGGTTGACTCTTTTAAAAAGTTAATTTTTTAATAGTGAAATTAATGCCGCACGTTCTTGCTCAGATAACCCGACGAGTGGTAATCTAACTGACCCGACGTCCAATCCCTTTAACTGTAAAGCTGTTTTAACTGGCGCAGGACTTGGAGCAGCAAATAGCCCTTGCATGATTGGAAGAAGCTCTTGATGCAGTTTTGCAGCCTTTTTATTCTCACCTTCAAAGTATGCTGAAATCATTTCTTGCATTTCATTACCTATTACATGAGAAGCAACGGAAACAATCCCCGCTCCGCCAATAGACAGCACAGGTAGTGTTAAACCATCATCACCGCTATATAAAACAAAATCATCATCTGTGTTGGCAATGATATGCGTCATAGCGTTTAAATCACCACTTGCTTCCTTGACAGCAACAATATTAGCAATCTTAGCAAGGCGTATAACGGTTTCTGGCATTATATTGACCACTGACCTACCAGGAATATTATAGACCATTACCGGAAGTGAAGTTGCTTCTGCTACTGTTTTAAAATGCTGATACAAGCCCTCTTGATTTGGTTTATTATAATACGGCGCAACTACCATAATACCATCAACACCAAGCTGCTCTGCTTTTTTAGTTAATTCTACTGATGCATAAGTATTATTGCTTCCTGTACCAGCAATTACCGGAACACGTTTATTAACCACCTTCACTACGTGAGCGAAAAGTGCCAATTTTTCTTCTTTCGACATTGTTGGGGATTCACCAGTAGTACCTGCAATTACGAGTGAATCCGTACCATTTTCAATCAAATAATTAATCAATTGAGTTGTCTTGGCAAAATCAATATGCCCTTTATTATCAAAAGGAGTTACCATTGCCGTGGACACTCGCCCAAACTGAATCATTTTCTTTCTCCTTTCAAATCCCTACAAGAAATTATAAATCGGAAAGTTTAAATTCGAGGGACTCTTCTTCTAATTGAAAGGCATCATGTAAAGCGTTTACTGATTTTACTAAGTCATCTTGTTTCACTAAGACCCAAATGGTAGTATGGCTATCTGCAGATTGTAAAATACGTATTCCTTGATCGGATAATGCCGTTACGATTTTGGAAGTTACCCCCGGTACACCAGCAATTCCTGCACCTACCACTGAAACTTTGGCACAGTGACGCTCAACTACAGGGTCATGGCCTAATTCCTTTAATACCTGAATCGCACGATCTGTCATTTCATCCGTAACAGTATAAACAACACCATTTGGAGAAATGTTGATAAAATCTACACTTATTTTTTCATTGGCCATCGCTTTGAATACTTCTGCCTGTAAATAATATTGATCTTTTTTCGCAAACACCTTAATTTGCGTCACATTTGAAACATGGGCAATCCCTGTTACAATACGTTCTTTTATGTCACTGCCGCGATTTTCTTTGTTTAACGTTGTAACCAGAGTACCAAGTGAATCAGAATAAGTAGAACGAATCCGAATCGGCACCTTTGCCTGCATCGCAATTTCTACTGCTCTTGGATGGATGACCTTTGCCCCTTGATAGGCCATATTACATACCTCTGTATAGGTAACGACAGACAAGGGCCGTGCATTTTCAGCGATTCGCGGATCTGCGGTCATAATTCCTTCGACATCAGTAAAAATATCTATCCATTCAGCATTCAAAGCAGCACCAAGAGCGGCTGCCGACGTATCACTTCCGCCGCGTCCAATAGTTGTGACATCCCCATTTTTGGCAGCACCTTGGAAGCCGGCCACCACAACTACATCCGTATTTTCTAATTCTCTTAAGAGTCGGTCACATTTCATTTCATTTATTTTTGCATTGGTGTGGTCGTTATTCGTCTTAAAACCTGCCTGTGCTCCAGTTAATGCGGTCGCATTAATACCACTTTCCAATAACATATTCGTAAATACGATACTTGATATGATCTCTCCACATGACAATAATAAGTCATGTTCCCGCTTTGAGATTTTGCTTAGATTACCGCCGATAAGGGATAACAGTGTATCAGTGGCATATGGGTCTCCCTTTCTCCCCATGGCAGAAACGACCACTACCACTTTATAGCCCTCAGTTAATGCTTTCTCGATATGTCTTTGAGCATGTTTCCTGCTCTTCTCATCTTTTACAGATGTCCCACCAAATTTTTGAACAATAATCTTCATGGTAACACCAAACCCTACCTTTTTTGAGGTAACTTTATTTTACTAGGCCTAATTTAACTAAGCTTTCAGCGATTTGGACGGAATTCCATGCCGCTCCTTTTAAAAGGTTGTCAGAAACGACCCACATATGGAACCCGCGGTCCTCATCGATGTCTTTTCTAATTCTTCCGACAAAGACATCATTTTTCCCAACACAATCAGCTGGCATTGGATAGATTTGATTTTCAGGATCGTCCTGAAGGATTACCCCTGGTGCATCCTTTAACAAGGCTTTGATGTCATTGGCACTAACACCTTCAGCTTCAATTTCAAAATAAACTGATTCAGAGTGTCCGACAGCAACAGGAAGGCGTACACAGGTTGCAGACACCTGTAACTCTTGCATGTTCATGATTTTCTTTGTTTCATTTATCATTTTCATTTCCTCAAACGTATAGCCGTTATCTTGGAATTTATCAATTTGGGGAATCGCGTTAAACGCAATTTGATAATGATTTTTGTCTGATTTCACTGGTAGAATAGCAGGATCATAAGACTCTTCGTTTAAAATTGCTTTTGTTTGATCCATTAATTCTTGAACAGCCGCAGCGCCTGCCCCAGATACAGCCTGATAGGTGGATACAATAATTTTTTTCAAACCATACTTTTGGCGAATTGGTTCTAGTGCTACGACCATTTGAATCGTTGAGCAATTTGGATTCGCAATGATACCGTTATGTTGATGTAAATCTGCTTCATTTACTTCAGGAACAACTAATGGAATATCTGTTTCCATCCGAAACGCACTAGTGTTGTCCACGACGATTGCGCCTCGTTTAACAGCTTCAGGAGCAAGTTCTTTAGAAACACCGCCGCCGGCACTGAAAAGGGCAATATCGACACCTTCAAAGCTCTCAGGCTTCGCTTCCTGAATTGTAATTTCCTGACCATTAACTTCTACTGTTTTTCCTGCTGATAGCGCAGAAGACAGTAAAGATAATTTTTTAATAGGGAAATTTTCTTTTAATAAGGTTTGGATCATTTGTTGTCCAACCGCACCTGTTGCCCCTACCACTGCAACGTGAAATCCATTTTGATTCATGCTAGTTCCCCTTTCATATCGACTGGCGGGTTATTTCATTTCTTGATATTTCTTTCTGCCAGCTTGTCGTAATATATTATTGTTAAACTCAGGCAGTGGGTTAAACTTTTAACCCACTGCTGAATGATTAATTTATTTTATCACATTCCTAGAAAGAAATAACCTTTTTTGCCGAAAGAGGTCAGTAAACTAGTCATCATCCCTATACCTTTCGACAAGCACCGGCTGAATTTGTTTTCCAGCGATAGCCGCTTCAACTGTTTCAGACAGCATTGTCATTCTGGCTACCATTGAGTTAGGCTTCTTAACTGGATCATCCTGACCATAAGGGATAAAATAGATATTTTTAGTGGCCATTAATCTCATTAAGTTTACACCATTTAATCCAAGAGCATCATTTGTAGAAATTCCAAGAACTACTGGCTTAAGGTTCCTTAATGTTGCTTTAGCAGCCATTAATACAGGGCTGTCATTTATAGCATTGGCAAATTTGCTCATCGATACTCCAGTCATCGGAGCTATAACCATGCAATCTAATGGTATTTTGGGCCCTAACGGTTCAGCCTTGACAATCGAATCAATAACCTTGTGACCCGTTAAATCCTCAATTCTCTCTACCCAATCTTCCCCTTTCCCAAATCGTGTTTCTGTATTTTTTACAGTAAAAGTCACAACTGGCATTACTTCTGCCCCCGCGAGCACCAGCTTTTCAATCTCTGGAAATACAGCATCGTAAGTACAATGAGAGCCGGTTAGACCAAAGCCAATTCTTTTACCTTTTAAACTCATTTCGCTTTCCCCTTTCGCCTGCGTAAATCATCCTCTAGTAGTTGGGCAAGAACATTGGCCAGTATTTGACCTGCCGTTTTTGGTGCCACAATTCCGGGCAGACCTGGTGCAAGCAATGCCTTAATACCTCTTTTTTCAGCGTACCTGAAATCAGTTCCTCCTGGTTTTGAGGCAAGATCAATAATGAGTGTATGTGAAGGCATTTGAGAGATAACCATTGCTGTAACGATTAAATGTGGTGCAGTATTTATGAGAATATCGGTATCCTTTACATGATGAACAAGATCATTTAAATGGAATGGTGTCAAACCCATTTCCGTGATCCTTGCCAAATGTTCACTTTTTCTTGCTCCCACCTTCACCTTTGCCCCAAGCGCAGCAAAGGTTCTAGCAACACTCATACCACACCTTCCGAGGCCTAAAACGGTAACATTGGACCCGTGTATGGTAAAATCAGTATGCTGGATGGCCATCATAATCGTTCCTTCGACAGTCGGAATTGAATTATAAATCGCCACATCATCCCGCTCGAATAATTGTACGAGAGATCGTTTGCTTTGCATTGTTATTCCATTCAAATAAGCGTTGCTAATACCTGAATAAATGGTACAATGTTCAGGTGTTTTTCCGAGCATTTCTTCTGTGAGAACAACCTTTTCGTTTGAAAAAATCGTTTCCACCTGGCCTTCCAAATTTGTTCCGGGCACCGGCAAGATAAGGGCGTCTATATTTGAAAAATCGACTTCATCCATTTTTTCCTTCACCGCACCCGTAAAGGCATGGTCAAGCTGCTCGAAACCTATTAGCGATAATCTCGCGTCTAATTCAGTTAACTTTCGGATGATTTCCAGCTGTCTGGCATCTCCACCAATCACGGCTATCTGCATCCCTGTCAGCATGAAAACATTCACCTTCTTTTTAAAAAAATCCCTTAAGGATTCCTTTTCTTCTTATCACTTCACCATCTTATGTAAGTTGCTTAAAATAGGTGAGTTTTCCACCCATAGTAAAATAAAAAAGCCCAAGCAAGTGATAATTTGCTTGGGCTTTCCACACATCTAATCATTTTCTGGTACATCGATGATGATCATATCAGAACCAATTTTTTTTATATGCTGCCATGGCACTCTGATTTCTTCACCTTGTTTACGAAAACCAAACCATTTTACTGATGGAATGAGAAGTGCCTGGATTTGTCCTGTACTTTCATTAATTTCCAAGTCTGTTTGGCCAAGTACTCCCAGTCGTTCTGCTTTTTTCACATCAACAATTTCTTTTCCGCTTAATTCACTCAGCCTCATTTAAAAGAACTCCCCTCTGCTCCCTTTTCTATTAGTTTATAAGGGGAAGTCTTTTTTTAGAATAAAGAAAAACAGTTCGTACACCGAACTGTTTTCTGCTTATGAAAGTTTAGTTGGAAATTCTCCATCAGGACTTATTAATGTAACCGAATATTTATCATTAAAAACTTGTCTGGTCATTTCATCGACACTGTTTTTTGAAACTAAATCAATTTGTTCGATAATTTCATCTAGTGAACGATGGCGTTTCAAGAGCAATTCATTTTTTTCCATTGCGGCTCATCCTGCTATTAGTACTTTCCAAGCTTAGCATTAAGCTTCCTTTTAACTGCTCTTTACTATTGGTTAATTCTTTTTCGGTAATCCCGTTTTGTTTTAATTTTTCTAGTGTTTCTTGGATGGTTTCATATAGCACATCCAGTTGCTTTGCTCCAGTTCCCCCATATACGGTGACTACGCCGCTATCCTGGTAAGCGGAGTGATAGGAAAATACGGAGTATGCTAAGCCTCTTTGCTCACGTACTTCTTGGAATAATCTAGAGCTCATGCTGCCGCCTAAAATATTATTTAGGGTAATCAGGCTGTATACATCCTCATGCCCCACCTTTAAGCCTTCAAATCCAATACATAAATGTGCTTGCTCTGTTTCTTTTTTACGCGAAATTCGGTTAGAATGAAAAACTGGAATATTTTCTGGAACTTCTTTTGCGCCCCCATCGTAGGAACCGAAATAGTTCTCCACTTCTTGAATAAATGATTCCGATATATTTCCGGCGATTGAAATAACCACATTTTCTGGAGTATATCTTTCTTTAATATATTCTTTAAGTGTTTCACCAGTAAACGTATTTAATGTTTCCTCCGTCCCTAGAATCGGATACCCTAGAGGATGATCTTCATAAACGGCTCTGCTTAATAAATCATGAACAATGTCATCAGGTGTATCTTCGTACATCTTGATTTCTTCTAAGACAACATTTTTCTCTTTCTTTAATTCCTCTTCTACAAAAGTAGAATTGAAGAACATATCTGCTAATACATCTAATGCAAATTTGGAATGGGTATCAAGGACCTTTGCATAATAACAGGTATATTCCTTTGAAGTAAAGGCATTAACCTGACCACCAATACTATCAAAGGATTCAGCAATTTCCTTAGCTGTACGTGTGGTTGTTCCTTTGAAAAACATGTGCTCAAGAAAATGAGAAATTCCATTCCTTTCAGGATTTTCATTCCTCGAACCAGTCCCAATCCAAATACCTATGGCAACAGATCGTACGGTAGGAATATTTTCTAATACAATTCTTACTCCATTTTGGCAAGTGTATTTATTTATCATCGACTTCCTCCTGTCTCTAAGCAGCAGATGGTACTATCCATTTGTAATTATACTTTTAATGACTAGTTTCTCCAAACTTTTGGAACTTCTTGCTCTTTTATTTTATGATTCTACTCTCACTCATTAGCTCTGAAACCGTACCAATTTTTAAATTTTTTTTCTCAATTAATGTAATTAAGCGATCAAGCGATTTTGCAGTGGCTTCCGTTGGATGCATAAGAACCATAGAACCATTGTCAATTTTTGTAATCACACGATTAATTAATACTTCTGGTGTAGGCCTTTGCCAGTCGATTGTATCTACTGTCCACATAACTGTTTTCATGTGTAAATCATTGGCAATTTTTATTGTTTCATCTCGATAGCTGCCGCTTGGAGGGGCAAACCAAACACATTTTTTCCCTGTAGCTGCTTCAATGACTTCATTCGTTCTAATTATTTGCTCTCTTGCCTGCCCAGCCGTGAGCCGCTTCATGTCAGGATGGGAATAGGAATGATTACCTACTTCATGCCCAGCGCTTACAATCATTTTAGCAAGATCAGGATTATTTTTGACCCAATTTCCTTCAAGAAAAAAACTAGTTGAAATATGATGTTGTTTCAAGGTTGCAAGCATTTGGGATAAATATTCGTTCCCCCAGGCAACATTTATAATAAAGGTTACCATCGGTTTATCCGGATTCCCCTTGTAAATAGGAGAGGCTGGCAAATCGTTTAGATGCACCTTTGGTTTTATCTGAGTAAAGACTAGTTTCTTTTCATCAAAAACACCTTTATGTTTCATATTTTTATAGGAGGCCGCAATATCAACCTTCAGCCCATTATATCCTGGAATGGCTTTCCAAACCGGGTCTATTTTGGCATCTGAAGGTGGAATTTCATATGTAGTAGTATTTTTCACGATACTTTGATAAAGAGGATCTGACTGTTTTACCACTGGTAGCGCGGAATCCTTTAAAGTGGCTACATACTTATTCACCAAAGGATTGTTGACAGAAAACCCTGCCACAACGATAAAAACGAAAACAATAATTGCTCTTTTCATCTAAGTTCTTCCCCCTTCTATACAGAGTATGTATTAAGGGGACAAGGTAGAACATTGGAACTTATACATGAAAAAGTCAGGGTCCGGGCCCTGACTTTTTATGATCTCAGATACCAACAGACTGAGTTTGATTATTTTGTTTCTTCAGCTTTTTCCTTCTGTTCCTTTAATACCGCTTTGCGTGAGAGGTTTACACGGCCCTGTTTATCAATTTCAGTGACTTTTACTAACAATTCGTCACCAATTTTAACAACATCCTCAACTTTTCCAACCCGCTCTTCAGCAAGTTCAGAAATATGCACTAAACCATCTTTACCGGCAAAAATCTCGACGAATGCACCAAATTTTTCAATCCGCTTAACTTTACCAAGATACATTTGGCCAACTTCCACTTCACGAACAATATCTTCGATAATTTTCTTGGCTTTTTGATTCATTTCTTGGTTTGTTGATGCGATAAAAATAGTACCATCCTGTTCAATATCGATTTTAACACCAGTTTCTTCAATAATTTTATTGATTTGCTTTCCGCTCGGTCCAATAACATCGCGAATCTTATCAGGATTAATCGCCATTGTTAATATTTTTGGCGCAAATTGTGAAAGTTCCTCTCTTGGTTCTGAAATTGTAGCAAGCATGGAGTTCAAAATATGCATTCTTCCAATCTTCGCCTGCTGCAGAGCTTCTTCCAAAATTTCACGGGAAAGACCTTCAATTTTAATATCCATTTGGAGGGCTGTAACCCCTTTAGCAGTTCCTGCTACTTTAAAATCCATATCTCCAAGATGGTCTTCCATACCTTGAATATCGGACAAAACGGTATAATGTTCACCTGATTTTACAAGACCCATTGCAATTCCTGCTACAGGTGCTTTAATTGGCACCCCCGCATCCATCATTGCTAATGTACTGGCACAAATACTTGCTTGTGAGGTTGAACCGTTTGATTCAAGAACCTCAGAAACTAGACGGATTGTATATGGAAAATCCTTTTCAGATGGCACAATTGGTTCAAGTGCTCTCTCTCCAAGCGCACCGTGCCCAATTTCCCTTCTACCTGGTCCACGAATTGGACCTGTCTCTCCAACACTAAAGGATGGGAAGTTATAATGATGCATAAAGCGTTTTTCTTCCTCAATACCAAGTCCATCTAGGATTTGGACATCTCCCATTGCACCAAGTGTACAGATGCTCAAGGCTTGAGTCTGACCACGTGTAAACAAACCTGATCCGTGAGTTCGTGGCAAGATCCCAACTTGTGAGGATAATGGACGGATTTCATCGATTTTACGGCCGTCAGGACGAACCTTTTCGACAGTAATTAAACGGCGAACTTCACCTTTGACAATCTTGTCCAAAATCTGTTTGACTTGTTTTAAATCATCATCATTTGCTTCCTGTTCTTCAAACCGGGCAATGACTTGTCTTTTTACTTCTTTAATCGCGTCTTCACGGGCATGCTTTTCCTGAACTTGAATCGCATTCACCATATCGGCTTCACAGAGTTCTCTTACTTCTGCTTCAAGTTCTTTATCAATTTCATAAAGAGATATTTCTCTTTTTGGCTTACCAATTTCAGCTACAATTTTTTCTTGGAATTCAATCAAGCGTTTGATCTCGTCGTGACCGAACATGATTGCTTCTAACATCGTTTCCTCAGGTACTTCAAGTGCACCTGCTTCAACCATGTTAATAGCATCCTTCGTTCCAGCAACAGTTAAGTGGATATCGCTTTTTTCAGCTTGATCAACAGTTGGATTGATAATAAATTCATTATTAACTCTACCAACTACAACACCAGCAATTGGCCCTTCAAATGGAATATCTGATGTACTTAAAGCTAATGATGATCCAAACATTGCTGCCATTTCAGTTGAGCAATCTTGATCCACACTCATTACAATACTGATTACTTGAACATCATTTCGGAATCCATCAGCAAAAAGCGGACGAATCGGACGGTCAATAAGGCGGCTCGCTAATATTGCTTTTTCGCTTGGACGGCCTTCACGCTTAATAAAGCCTCCGGGTATTTTACCCACTGCATATAACCGCTCTTCGTAATTAACTGTTAATGGAAAAAAATCTAAATTTTTAGGTTCTTTTGAAGCTGTTGCAGTACTGAGAACTGCTGTATCCCCATAGCGAACAAGGACAGCACCATTTGCTTGTTTGGCTAATTGTCCAAGTTCGACAGATAACTTGCGGCCTGCCCAATCCATGGAGTACTCATGTTTCGTTTGTTCCATATTTTTACCCCTCTCTATCTAAATCACTTAGGAGGATGATGCGAAAGAAAACCTTTCACTGTGATCATCTTACTAAATCTTTAAAATATAAAAAAAGCCTAAAAAGCTTATGTTATCCATTCATTCACATATAATAGTATGCACAAATAAGTCCAGTCTTAAAATATGTATACAAAATTCTTTCTTCTTTAAAAAAACCTAATAAAAAAGCGGGAAAAATCCCGCTTCTGTAAACTAACGACGTAGGCCAAGCTTATTAATTAAAACACGGTAACGTTGTACGTCTTTGTTACGTAGGTAAGTCAAAAGATTACGACGTTTACCAACCATTTTCAAAAGACCGCGACGTGAGTGGTGATCTTTCTTGTGAGTACGTAAGTGCTCATTCAAATTGTTGATTGATTCTGTAAGGACAGCGATTTGAACTTCTGCAGATCCTGTGTCGTTATCATGAGTTTTATACTCACTGATTAGTTCATTTTTACGTTCTTGAGTGATTGCCATCCATGTTCACCTCCTAAATTTACAAATCCCCAGTTACCGAGCAAGCGTTGGTGAATCGCTTTGCCAAGCAAAGGTTATTTTTAATACGTAATTAAGAATACAACCTTTTACGTCAAAAAGCAAGTTAAAACCTAAATATAATGGAGGAAATACTTCTAATTTACAACAAACTTCTTGGTTTTTTGCTATATGTGCAACTCATGAGGACAGTTTCCGCTTTTCTTGCCTGAGTTTAGTCCCCATGAACACTCTATGCGGACAGTTTTCGCTTTTCCTGCCTAGGTTTTGTCCTCATGAACGCTCTATGCGGACAGTTTTCGCTTTTCCTGCCTGGGTTTTGTCCTCATGAACACTCTATGCGGACTGTTATTGCTTTACCAACTTGGCTTTTGTCCTCATGACACTCTAACAAAGACGTTTCATTTTTCCATTTATGATCACCGACGATTATCTTCAAAGTAAGATATGGCAGTTTGCTTGTCCCTATCAATTTGTGCTACAAGCTCATCAATTCCCGAAAATTTTTGTTCTTTTCGAAGGTATAGATGCCACTCGATGACCACTTCTTCCCCGTAAATATCTTGATTAAAGTCAAATAAATGCACTTCAATGGATATCTTCAAAGAATCTTTATTGAATGTTGGTTTAAAACCTACATTACATACACCATTATACCAATGATTTTTCACTTTCATTCTAACAGCGTACACACCAAGAGGAGGGATAATATACTCTTCATTCACATTTACGTTAGCAGTTGGAAAACCAATCGTTCTTCCACGTTTATCTCCATGAACAACCGTTCCCGTTGTCGAATAAAACCTGCCAAGCAAATTTGGAAGTTCATCGGTTTTTCCTTCTTTTAATAACCTGCGGATTCTTGTTGAACTAACCTTTTCATCACCTTCAGAAAACTTGGGAATAACGGAATAAGAAAATTCCTCTCTTGAATGAAAGGGAAGAGTTTCCATATTCCCTTTTCCCATTCGCCCATAAGAAAAATCAAAGCCAGCTACTACATGCTTTACATTTAATCCGATCACAAATTGATCGATAAATTCCTGAGGCAAGAGATTAGCAAATTCCGCTGTAAAATGAACAACAAAGAGGTAATCAATTTCCAATCCCTCAATAATGCTAATTTTTTCTGTTAACGGGGTAATATATTGTACATGCTTTTCATTTTTTCCTAACACTACAGAAGGATGCGGATCGAAAGTCATGACCGCACTATGTAATCCCCTATTTTCCGCCTGCTTCTTTGCCTCAACAATAACTTGCTGATGGCCGCGGTGTACACCGTCAAAATAACCTAGAGCCATAGCAAGCGGGGGAAATTCATGTTTCTCTAAATTAAATGGAAAACTAAGCTTCTTTATTTCCAATTGAAACTCACCTTTTCTATATCGTAACCTTTTTATACTATCTCATTTCTTAACACTTTAACTGGTTTAAGAAGTCCTGGCTTGTTTGGATGCTTTGCATAGATAGCAAGCGCCAGCCCCTCTGTGGTTTCAGCGATAATAGGTCCGTTACTGTTATTTAAATGTTCTGGTATTTTTAATAGTGCACCATTTTTCACTTTCTCTGCTACTGTATCATTAATCAGTAATTTCGGCAAATGAGAAAGTGCTGTTTCTAATGGCCTCAATACCTCTTCCATTTTTCCAGCTTCCATCATTTTTTCTATTTCATCAAAAGTTAAACAATCCTCTAATTTAAACGATGCGGATTGGATTCTTATCAAATTCGACATATGTGCAGGAAAGCCGAGGAGCTCACCCATCATAACCGCCAATGTACGGATATAGGTCCCTTTGCTGCAACTGACTCTAAAGCGAAATTGAATCGTTTCACCAGAAAATTCACTGCGATCATCAAGAAGTTCGATGGTATATATATTTACCTTTCTGGTTGGCCGCTCCACTTCAATTCCTTTACGGGCGTATTCATAAAGACGCACTCCCCCTACTTTAACAGCAGAATACATGGGAGGAGTCTGCTCAATTTCTCCTGTTAAGGAATCAAGGACATTCATGATTTCATCTCGAGTTATGGTGCGATCTACTAGTTTCTGTGCAACAATTTCTCCTGATGCGTCTTCTGTTGTTGTAGAAAAGCCAAGGGTCACTTCCCCTTCATAAGCCTTCCCGGCATCGGTAATATACTCGGCAACCTTGGTTGCTTTTCCAATACATATCGGAAGAACACCGGTAACATCTGGATCCAGTGTACCTGTGTGTCCAACCTTCTTTGTTTTTAAAATCTTTCTTAATTTAAAAACACAATCATGAGAAGTTAACCCTGCTGGTTTAAATAATGGTAAGATTCCTTCCAAACAATTCTCTCCGTTCTTAAACTTTTTTTTACTTTTAATGATAGGCTGTGTTAAACATGGCTGTTGATTTCCGCTTCAGGCACGAGCGGTTCGCGGGCGGTACGGGGAGCCTCCTCGTCGCTTCGCTCCTGCGGGGTCTCCCCTGTTCCGTACTCCCGCAGGAGTCTCCGTGCCTTACGCTCAAATCAACAGAGTCAAAAAATCAACGTTTTCCATTAACACAGCCAATTGAAAAAAGGATAGACATAAGTCTATCCAGTTATTCTTCTTCATGCTTTTCCATAGGTGTATCATCGGAATGCAATTGATGAAGAAGTGTTTCAATTCGATTTCCATAATCGATTGATTCATCAAATTCAAAAATGATTTCAGGTGTTTTGCGCAAACGAATACGATGGCCAATTTCAGTCCGGATAAACCCTTTCGCTTTAGCTAGACCTTTTAACGTATTCTCTTTTTGCTCGTCATCACCTAATACAGAAATAAATACTTTTGCTTGTTGAAGATCTCCTGTTACTTGAACATCGGTAACGGTAACAAAGCCAATCCGAGGATCTTTAATTTTACGGCCAATTATGTCACTTAGTTCTTTTTTCATTTGTTCTCCAACACGATTTGCTCTGTGGCTCACTTATTTCACCTCTTAATTTAAAGCCAATCAATCTCGGTGATCGTTCTTTCTATCTCAGGGAACGAGTCGATTAGTTTTAATGCGTTCTGCAATTCCTGCTCAGTCGAAATCCTGTTAGAGGTGACAGCCACTATGGCTATTTTCGTTCTCTGCCATACATCCTGGTAATCAACCTCTGACACGGAAATATTATATTTTTGCTTTAAGCGGGTTAGGATTCGCTGCAAAACTGCTCGTTTCTCTTTTAAAGAATGGGCGTTATATATTACACATTCACATACGGCCGAACCGATGATCATTTACGTTCAATTTCTTCCATTACAAATGCTTCAATGATATCTCCTTCTTTAACATCATTGAAGTTTTTAATGGTAATCCCACATTCGTAGCCTTGAGCCACTTCTTTAGCATCATCCTTAAAGCGTTTTAAGGCATCAATTTGTCCTTCGAAAATAACAACACCGTTGCGGATTAAACGAATGCCGCTATCACGGGTAATTTTACCATCGGTTACATATGAACCGGCAATTGTACCAACCTTAGAAACCTTGAAGGTTTGACGAATTTCAGCTTGACCAATAATTTTCTCTTGGAATTCTGGGTCAAGCATTCCTTTCATCGCAGCTTCCATTTCTTCGATTACTTTATAGATAATACGGTGAAGTCGAACATCTACTTTTTCTGCTTCTGCTGCACGTTTAGCATTTGCGTCAGGACGGACATTAAAGCCGATCACGATAGCATTAGAGGCAGCGGCAAGGCTAATATCAGATTCATTAATCGCACCCGCGCCACTATGGATAATCTTAATATTTACGCCTTCTACATCAATTTTTTGCAAGGAAGCGGCTACAGCCTCAGCAGATCCTTGAACATCAGCCTTTAAGATGATGTTTAGATCTTTCATTTCCCCTTGCTTTAATTGATCAAATAAAGTTTCTAAACTAACGATTGACTTTTCGCCACGTTGAGCTACCAATGCTGTTTGAGCACGTGCTTCTCCAACTTGACGGGCTGTTTTTTCATCTTCAAAAACAACAAAGCGGTCGCCGGCTTGTGGAACATCATTAAGTCCGGTAATCTCAACTGGTGTTGACGGACCTGCTTCCTTAACGCGACGGCCAAGGTCATTTACCATCGCACGGACACGACCATACGTATTTCCTACAACAATTGGATCCCCAACTTTTAGTGTTCCATTTTGAACTAATAAAGTGGCAACTGAACCGCGTCCTTTATCTAACTGTGCTTCGATAACAGTACCAACTGCTTTTCTATTTGGATTTGCTTTATATTCTTCTACTTCACCAACAAGAAGGATCATTTCTAAAAGATTATCGATACCTTCACCAGTTTTTGCAGATAGAGGAACAAAAATGGTTTCCCCGCCCCATGCTTCAGCAACTAATCCATGTTCGGTTAATTCCTGCATAACTCGGTCAGCATTTGCTGCTTCTTTGTCCATTTTGTTGACCGCTACAATGATAGGTACTTCTGCGGCTTTAGCATGATTGATCGCTTCAACAGTTTGCGGCATTACACCATCATCAGCAGCAACCACTAAAATGGTAATGTCTGTAATTTTCGCACCACGTGCACGCATCGTTGTAAAAGCAGCGTGTCCAGGAGTATCGAGGAAAGTTATTTTCTTTCCGTTTTCAACAACCTGATAGGCTCCAATATGTTGAGTAATACCTCCTGCCTCACCTTCCGTTACTTTCGTGTTCCGGATGGAATCAAGCAAGGTTGTTTTACCATGGTCAACGTGTCCCATGATGGTTACAACAGAAGGTCTTTCCACTAATGTATCTGCTGAATCTTCTGTAAAGTATACTTCAAGGTCTGTTGTATCGATTTTGATTTCTTCTTCAACCTCAACCCCATACTCACCAGCAATTAATTCAATCGCATCTTTATCTAAAACTTGATTGATGGTTGCCATTACACCAAGTAAAAAGAGTTTTTTAATGATTTCAGAAGGCTCACGATATAACTTCTTCGCTAGCTCTGCAACTGTAAGAGATTCACTAAAAGTAATTTTAGCAGGAAGCTCCTTCTCTTTTTTCTTTTGTGGCTGTGCTTGCTGTTGTTGCACGTGTGTGTTATTTTTCTTTTTATTGTTTTGATTATTACGATTTTGGTTGTTATTATTAAACGGTTTACTCTTAGCTTTTCCAGAATTGAAGGCTTTATTTTCTTTTGACTGGTATTCCTGATCATGCTTTTTGCCTTCTTTATTCTTTGGCGGTGTTACCACTTTCACCTTGCTTGGGACAACTTTTTTATCATCATCATCCTCAAATGCTTTAGGTGTGGTTTTCACCTGCACTTGTGGCTTATTAGCTTGCTGCTGTTGAGCAGGACGACCGTTGTTATTTGTATTTGTACGTTTCGCCTGCGAACCATTCGTCTGTTTTTGCTGTGAATTATTTACCTGTTTTTGTTGCGGTGCATTCTCTTTTTTATTGTAAGTTGCATCCAACTTTTTAATGTCTGAATCCTCTAGAGTTGCCATATGATTTGAAACCTCTATATTCATTTCTTTTAGTTTTGTAATGATTTCTTTACTTGAAATATTATATTGTTTTGCATATTCATAAACGCGTAGTTTACTCATTTTTTCACCCCCGCTAGATTTAATCGAGCAACGTTACCAGTTTTTTTGCAAATCCATCATCCAGAACAGCAACAACAACGCGGGCTTCTTTGCCAATCGCTTGACCAAGAAGATGACGATTCTCCACAAATTTATATGGAACTTCATAAGAATTACATTTATCAGTAATTTTTTTGGTTGTATTTTGAGATGCATCTGCGGATAATAAAATGAGTTTTGCTTTTCCGCTCCGAATCTCCTTCACAGAAAGCTCCTCACCCGATATGATTTTGCGCGCTCGATTGGCCAAGCCAAGCAATGACATCCATTGATTTTGTTTCATTTGGATAGTCAGTTCTCCTTCTCTATTAGCTCAAGTAATTCATTATATAATGAATCATTTATTGGTACCTCTAAATGATTCGATAAGGTGTTTTTTTTCTTGGCTAACAGAATAGCTTCTTTGTCTTTAGAAAGGTATGCACCCCTGCCGGACTTTTTCCCCGATAAATCAATGGTGACATCCCCTTCCTTAGAGCGAACGATGCGAACGAGTTCTTTTTTCGGTTTCATTTCACCGGTTGCCACACACTTGCGCATAGGAACTTTTTTCTTATTGTTCACGATCATTCACCTCTACTTTATTCCAATTCATCATCAAAGTTGAAATCATCATCAACTTGATCATCAAAAAGTCTGATTGTTTCTTCCCTTGGATAAATTCCAAGTTCACGTGCTTCCGTTTCAGATTTGATATCAATTTTCCAACCTGTTAACTTGGCAGCCAAGCGAGCATTTTGTCCACGTTTGCCGATTGCCAATGAAAGTTGATAATCTGGGACAACCACTGTTGTCGCTTTTTCATTTTCATTAACCATTACATCTAAAACTTTAGATGGGCTAAGGGAATTTGCAACAAAAACAACGGGATCATCAGACCACTTTACGATATCAATTTTTTCACCCTTTAATTCATTTACCACCGCTTGAACTCTTGTTCCTTTTGGTCCGACACAAGATCCTACTGGATCAACCTCTTGGTTATCGGAGTGAACAGAAATTTTTGAGCGATCACCTGCTTCACGGGCAACTGATTTAATTTCAACGGTCCCGTCATAAATCTCAGGTACTTCGATTTCAAATAAGCGTTTAAGCAATCCTGGGTGAGTCCGGGATACGAAAATTTGCGGACCCTTCGTTGTTTTTTCTACCTTCGTAATAAATACTTTAATCCGGTCATGCGGCTTATATCTTTCATTTGGCATTTGTTCATTTACCGGCAGTAAAGCTTCAATTTTCCCGAGGCTTACGTATATGAATTTAGAATCAAGCCTTTGAACAATACCAGTCATAATATCTTCTTCACGGTCGATAAATTCTGAATAAATAATTCCTCTTTCAGCCTCTCGTACACGCTGTGTAACCACTTGCTTCGCCGTTTGTGCGGCAATTCTTCCAAAATCCTTTGGCGTAACTTCCATTTCCACGACGTCTTCTACTTGATAGTTCGGATTAATTCGTCTTGCATCCTCGATAGAAATTTCCAAACGTGGATCAAAAACCTCATCGACCACTTCTTTTCTGGCAAACACACGCATGGAACCTGTTTGTAAGTTTAAATCTATTCGTACGTTTTGTGCTTGATTGAAATTACGGCGATAGGCCGAAATAAGTGCTGCTTCAATAGCTTCGATTAAAATATTTCTGGAAATACCTTTTTCTCTTTCCAGTATCGTAAGAGCATCTAATAATTCGCTGCTCATCTGTTTGTATCCCCCTAATCCTCTTCAATTTTATTTCTTATGAAAAAATAACGGCTAATCTGGCATTCGCAACTTTCTCATAGGGAATTTCAATAGTTTTTTTCCGGGTTTTGATTTTCACTTCAACTTTAATGGTTTGACCATCAAATTCTAACAACTGGCCTTCGAAGCTTTTTTCCCCATCAATTGGCTCATAGGTTTTGATAAAGACGTTTTTGCCAATCGCCTTTTCGAAATCCTTTGCCTTTTTTAATGGACGTTCTGCACCAGGAGATGATACTTCCAGAAAATAGTTATGCGGGATTGGATCAATTTCATCAAGTTTTTCGCTAAGTCGCTCACTGACAATGCCGCAATCCTCTATATCCACACCTGTTTCTTTATCGATATATACGCGAAGAAACCAGCTTTTTCCTTCTTTGACATACTCGATCTCAACTAATTCCAAACCAAGATCTTGAAAAATTGGTGCAGCCAGCTCTTCAACCACTTCCGTTACTTTGCTCATGCTATACCTCCTTTTTCAATATTTTCACCCATATTTTATGTAGTTCACGGAAAGTTTAATTAAGTTACTCTGTAAAAAAACCTTTATAACAAAGACGAAAGAGTGGGAGGATCCCCACTCTTGTACACGAGAGTATTTCTTAGTATTTCCAATAAAACTATATCATAACCAACAATCATATGCAAATGGAATAAAGCCAGACCGCGGTTTTCCCTATTTAGAAAAGGGATAGCTGATTTTGTTCAGGAAGTGATTTCAAACAGCCTTGCTTATCTAGATATTCAAGAATAGTCTTCGATACTTTACCGCGTTGCTGCAAGTCTTCCTTCGATAAAAACTCTCCATCTTCTCTTGCCTTCACAATATTAAACGCTGCGTTTGTTCCTAGACCTGGAATCGAATTAAATGGAGGAATTAATGTGTTTCCTTCAATTATAAATTCGGAGGAATCTGATTTGTATAAATCGTAATTTTGGAAGGAAAAACCTCTTTCTGTCATCTCAAGTGCTAGTTCAAGCACTGTTAATAGGTTTTTCTCTTTATTTGATGCTTCTAGTCCCTTGGCGTTGATTTCTTCAATTTTCGCCCTTATTGCTTCTGATCCTCGTGACATAGCCTCAATATCAAAGTCCTCGGCACGGACCGTAAAATAGGCTGCGTAATATAAGAGAGGCAAATGCACTTTAAAATAAGCAATCCTTACAGCCATTAGTACGTATGCGGCAGCATGGGCCTTCGGGAACATATATTTTATTTTTTTGCACGAGTCGATGTACCATTCCGGCACTTCGTTCTTTCGCATTTCGGCTTCCATTTCTTCCGTTAAGCCCTTCCCTTTACGAACTGATTCCATAATTTTAAAAGCAAAGGAAGGATCTAATCCCTGATAAATAAGGTAAACCATAATATCATCACGACAGCCAATTACTTCACTTAAATTACAGATATTATTATGGATTAACTCTTGGGCATTCCCTAACCATACATCCGTCCCGTGAGAAAGTCCTGAAATTTGAACTAACTCAGAAAAGGTTGTTGGTTTTGTATCTTCTAGCATTTGCCGTACAAATCGAGTACCGAATTCAGGGATACCAAGGGTTCCCGTTTTACACATGATTTGCGCTTCCGTTACTCCTAGTGATTCGGTCCCGCTAAAAATCTTCATGACTTCAGGGTCATCTGTCGGTATGGTTTTTGGGTCCATCCCGCTTAGGTCCTGAAGCATTCTTATAACAGTTGGATCGTCGTGACCAAGGATATCAAGCTTTAGTACGTTATCATGGATGGAATGGAAATCAAAATGCGTTGTTTTCCATTCAGAATTTCTATCATCGGCTGGAAATTGAATCGGTGTAAAATCATAAACATCCATATAATCAGGAATAACAATAATTCCCCCCGGGTGCTGTCCGGTTGTTCTTTTTACACCCGTACATCCTGATGCAAGCCGTTCCACCTCCGCACCGCGGATTTGCAGATTATTGTCTTGCTGATATGCTTTTACGTATCCAAAAGCCGTTTTATCAGCTACCGTACCGATTGTTCCTGCACGGTATACATATTCCTCACCAAACAAAACCTTTGTATAATTGTGAGCTCGCGGCTGATATTCACCCGAGAAGTTTAAGTCGATATCGGGAACTTTATCCCCTTTAAAACCAAGGAATGTCTCAAACGGTATATCATGCCCGTCTTTATGATACTTCTCCCCACAATTAGGACAATCCTTATCAGGTAAATCAAAGCCCGAACCTACCGAACCATCATTAAAGAACTCGGAATTCTTACAGGTTGGGCAGACATAATGCGGTGGCAATGGATTGACTTCGGTAATTTCCGTCATCGTTGCGACCAAAGACGAACCGACTGATCCCCTTGATCCAACAAGATAGCCATCATCCAACGATTTTTTTACAAGCTTGTGTGAAATCAAATAAATAACGGCAAATCCGTGGCCAATGATACTTTTTAATTCTTTTTCAAGTCTTGCTTCGACAATTTCTGGAAGTGTATCCCCGTATATTCTTCGTGCCATTGCGTAACTCATTTCACGCATTTCTTCATCGGCACCTTCAATTTTAGGAGTATATAGGTCGTCTTTAATCGGTTTTATGACATCGATCATATCCGCAATTTTATTGGTGTTTGTAACGACAATTTCCTTTGCTTTCTCCTTGCCTAAGAATGAAAATGCATCAAGCATTTCATTGGTTGTTCTAAAGTGAACATCCGGTAATTTATGTCGATTAAGAGGGTTTGCTCCCCCTTGTGAATTAATTAATATCTTTCGGTAGATTTTATCATTTTCATTTAAATAATGAACATTTCCGGTTGCAACAACGGGAATGCCTAATTTATCACCGAGTGCGACGATTTTAGAAATAATATCTTCCATTGCTTTTTCATCGCGGACCAATTCCATTTCAATCAATGGAGCATTAACTTCCTTTGGCATTACTTCAAGGTAATCATAGAATCCAGCAAAGGCCTCAACTTCCTCTGGAGACTTTTGCATCATCCCTTCAAACACTTCACCTTTATTACAAGCAGAACCAACGATAATACCCTCTCTGTATTTTTGCAAAACAGATCTTGGAATTCTTGGGACTCTGTAAAAATACTCGATATGCGAAATGGAAACAAGTTTAAATAAGTTCTTTAATCCTGCTTCTGTTTGTGCTAAAAGGGTGCAATGGTATGGACGAGCTCGTTGATAGGCATTACCTTTACCCATATTGTCATTAAACTCATCATGATATTCGATTCCTTTTTCAAGGGCATCTTTTAACATCTTTAATAATAGATAACCGGTTGCTTCAGCATCATAAATAGCACGATGGTGCTGGGTTAATTCAATATCGAATTTTTTTGCTAATGTATTTAAACGATGGTTTTTTAATTCAGGATAAAGAAAGCGTCCAAGTTCTAGTGTGTCAATTACTGGATTTTTCGCTTTTTCAAAGCCAATTTGTTTATAACCGACATTGAGGAACCCCATATCGAAGGAAGCATTATGGGCGACAAAAACGGAATCTCCTGCCCATTCATGGAACTTCCTTAGAACCTCTTCGACTTCAGGAGCATTTTGCACCATGTCATCGGTGATTCCTGTCAAATTGATGGTTGTTGCCGAAAGGCGGTGATGCGGATTCGCAAAAGACTCAAAGCGGTCAATAATATCCCCGTCTTTCACCTTAACTGCAGCTAGTTCGATTATCGTATCATACACAGCAGAAAGTCCTGTTGTTTCGACGTCAAACACGACAAAGGTATCTTCTGCCAGCAATCTGTGAGCATCATTGTAGGCAATCGGCACTCCATCATCAACTAAATTGACTTCAACGCCGTAAAGAATTTTAATATCATTTTTCTTTCCTGCGCTATATGCTTCTGGAAAGGATTGGGCAACGGCATGGTCAGTAACAGCAATGGCCTTGTGTCCCCATTTTTTCGCCTGGGCAATTAGTGCACTAACCGGTGTAACAGCATCCATCTGGCTCATTGGTGTATGGAGATGAAGTTCTACACGTTTTTCACCATCTGGAGCGGTATCTTTACGACCAGCAGGCTTGAATTCATTAATATCATTTCCAATCATGACAAGGTCGCGTACAAAGGTATCGTTTTGAATACTCCCGCGCACCTTTACCCACATTCCTTTTTTTACGTGTTGGAACATAGCTGCATCTTCTTTATCACGAGAAAACATTTTTACCATAATGGAGCTTGTGTAATCTGTTATTTTAAAGGTAAGGAGTGAGCGTCCACTTCTTAATTCTCTAATTTCCGCGTTAAAAATATAGCCTTCTACCGTAACTCGTCTTTCTTCATCAACAATTTCAATCATGCTGCGAAGATCATTATCGTCCTTAATCGTCAGACCAATCGTCAGTGGGCCATCCAAAACTTCTCCACCATTTCCTTGATCCTTTTCTGCTTCTTTCTTCTGCATATCTACCATTGCTTGGAAGCCGCGCTCTTGGTCTTCCTTTTGTTTAGCAAGTAAAAATTGCTGATATTCATCATTTTTGTCTTCATTTTTTATTTCTGTCTCAATTACTAAATTAGGAAAACCATATGACTGAAAAATATTGGTGATGATCGCAGAATATTTTCGCTTTAATGCTTGTCCCTCCGTATCATTACGAACAGAAACTGTTATTTTGTTACCATTTACATCGGGAATCTGTTCGTATAAAAGCTTTAGGAGCGGCGGGGCAATACCATCAATTTGCTGTATACAATAATTCCAATAGTCTCGTAGTAATTCTGGAGAAATAGTTTGATCTGTAACCTGAATATCATGTGATACTGTTGCAATATTCGAAAACGTTTTTTCGAGTCGCGAAGCAAACATAGCATACACATTATAAGGAAGAATCTTTTCAAATAAAAATTGAAAATGCCACTTCCTTGATTTCTTTTCTACCAATAATCTTTCAATTTGGGCATTGTTGAAATGCACTACTACAGCATCTTCGATCAATTGCAGCTGCTGGAGCAAGAGTTGGAATCGCTCTTTTTTGCCTAAGGCATTTTCGCTCATCGTACCCTCTCCCATCTATTAAAAAATCTCTACATTAGTTCTATGTCAAAAAATAATTATATCACAAGACGTAAAATGATTCGGCTTTATTCGACAGAAAACTTCATCCATTTTTATAACGCTTTTACCAAATAAATAAGGGACCGAATATACGGTCCCTCTCCTTATTTCAAGAAAAATCTTTGAATATCATTCCATGTTACCACCAGCATGAGCAGCATGAGAAGGGCAAATCCTATAAAATGTACCATTCCTTCTTTTTGTCTGTCAATAGGCTTTCCACGTACGGCTTCAACTGCAAAAAACATTAATCTGCCACCGTCAAGGGCAGGTATTGGTAATAAATTCATAATTCCTAGGTTAATGCTCAAAATTCCTGCCCATTTCATTAAGTAATATATCCCTGATTTTGCTACTTCATCAGTGGATTTATAAATGCCAACAGGACCAGAGAGTGCATCGATGGAAAACTGACCGGTAACTAATTTTCCAACCATTACAAAAATTTGTTTTGTCCAAAAATACGTTTCTTTAGCACCAGTGGTAACAGCTTTGATTGGTGATTTCTCGACTGGGCTGTAAACACCAATGAGCCCCATCTTTTTGCCTTCCACGGTTTTCTCTTGGGGAGTTACTTGAATCTCTTTTTCTTTACCTGAACGGATGATGGAAAAGTTAAGTGTCTCATTCGGGCTTTTTCGGATGATCTCCACGACATCGGACCAGCTTGAAATTTCTGAGCCACTTATACTTTGGACAATATCGCCTTTATTAAGTCCAGCAGCTTTAGCTGCACCATCAGGTGTAATTTCTCCTAATTTTGGTTCATTTGTTGGAACACCCTGTAACAAGGCTATCAGGACAAAGACAACAAAGGCAAGAACAAAGTTCATCATCGGACCAGCAAAAATCGCCATAAATCTTTGTCCTAAAGTTTTAGAGCCAAATTGACGATCTATCGGGGCAATTTGCGATTCCACGCCATTTTCTACAATAACTGCCTGTGGATGGATGATAAAGGTATGCAAGGATTCATCTGCATCTTCTGGGAAGCCTTTAATCATTAACTCTTTTTCAATATCAGCATATTCTACTTCAACAATCCGGCAATTTGGATACTTTTCTTTATTATTCAAAATAATTTTGCTTACTTTATCTTCCTTATCAAATAACAATCCAATCCGATACCCTGGTTTTATTTCAACCATTTCTGGATCTTCACCGGCCATTCTAACGAAGCCGCCAATCGGTAATAAACGAATCGTGTAAGTGGTTTCTCCTTTTTTATGTGTGAACACTTTTGGACCCATACCGATGGCAAATTCACGGCAGAGGACACCTGCTCTTTTCGCAAAAATAAAATGACCTAATTCATGAAAGAAGACGAGTGCGCCAAAAATCACAATAAAGGCAATAACTGTACTCAATAATAAAACCACCTTTTTTTATAGAAGTGAACGTACAAATTCTCTCGTTTCTTTATCTACCTGTTGAATCACAGCTAGACTTGGATGTGCAATCGTTTGATGAGCAGTTAATGCTTTCTCAATCAAATCTTCAATTTGTAAGAAACGAATTTTACCTTCTAAAAATGCTGCCACAGCTATTTCATTTGCAGCATTTAATACAGTGGGCATCGTTCCGCCAACATTACCAGCCACGTAAGCAAAATGCAGGCAGCGGAATCTCTCAGCATCCATTTCTTGAAAATGCAGTGTTCCTATCTGCGCTAAATTAAGACGATTAGAGGATGGAAGCGGCAGCCGATCTGGGTATGTGAGTGCATATTGGATTGGCACTCTCATATCCGGAGTTCCTAGTTGTGCAATAACACTGCTATCATGGAATTCAACCATGGAATGGATGATACTTTCTTTATGAAGCAGTACATCAATCTTTTCATAAGGCATATTAAACAGCCAGTGGGCTTCTATGACTTCTAACCCTTTGTTCATCATGGTTGCAGAATCAATTGTTATCTTAGCTCCCATCGACCAATTAGGGTGATTTAACGCCTCTTTAACAGTTACTTCTTCTAATTCCTTCCTAGTGCGGTCACGAAAGCTTCCACCTGATGCGGTAAGAATTAATCTTTCAATATTTTTCTCTCTCTCTCCTTGCAGGGCTTGGAAAATAGCTGAATGCTCACTGTCTACAGGAAGAAGTGGAACATTTTTTCGTTTTGCGGCCTCCATAACCAAATGTCCAGCGGTTACAAGTGTTTCTTTATTTGCAATCGCAATGACCTTGCCGCATTCAATTGCCTGTAATGTAGGATTTAGGCCAACACTTCCCAGCACTGCATTGACAAGAATGTCAGCTTTTTCAAAAACTGCAACTTCGATTAATCCTTCTTCACCAAATGTGAATTTCACAGCGGGAAATTCTGCTTTTAATTTATTACAATCATTTATGTCTTGTACAGAAACTAGCTCAGGTTGAAACTCAACAATTATCTTTCGTGCAAAGTCAATATTTTTACCAACAGAGAAGGCAGTTAAGTTAAATTCTGTTGGATGTTCACGAATGATATCTAATGTTTGGGTGCCTATCGAACCTGAAGCACCTAATAAACTTATTGTCTTCAAAAATGTCAACTCCTAAAAAGAAAAGCAATTTACCAAAGGTGGAGTAAGTGTAACAACGGCCATACAAATATGAGACTGTCGAATCGATCAAGAATACCTCCATGGCCTGGTAAAATATTTCCGGAATCTTTTACATTAAAATGACGTTTAAATGCCGATTGGACTAAGTCGCCAATTTGTCCAAAAACAGAAAGAACAACCGTTATCCCCATCAAAGTAAGTAGCCCCACATTTATGTTTGAAAAAAATACAAAAAGGACTGCGATAATAACGGCACACACAACTCCACCAATTGATCCTTCAACTGTTTTATTGGGGCTAATTTCAGGCCAAAGCTTGTTCTTACCTAGCGCTTTTCCAATAAAATAAGCACCTGAGTCAGTTGCCCAGATAATGAATAAAGAATAAAAAATGAATACTAGTCCGCCTTCTTGGCGGGTTTCCGTAAAGAAAAAGAAGCCGATGCCGACATAAAGTGCAGAAAGAATCGAAAAAGCAGCATCTTCAAAAGTAAATCGATTTTTTGTAATTACGGTATACGTTAGTAACAACATGATAAACGCAATACATAGCTCTGTTTTCGAATAGTAGAAAGAATCGATAATGTGATTATATTCCTTTGGGAATATAATCACCCAGAGAAACAAAAGGGATAGTAATCCATGAATCGAAAAAATGTTAAGTTTTCTCATTTTTAATAATTCATATAGACCAATTGTCGCTAAAAAATACGCTAATATGATAAGCGGAAGTCCACCATAGAAGACGATTGGGAGAAAAAGGGCAGCAGCTATAACTCCTGTGATAATTCTTTGTTTCATTTAATAGTTCAACACCTTTTTTATTCTTAAGAGGTTTAAGATATTCCACCAAACCGGCGCTGGCGCTTTTGGAATACTTCAATGGCTTCTAACAAATGTTCCTCACTAAAATCTGGCCATAACACATCCGTAAACCAAAATTCCGAGTATGCCAACTGCCAAAGCATGAAATTGCTCAAGCGGATTTCGCCGCTAGTTCGGATTAAAAGATCCGGGTCAGAAAAATTCGACGTCATTAAGTAGGAAGAAAATACTCTTTCGTCAAGTTCCGTTTCCTTTAATATACCACTTTTGCAATCATTTAAGACTTCTTTGACTGCATCGATAATTTCCGCCCTGCTTCCATAATTCAAAGCAAAGTTTAATACGAGTCCATTATTATGTTTAGTTTGTTCCATCGCTTTTTCTATCGCGTGTCGTGTATGTACTGGAAGCTGATCTTTATAGCCCATCATTTTAACTTGAACATTATTTTCAACTAATTCAGGAAGAAATGTACCTAAAAATTCTTCCGGAAGTTTCATAATATATTCGACTTCATTTTTTGGTCTTTTCCAGTTCTCAGTTGAAAAGGCATATAATGTCAGGGTCTTTATCCCAAGATCATTTGCAAGCATCGTTGTTTTGCGAACCACCTTCATCCCTTCATGATGACCAGCAATCCGCGGCAGGGCTCTTTTTTTAGCCCAGCGTCCATTCCCATCCATAATAATCGCAACATGTTCAGGAACAGGCAGTTTTTTTATTTCTTCTATTTTATCTCGGAGTGTGGAAGAGTTATTTTGGTTCTTCCAAAGCCTTATTTTATTAAACATAACATTGCTCCTCCAATAAATTAATCAGTTCCTCCGATAATAAAGTGAAACTTTAATCAAACCCGGTAGTTATTATGTAATTCTTTCAAGGTAGTCTGCTATTATCATACCAAAAAAGCAGGAAGATATCTCTATTAAATACCTTATGTAAAATAAAAGGAAATAAGAATAATGCAATATCTAAATAAATGGCTCTATTAAACATAGCTGTTGATTTCCGTTCTAGGCACGAGCGGTTCGCGGGCGGTACGAGGAGCCTCCTCGTCGCTTTGCTCCTGCGGGGTCTCCCCTGCCCCGTACTCCCGCAGGAGTCTTCGCGCCTTCCACTCCAATCAACAGAGTTTTATAATTAACGCCTACCTTTAACACAGCCAAATAAATAGTGAAAAAACCCCCTATACAGAGGGTTCAATATATACAAGTTTACACTTCTAAAATTTCTTTTTCTTTATCTTTTGTGATTTGTTCAATTTTATTAATATGTTCATCCGTTAACTTTTGAATATCATCAGAAAATCCGCGAAGTGCGTCTTCTGTAATTTCACCATTTTTTTCAAGCTTTTTTAAATCGTCATTAGCGTCACGACGAATATTTCTTATGCCGATTTTTGCTTCCTCTGATTCTTTTTTCACTAACTTTACAAGTTCCTTACGGCGTTCTTCAGTCAATTGCGGAATTGCAAGTCGAATTACTGTTCCGTCATTAGAAGGATTTAATCCTAAATCAGACTTAAGAATCGCTTTTTCAATATCTCCAAGGATGGATTTATCATATGGTTGAATGACAAGTAATCTTGCTTCGGGTGTTGAGATTCCGGCCATTTGATTCACAGGAGTTGGTGCACCATAATAATCAACTGTTATTCTATCTAAAAGAGAAGCACTGGCTCTTCCTGCACGGATGCTCGCAAGTTCACGAGTATACGCTTGGATTGCTTTAGTCATTCTTTCTTTTGTCTGCGCGATGACCTGTTTTGCCATTAGTTTTTCCCCCTAACTATTGTTCCAATTTTTTCGCCCATCACAGCTCTTTTAATATTGCCCTGTTCCATAATCGAGAAAACAATAAGTGGAATATCATTGTCCATACATAAGGAAGAGGCTGTTGAATCCATAACCGCTAAACCTTCTTTAAGAACATCGAGGAATGATAAATCTTCATATTTAGTTGCATTTGCATCAATGCGTGGATCTGCAGAGTATACTCCATCAACATTATTCTTAGCCATTAATATTACTTCAGCATCAATCTCTGCTGCTCTTAATGCTGCAGTCGTATCTGTGGAGAAATATGGATTTCCCGTACCTGCCGCAAAAATAACAACACGTTTTTTCTCTAGATGCCTAATGGCACGACGTCTAATATATGGCTCAGCAACTTGGCGCATTTCAATCGAAGTTTGGACGCGTGATTCAATTCCCAAGTGTTCTAAACTATCTTGAAGGGCCAATGAGTTCATAACTGTAGCTAGCATTCCCATATAATCGGCTGTTGCACGGTCCATTCCCATTTCACTACCGATTTTACCACGCCAAATATTACCGCCACCAACAACTACAGCCACCTCAACACCCAGTTCTGCTATTTCTTTCACTTGTACAGCGATCGATTTGATAACAGAAGGTTTAATTCCAAAGCTAGATTCACCAGCAAGTGCCTCTCCGCTTAATTTTAATACCACGCGTTTGTACTTAGGACCTGTCATATGAACCCTCCGTATGTAAATTGTAACTTTATATCCTTTAAAAATAGGGAACACAACGCGTGTCCCCTATTCAAAAACTATTTCAGTAACTTTGATTATTTTTTATTAACTTGATTCATAACTTCTTCAGCGAAGTTATCTTCACGCTTTTCGATGCCTTCTCCAACTCCGTAACGAACGAATTCACGAACAGTTGCACCTTTTGATTCAACAAATTGGCGAACTTTTTGGTCTGGATTTTTAACGAAAGTTTGGTCAAGTACACAAACGTCTTCAAAGTATTTGCCAAGACGGCCTTCTACCATTTTTGCTACGATATTTTCAGGCTTGCCTTCGTTTAGCGCTTGTTGAGTTAAAACTTGGCGCTCACGCTCAACTTCTTCCTGTGAAACTTGGTCACGAGAAACATATTTTGGATTTAAAGCAGCAATGTGCATAGATACGTCTTTAGCAGCATCTGCGTCTGTTGTTCCTTCAAGTACAGTTAGTACGGCAATACGTCCGCCCATGTGAAGGTATGCACCAAAGGCATCATTATCTGTTTTTGATACTACTTCAAAACGACGAAGTGAAAGTTTTTCACCAATTTTTGCAATCGCAGCATTAATATGATCGGCAACTGTAGCACCGTTTTCCATTGTTTGCTGAAGTGCTTCCTCAACTGTTGCTGGCTTGTTTTTAAGTAGGTGTGACGCAAGTTCTTTTACAAGAGTTTGGAAACCTTCGTTTTTTGCAACGAAATCAGTTTCAGAGTTCACTTCAAGGATAACTGCATCGTTACCTTCAGTAGAAATAGCAGCTAAACCTTCAGCAGCAATACGGTCTGCTTTATTAGCAGCTTTTGCAATCCCTTTTTCACGTAAGAAATCAATTGCTTTTTCCATGTCACCATTAGTTTCTGTAAGTGCCTTTTTACAATCCATCATACCTGCGCCAGTTTTTTCACGAAGTTCTTTAACCATTTGAGCAGTAACTGCCATAATTTACTTCCTCCTTTAATTACTATGTATTATACTCATATCTTAGCCATTCACAGTCAAGATAAACATTCTTTAAAAAAAGGTGATAAAGGGTCTCCCTCTTATCACCTTTTTGTAAGTTCAAAAAATTCGAATTAAGCTTCTACAGCTACTTCTTCACCTTGTTTTGCTTCAAGGATCGCATCAGCCATTTTACCAGTTAAAAGTTTAACCGCACGGATCGCATCGTCATTCGCAGGAATAACTACGTCGATTTCGTCTGGATCACAGTTTGTATCAACAATACCTACGATAGGAATGTTTAATTTCTTAGCTTCAGCAACTGCGATACGCTCTTTACGAGGGTCGATGATGAATAACGCATCTGGAAGTTGTTTCATATCTTTGATACCGCCTAAGAATTTTTCAAGACGTTCTTGTTCTTTCTTTAATTGAACAACTTCTTTCTTAGGTAATACTTCGAAAGTACCGTCTTCAGACATTCTTTCGATATCTTTTAAGCGGCCAATACGCTTTTGGATTGTTTCGAAATTTGTTAAAGTTCCACCTAACCAGCGTTGGTTTACATAGTACATACCTGAACGGCCAGCTTCTTCTTTAACAGAATCTTGAGCTTGTTTCTTTGTACCAACGAAAAGGATTGTTCCGCCGTTACCAGCAAGATCCTTTACCCAGTTGTATGCTTCTTCAACCTTTTTAACTGTTTTTTGAAGGTCGATGATATAGATACCGTTACGCTCAGTGAAGATATATTTCTTCATCTTAGGGTTCCAACGGCGAGTTTGGTGTCCGAAATGTACACCAGCTTCTAGCAATTGCTTCATAGAAATTACTGACATGTTTTTTTCCTCCTAGTGGTTTGTTTTCCTCCGCCTCTCTCATTTTTAAACAGAAACTGTAATTTACAGCACCATCTGCCTAAATCAACAGGCGTGTGTATTAACACCATGAAATAATATAGCACATGTGCGAAAAACAATCAAGGTTAACTTTATTAAAATTAAGTCTCTGTTAAACTAGTCTGTTGATTTCCACTCCAGGCGCTTCGCTCCAATCAACGAGCTTAGAAAATCAACAATGTTCTTTAACATGGCTAAAATTAAAAATCCCAGCAGATGCCAGGATTTTATCATGAATTAATTTGATTTTAGTTTATCAAGCTCAACGAGAAACTTATCATTTAAGACTTTGATGTAAGTTCCTTTCATACCAAGAGAACGTGACTCGATTACCCCAGCGCTTTCAAGTTTTCTTAATGCGTTAACGATAACGGATCGTGTAATCCCTACACGGTCTGCAATTTTGGAAGCAACTAATAAGCCTTCATGACCATTAAGCTCTTCAAAAATATGCTCAATTGCCTCAAGTTCACTGTATGATAATGAGCTGATCGCCATTTGTACAACAGCTTTACTTCTAGCTTCTTCTTCAATTTCTTGTGATTTTTCATGTAGGATTTCCGTACCAACTACGGTTGCACCGTATTCTGCAAGAATAAGATCATCATCATGGAACTTTTCATGTAATCTTGCCAATATTAACGTTCCTAGACGTTCACCACCGCCAATGATTGGAACAATGGTTGTTAATCCTTCACGGAATAGATCACTATTTTCAACCGGGAAAGCAGTATACTGGCTTTCTACATCTAGATTCGAAGAAGTTTCTTGAAGATTGAATAAGCTGTTTGTATACTCTTCAGGAAATTGACGATCTTCAAACATCTTTTTCATTCTTTCATTTTCAATTTGCTGATAAATAGAATAACCTAAAAGCTTTCCGCGGCGGCTTACGATATACACATTTGACTCAATAATTTCACTTAATATTTCTGACATTTCTTTGAAATTTACTGGCTTTCCTGCTGCTTTTTGCAATAAAACATTAATTCTTCTAGTTTTTGTAAGTAAATCCATCTGTTTCTTCCTCCTAATTAACTATAACCATTATTAAATTGTTTTTGTTTCAACCATTATTGCATCATATTAGGCAATATGCTCTAAAGAATAAATTGACTTAAATCTTTATTTTTAGAAATAGCCCCTAGTTTTTCTTCGACATATTGTGGTGTAATTGTAATTTTCTCCATCGAAATCTCCGGAGCTTCAAAAGAGAGATCTTCTAAAAGCTTTTCTAATATCGTATGAAGGCGTCTGGCCCCAATATTGTCTGTATTTTGATTCACTTCGAAAGCTACTTCGGCAATTCTACGAATAGCATCGTCAGAAAATTCAATTTGTATACCTTCTGTTTCCAATAATGCTTGATATTGTTTAATTAAGGCATTATCAGGCTCTATCAGAATTCGGAAAAAGTCATCCACAGTTAATTTAGTCAACTCAACCCTAATTGGAAAACGTCCTTGAAGTTCAGGAATTAAATCTGAAGGTTTTGCCATATGGAATGCTCCGGCAGCAATAAATAAAATATGATCGGTTTTAATTGATCCATACTTCGTTACTACTGTGGAACCTTCAACAACCGGCAAGATATCTCTTTGAACCCCTTCTCTTGATACATCCGCAGATGAACCTCCGGAGTTTTTGCTTGCAATTTTATCAATTTCATCGATAAAAATGATTCCGGTTTGTTCTGCCCGATAAATAGCTTCAGATGTTACTTCATCCATATCAATGAGTTTGGAAGCCTCTTCACTTGTTAGGACCTTCCTAGCTTCACGAACAGTAAGCTTTCGCTTTTTGTGTTTTTTCGGCATAAAGCTGCTGAGAGCGTCCTGCATGTTCATTCCCATTTGTTCAATCCCAGAACCTTGAAGCATATCAAACATTGATGGGGCCTGCTCTTCTACTTCAACTGTAACAACTTCATCTTCAAGTTGACCTAATGCCAATTTTTCTTTCACAATTTTCCGCTTTTCCTGAATAGAATAATCTTCTGAATGATTCTCCTGCTCATTAGAAGAATTTCCGCCTCCAAATAACATTTCAAGTGGGTTCTTATAGTTATTTGACTTCTTGGCAGATGGAACAAGTAAATCAACCAGCCTTAGGTTTGCATTTTCTTCCGCCCGCTCCTTGACACTATTCATTCGATCTTCTTTTACCAATCGAACAGAAGTTTCAGCAAGATCACGTACCATAGATTCTACATCACGGCCAACATAGCCTACTTCAGTAAATTTAGTGGCTTCTACCTTGATAAATGGCGCTCCGACAAGTTTGGCAATCCTTCTAGCGATTTCGGTTTTACCTACACCTGTTGGACCAATCATCAAAATATTTTTTGGAATAATTTCATCACGAAGCTTTTCATTCAGCAGGCCTCTTCTGTATCGGTTCCGTAGTGCGACCGCAACTGCTTTCTTTGCATCCTTTTGGCCAATAATAAATTGATCAAGTTTCTCAACAATTTGGCGGGGAGTTAAATTAGTTGTTCGTCCCATTTTTTCAAGTCTCCTTCCGGTTATAGCTCTTCCACGATTATGTTGTGGTTCGTGTATACACAAATTTCAGCAGCTATTTCTAAAGAAGCTTTGGCAATTTCTTTTGCTGATAAGTGTTCTCCGGCATATTTCTTTAATGAACGTCCAGCAGATAAGGCGTAATTACCACCTGAGCCAATAGCGAGAATTCCATCATCTGGTTCAATTACTTCTCCAGTTCCTGATACGAGAAGCATATGTTCGCGGTCCATTACAATGAGCATTGCTTCAAGTTTCCTTAATATCTTGTCACTTCTCCACTCTTTAGCAAGTTCAACTGCTGCCCTTTGAAGATTACCATTAAATTCCTCTAATTTTCCCTCAAACAGTTCAAAAAGGGTAAAAGCATCGGCAACAGAACCAGCAAAACCTGCTAATACCTTACCATTAAATATCTTTCTAACTTTTTTTGCTGTGTGCTTCATCACAACCGCATTACCAAATGTTACTTGACCATCTCCTGACATAGAACATTCACCATTATGTTGGATAGCAAATATCGTTGTCGCATGAAATTGGTTCATTACGATCAGCTCCTTTTGGAGTATTTATCCGAAATACATAAAATTCAACAATAATTATGTAACACAATAAGAAATTACTTATCTCACGATGATAATGTTCAATTGTTTATTTTGCGTAATTTCACTACAATTGTAAATACTCAATAAATAACTTTAATAAAAGATTCACATTTGCATACCTCAGCTCACAAGGGCTACTAAATCGTAACATACTTCGATAGCCCTTGCAATAAATTTTACAAAACTTTCACAAAGTTCTGAATTGTTTCTAACGCTCGATTTGCATGCTGTAAATTCCTTTCCTGCTTACCTTTAATTCTTACAGGCAGCTCAGGAAATAATCCAAAGTTTGCATTCATTGGCTGGAAATTATCAGGGTTTGCTGTCGTAATATAGCGGGCCATACTGCCAATTGCCGTTTCAGCAGGAAATTCTACAGTCTCCATTCCTTGAACAAGCCGGGCTGCATTAATACCCGCAATTAATCCACTTGCAGCAGATTCAACATATCCCTCAACCCCTGTCATTTGACCGGCGAAAAATAAATCTTCTCTATTTCGGAATTGATAGGAGGCATTTAATACTTTCGGTGAATTAATAAACGTATTGCGATGCATGACTCCAAAACGGATAATTTCCGCGTTTTCAAGCCCTGGAATCAATCTAATCACTTCTTTTTGTGCTCCCCACTTTAAATGTGTCTGAAAACCGACAATATTGAAAAGGGTTCCAGCAGCATCATCTTGACGTAACTGAACAACAGCATATGGTCTTTTCCCTGTTTTTGGGTCTTCAAGTCCGACTGGCTTTAACGGGCCAAACAGCATTGTTTTTATTCCGCGTGATGCCATGACTTCAATTGGCATACAACCTTCGAAAAATACTTCTTTTTCAAATTCCTTTAATGGAACTGTTTCCGCAGCGATTAACGCTTCATAAAAACGGTTGAACTCTTCCTCTGTCATCGGGCAATTTAAATAGGCTGCCTCACCTTTATCATAACGTGATTTCAAATAAACCTTGTCCATGTCAATGCTATCTTTTTCAAGAATAGGTGCTGCCGCATCATAAAAATAAAGATAGTCTTCACCAGTTAAGTTTTTCAAATGCGCTGAAAGATCCGGGCTGGTCAGCGGTCCTGTTGCAATAACGGTTGGGCCTGAAGGAATTTCCGTCACCTCTTCATTAACAACTGTCACGTTTTCATGGTTCTTCACCATTTCCGTTACTTTAGCTGCAAATTCATGACGGTCTACCGCTAAAGCACCACCTGCAGGAACAGAACAAGCATCAGCCGCAGCGATAATCACAGAATCAAGCTTCCTCATTTCTTCCTTTAAAACACCCACTGCATTTGTTAAAGTGTTGGCACGCAATGAATTACTACAAACTAATTCGGCAAATTTATCTGTATGATGTGCTGGTGTTTGTCTTACTGGTCTCATTTCATATAAACGAACTTTGACTCCACGCTTAGCAATCTGCCATGCGGCCTCACTTCCTGCAAGCCCTGCTCCAACTACATTAATTGTTTTATCTATCATGTATAAACCTCCTGAAATCTAGCTTGAAAAATATGTATATTAATACCTTTCCCTCAATTAAGTCCATCTTGCATTGTACTATACGAATTAAAAAGAAAAAAGTTTTTGCTACCAAAAAATAAAAGAGCGGGCTGTGCCCACTCTTTTAACTTTGTGGTTCTTCCTTGTAATCACAACTTACACATTGAACTTGGACACCCTTTTTCAATTTCTTTTCTACAAGGAGTCCTTCGCATTTTGGACAGGTTCTTGGCAGTGGTTTATCCCAGGAAATAAACTCACATTCAGGATATTTGGTGCAACCGTAAAACAGCCTTTTCTTCTTACTTTTTCGTTCGATAATTTGCCCTTCCTTACATGTAGGACACGTTACACCAATTTCTTTCACAATTGCTTTTGTATTGCGGCAATCCGGAAAATTGCTGCAGGCCATAAACTTTCCGTAGCGGCCCATTTTAAAGACCATCGGGCTGCCGCAGTTTTCGCAATCCTCACCGGCTGGTTCATCTTTTATTTCTATTTTTTCCATTTCCTGTTCTGCTATTTTTAAATGTTTCTCGAAATCATTGTAAAATGCATCAATCAGTTTTATCCAAGGCATATTTCCATCTTCAACATAGTCTAATCCTTTTTCCAATCTCGCGGTAAATTCCACATCGATGATATCCGGGAAAAATTCCACCATTACTTCATGAACAATTTCCCCAAGCTCTGTTGGGACAAAGCGTTTATTATCTAGTGCTACATACCCGCGCTTTTGAATGGTATCTAATGTTGGAGCATAAGTGGACGGTCGGCCAATTCCAAGTTCCTCTAACGTTTTAACAAGTCTAGCCTCTGTGTACCTTGGCGGCGGCTGCGTAAAATGCTGTTTTGGATCAATATCCTTTTGGAATACTTCGTCCCCTTCTTTTAGATCTGGAAGCATCTTATTCGGACCATCCTCTTGATCGTCAGTTCCTTCAACATAGACCTTCATAAAGCCAGGAAACTTTATCTTTGAGCCAGTTGCCCGGAATAAAACATTGCCATTTTGCAAATCAACACTCATAGTATCCATCACTGCTTGAGCCATTTGACTTGCTAAAAATCGTTCCCAAATTAATTTATATAATCGAAATTGATCTCTTGAGAGAAATTCTTTTACACTATCAGGGCTCCTAAAAGTGCTTGTTGGACGAATCGCTTCATGTGCATCCTGGGCATTAGCGGATTTTTTTTCTTTCTTTTGCTCATCTTTCAGAAAATTCTCTCCGTATATAGCTTTAATATAATCGGCTGCCTCGGCTTGAGCCACTTCAGAGATTCGAGTGGAGTCCGTTCTCATGTAGGTTATGAGACCAACGGTGCCTTCTTTACCAAGCTCGATACCCTCGTAAAGTTGCTGCGCAAGCATCATCGTCTTCTTAGCACGGAAGTTTAGCTTTCTTGCTGCTTCCTGCTGCAGTGAAGAAGTAATAAACGGAGGTGCCGGATTGCGTTTTCGTTCTTTCTTAGTGACCGAGATGACCTTAAACTTATTTCCATCGATTTCCTTTAGGATCATATTTACATCCTGCTCTGATGTAAGTTCCTTTTTCTCCCCGTCAACAAGAGAATGAAAAGCACCACTGAAATGGTCTTTTCCCTTAAGAAATTCTCCTTCAATTGTCCAATACTCTTCAGGAACAAAAGCTTTTATTTCTTTTTCCCGTTCAATAATCAATCGGACAGAAACTGATTGAACACGTCCCGCACTAAGTCCCTTCTTTACTTTTTTCCAAAGTAGCGGGCTGATATTATAACCAACCAGACGGTCTAAAATTCTACGTGCTTGTTGGGCATCCACTAAATCCATGTTAATTGGCCGAGGATGTTTAAACGATTCCTTAATCGCATCCTTAGTGATTTCATTAAACACAACACGGCAATCTGAATGAATATCAACATCTAAACTATGGGCTAAATGCCACGCGATTGCTTCCCCTTCGCGATCCGGGTCGGCTGCGAGAAAAACTTTTTTTACTTTTTTAGCAGCCGTCTTTAATTCCTTTAAAACTGGCCCTTTACCGCGAATGGTTATATATTTTGGTTCAAAGTGGTTTTCCGCATTTACCCCCATTTGACTTCGCGGCAAATCCCGCACATGTCCCATGGATGCTTTTACTTTATATTTATTTCCTAAATAGCGTTCAATCGTTTTCGCTTTTGCTGGCGATTCGACGATTACAAGAAAATCTGCCATTCAAATATCCTCCTTAAGAGGGAAGTATGAAAGCGCCTCGAATTCGGCAAAAGCCTTTTCTAAGATGCTTACCATTTGAGAAGTTTTCCTAAATTCCAGTTTTAAACTATTTTAACCGGAGAAAATACTTTATAAAACTGCCCTATCCCAAATTTTTCAATTCTATATTAATAACATTCATATTAATTCAGGTTTCATATATTCTTTTTTTCGAACTTCTGTTGGAAAATGTATAACATATTAAAAATAATTTCAACCTTTTTTAGCTAATTTCTCCATTAATCCGTAAAAAACCTGCAAATAAATCCAATTTTATTCTAATTTATCTAAAGTTTAATCTTATTTCTTCTAAAATATCCTCTGCTCTTGTCACAAGTTTCGCCCCTTGCTGGATTAATTCATTCGTACCTGCTGAGTATGGATTAAAAATACTGCCTGGCAAGGAAAAAACATCTCTACCTTCATTCACAGCATAATTAGCAGTGATGAGAGAACCGCTTTTTCTTTTTGCTTCTATAATAAAGGTTCCATTTGAGAGTCCACTAATGATTCGGTTCCTTGCTGGAAAATGCCATCTTTGTGGTTTTGTATCTGGAGGATATTCCGATATAACCAGCTGGGTTTTCATCATTTCTAATGCCAGATTCATATTATCCTTTGGATATATATGATACAACCCGCCAGCAATTACTGCAATTGTATTCCCTCCATTTTTAATTGCATATTCGTGCGCAAGAGCATCTATTCCTTTTGCAAGCCCACTTACAATGAGGAGATCATTTTCAATTAATTCCGGGAATATCAGCCTAATAGCATTTTTTCCGTACTGTGTTGCTTGCCTGGAACCTACTACTGCAAGCTTAGGTCCTTTTTCGAGCAACGATAAGTCACCTTTAGCAAAAAGTGCCCAAGGTGGTTGAAAAATTTCTTTTAAATTGGCAGGATACTCTTTATCAAAAATAGTAATAACCGAAATATCATTCGTTTTATATTGACGGATTTGTTCGTGAATAGTTTCAGATTGAAGGGCGGATACAGAAGAATTAGTGGAAGGTAATGTAGTGATTGCAAGAGGAAATAAATAGTTCTCCTCCATTGTCATCGTTCGTTCATGGTACAAAGATTGGAGTGTTGGATCTCTTTTAAGCATTTGAAATATAGAATGCCATGACATGTTTGGATAATGAAGTAAAGCTATTAATTTTTCTTTAAAATCATCCATTTTTTAACAAACCTCCAATGAAAATATTTTTAAAATGAAATAGCCCCTCAAAATATGAGGGACTATCTGTAATATCATGATGGATAAATTTTTAGTGTGTCTTACACTTTTCGTATAAGCCTTGCTCTTTAAGAACTTCGATTAATGTTTCACCCATTACAGATGGAGTGTCTGCGACTTTAATTCCGCAAGCATTCATGACACGGATTTTTTCATCTGCAGTACCCTTACCGCCGGAAATGATGGCACCAGCGTGTCCCATACGCTTTCCTGGAGGTGCTGTACGTCCGCCGATGAAGCCTACAACTGGTTTAGTCATATTTGCTTTTACCCATTCAGCTGCTTCTTCTTCAGCTGTACCGCCGATTTCACCAATCATGATGACAGCGTATGTTTCAGGGTCTTCATTAAATGCTTTTAATACATCGATGAAGTTTGTTCCGTTAACAGGGTCTCCGCCAATACCAACAGCAGTAGTTTGCCCGATTCCAGCTTGAGTTAATTGATGAACTGCTTCGTAGGTTAATGTTCCAGAGCGTGAAACGACCCCTACATGGCCTTTTGTATGAATGTATCCAGGCATAATGCCGATTTTACATTCATCTGCAGTAATAACGCCTGGGCAGTTAGGTCCCACTAGACGAGTCTTTTTGCCTTCCATGTAACGTTTAACTTTGACCATATCCAAGACTGGGATATGCTCAGTAATACAAATTGCAAGATCTAGTCCAGCATCAACCGCTTCGATAATGGCATCAGCCGCAAATGGTGCAGGAACATAAATAACAGACGCATTTGCTCCTGTAGCTTCTACTGCCTCTTTAACCGTATTAAAAACAGGCACGCCTTCTACTTCCATGCCGCCTTTACCTGGAGTTGTACCTCCAACGATTTGTGTACCGTATTCAAGCATTTGTTTTGTATGGAATAGGGCAGTTGCACCTGTAATTCCTTGAACAATGACCTTAGTATCTTTATTAATAAAAACGCTCACGTTAATTCCCCTTTCTACGGATCCTATTTCACTAATGAAACGATTTTTTGTGCACCGTCAGCCATGGATTCTGCAGCAGTAATGTTAAGCCCTGACTCAGCCAAGATCGTCTTACCTAAGTCAACATTCGTTCCTTCTAAACGAACAACAAGAGGGATATTCAGTCCAACCTGCTTAGCTGCTTCTACTACACCCTCAGCAATAACATCACACTTCATGATTCCACCGAAGATATTAACAAAAATACCTTTTACATTTGGATCAGAAAGGATAATTTTGAATGCTTCTGTAACCTTTTCAGCTGTGGCACCGCCCCCAACATCAAGGAAGTTTGCCGGGTCACCGCCATAATGCTTCACGATATCCATTGTTGCCATCGCAAGACCGGCACCGTTAACCATACAGCCGATATTTCCATCTAAGGCAATATAGCTTAAATCATATTTAGATGCTTCAATTTCTTTTGGATCTTCTTCTTCGAGATCACGGTATTCTAATACGTCTTTTTGACGGTATAATGCATTAGAGTCAAAGTTTAATTTTGCATCCAATGCCATTACTTTTCCATCACCAGTCACTACGAGTGGATTAATTTCTGCGATAGAACAATCCTTCTCAATGTAAGCAGTATATAAAGCTGTCATAAATTTCACTGCTTGATTGACTAGCTCTTTTGGAATATTGATATTGAATGCGATACGGCGAGCTTGGAATGGCTGAAGACCAATCACCGGATCAATTTCTTCTTTAAAAATTTTCTCAGGTGTTTTTTCAGCTACTTCTTCGATTTCTGTTCCGCCTTCTTCAGAAGCCATTAACACAACGCGTGAAGTGGCACGGTCTAATACTAAACCTACATAGTATTCTTTTTTGATGTCGCAGCCTTCTTCAATTAGGAGGCGTTTTACTTCTTTTCCTTCAGGACCTGTTTGGTGGGTTACCAATGTTTTTCCTAAGATTTCGCTAGCATATGTACGAACCTCATCAAGGTTTTTCGCAACTTTAACTCCACCAGCTTTTCCCCGTCCGCCAGCGTGAATTTGCGCCTTTACTACACATACTTGTGTTCCAAGTTCTTTTGCTGCTTCCACTGCTTCTTCAACAGTAAATGCCACTTTTCCATTAGGAACCGCTACCCCGTATTTTCTGAGGATCTCTTTGCCTTGATACTCATGGATATTCATTTCCCATCCTCCTATCAAACTCTTCTAAAAATTGACTCCGTTTTCATTTTATATAATGACACATACCTTGTCCACCATTATGCTGAAAAAATTAAATTCAATTTAATAAAATTCAGAATAGTAAATATTTACAATAAAAAAAACAGGCCTGGACCTGCTTTTTATTATTCTGTTTATTTATAAATTCATACTGATTTGTTCGTTAATATTTGTATCAAGCATCTCCTTGACAGGAGAAAAGCTTTTCCTATGAATTGGAGTCATTCCAAACTGCTGAAGTGCCAGAAGATGTTCTTTCGTTCCATATCCCATATTATGTTGAAATCCATAAGCGGGATATTCCTTAGATAATTCTATCATCAGCTCATCTCTTGCTGTCTTAGCAATGATTGAAGCTGCAGCGATTGATATACTTTTGGCATCCCCTTTAATAATCGATTCAGAAGGATATGGAGTATTCAGCTTCATTGCATCAATCAGTAAAAAGTCTGGTGCTTGCTTTAATGTGGCAATCGCTGAGGACATCGCCTTTTTTGTGGCTTCATAAATATTTATCTGATCAATTTCCGCAGCCTTTATCATGGAAATACTATAGGCGATTGCCTCTTTTTTAATTATGAAATCATATTCTAATCGCTTTTTTTCTGAAAGTTTTTTGGAGTCATCGATCCCCGCCAGGAAAAAATTCTCCGATAATATGACAGCGGCTGCCACGACAGGACCGGCAAGCGGACCTCTGCCGACCTCATCCACTCCTGCAATGAATGAAAAGCCCTGTGACCTTATTTTTCGCTCAAATAAGGTCATTTCAAAAAACTTATCTTCTAGTTCTTTTTCTAGTTCTTTTTGTTTCTTCCACTTAGCTAGGCAAGCTTGAACCCCTTTTCGTTCATCTTTTTCTACTTCAAACAAGAACGGGTCCGTTTCTGTTACTATTGCAGATAATTTTTGTTCTATTTCTGAAATCGACAGCCTTATCATATCTTAATCCCCTATTTTTCGAAAAATAAAGCCCTCCGATATGGAGAGCTTATTTATTTTCATCATTATCATCAGAAGTAAGAATATCCTTTGGCCTTTCAAATGTAAGCGGCCCAAATTTCTCAGATCGGATTTCTCTGATTACCAGTTCTGCTACTTTATCATAATCCACCATGCCGCCGCCCATTAAACAGCCACGGAGCTTACCGATATGGTCAAATAAGGCCACTAGGTCATCGGGCAGTTCCGTCAATTTATATCGTTCCTGCAATCGCTCAGGGTAGGCCCTTTCTAAAAATCGAAGCGAATAAACAGTTAGATCCTGCAGGTTTAACAATACATCTTTAATTGCACCTGTGATCGCCAGTTTCATACCAACCTCTTGGTCTTCGAATTTTGGCCATAATATCCCCGGTGTATCCAGAAGTTCCATTTCTTTTCCAACTTTTATCCACTGCTGTGATTTAGTCACACCTGGGGTATTTCCTGTTTTAGCAATATTTTTTTTCGCTAAGCGATTTATAAGTGTTGATTTTCCAGCATTAGGTATACCAACAATCATCGCACGAATCGCTCTTGGCTTTACGCCTTTTGCGCGTAAACGGTCAAATTTTTCTTTCAATATCTCTTGAGAGGCTTGGGCAATATCCCTCATGCCCTCACCGGCATGAGAATTGATGGCAAGTGCTTTTATTCCCTTTTCAGCAAAAAAGGCAATCCATTCCTTTGTTGCCTCTTTATCGGCCATGTCAGCTTTATTTAATAACACTAACCTTGGCTTATGCTGGATAATTTGATCAATCATCGGATTTCGAGAAGAGAATGGGATTCTTGCATCCACCAACTCAAAAATAATATCAACTAATTTTAATTTTTCCGTGACCTCTCTGCGAGCCTTGGCCATATGGCCAGGAAACCATTGGATCGTCAAAGTTGTCACCTCCTCATAAGCACCTTGGTACTCTATTTCACTGTAACAATATGTGCGTCGTTTAAAGGCCAATATACTACGCTTGTCTTACCAATTACTTTGCTCATCGGAATGGTTCCAATATGTCTGGAATCTTTACTGAAACGACGGTTATCTCCCATGACGAATAACTCACCTTCAGGAACTGTTTTACGTCCTACCGCGGTTTCTTCCAATTTAAACGAGCTTGTTAATGGCCCATCATTTACTTGTTTCTTATATTCATCCAAATAAGGTTCTTTATACGCTTTTCCATTAACATATAAAACATCATCTTTATATTCGATGGTATCCCCTGGAAGACCAATTACACGTTTTATGTAATCCTTATGCTCAGGTGCATGAAAAACGATTATATCAAATCTCTTTGGTTTTCCAATATCATAGCTAAACTTACTGACTATCATCCGATCCTGATCCTTTAATGTCGGCATCATTGATAAGCCATCCACTACTATTGGAGCAAAGAGGAAATAGCGGATTAATGCAGCTAAAATAACAGCTATTAAAAGCGCCTTAGTCCATTCCCAGAGTTCATTTTTCTTTTTTGCCATTCTTGTCCCCACCAATCTTTATAACAAAATATCTTATAGAGCCTATTTTACATAACTTCAACCTATTTAACACGATGGGAAAATGATTTTAATGAAACTTTAATAATTTGATTAAACAATGTTAAAATCTGTATAAAAAAAGAGCTGCTCATGAGCAAGCTCTTTTCTTTTCATGTTATCGAATTTCTTTAATTCTTGCTTTTTTACCGCGAAGGTTACGCAAGTAGTAAAGCTTAGCACGGCGGACTTTACCGCGGCGAATTACTTCAAGCTTCGCAATTTTAGGTGTGTGTACTGGGAAAGTACGCTCAACGCCTACTCCGTAAGAAACTTTACGAACTGTGAAAGTCTCGCTAATTCCACCACCACGACGCTTAATCACTACACCTTCAAATAACTGAATACGCTCACGAGTTCCCTCAACAACTTTAACGTGTACACGTACAGTGTCACCAGGACGGAACGCAGGAAGATCAGAACGAAGTTGTTCTTTTGTGATTTCTTCGATTAATTTATGCATCGTTTTCAACTCCTTCCAACAGATGCTCTTGCACATCTAAAGCCTTTTCCATTGCAGCGGAACATCGTTCTAAGACTTAATTCTGAATAGGTTCAGTTCAAGTCACAAGAAGTATCATACCATATATGCCGCTTACCCGCAATACTACTTGTATTCTTTTTTTACTTCTTTTAACCATTTTTCCTGCTGGGATGTAAGTTCAATTTTTTCCAGTAAATCAGGACGCCTCTCCAGCGTTCTTCTAAGTGCCTCTTTATTTCGCCATTCATCAATTAACTTATGATTTCCTGACATTAATACATCAGGCACCATCAAGCCGCGAAAATCAGCAGGTCGTGTATAATGCGGGTGTTCAAGCAGCCCAGTGCTGAATGAATCCTTCATATGTGATTCTTGGTTCCCTAATACTTCCGGCAAAAGGCGGACAACGCTGTCAACAACAACCATTGCACCAAGCTCACCGCCGGTCAAGACATAATCACCTATTGAGATTTCATCGGTTACAACATGCTGGCGTATTCGTTCGTCATAACCTTCATAATGGCCGCAGATAAATATTAGGTGCTCTTCCTTTGCTAATTCTTCGGCTTTCCTCTGATCATATCGTTGACCTTGAGGACAAAGGAGGATTACCCTTGGACTCGTGCTTTTTGCTTGTTCTTTAAGAGCTGTGACTCCATCAAAAATTGGCTGTGGCATTAGTACCATTCCAGCTCCCCCTCCATATGGGTAATCATCCACTGAGGAGTGTTTGTTATCTGCAAAATCACGAAAATTGACCACATTATATTGAACGGCATCTTTCTCCGCAGCTTTTTGTAAAATAGATTGATTCAGAACCCCGGAAAACATTTCCGGAAAAAGCGTTAGGATGTCAATGTGCATCATGAAAGCAGCCCTTCCATTGGCTCAATTAAAATGACTTTTTCTTTTACATCCACTTTCTTGACTACATCGTGGATATAAGGAATTAGAATGTCCTTGCCGCCTTTTCCTCTAATAACCCATACGTCATTAGCACCGGGTGATAGAATTTCAGTAACCTTCCCTAACTCCTCCCCATGAGTTGTAGCAACAAGGCAGCCGATGATTTCATGATAATAAAATTCATCTTCATTTAATTCTTCTAGCTGTGATTCAGGTACTTTGAGAATACCTTCTTTAAATTTTTCAACTTCATTTATATTTGTATAACCCTCAAATGTCAGTAATTCAAAGTTTTTATGGGTCCTATGGCTTTTTACTGTCAGCTCAATAGGCGAATTGGTTTTCGGCATAAACAAAAATAAAATATTTCCTGGTTTATAACGCTTTTCTGGGAAATCCGTTTTTGAAATAACACGCACTTCCCCTTTTATTCCTTGAGTGTTAACAATTTTCCCGACATTAAACCATTTTTCCATACTGTCATTCACACCCTCTTATTTCCTCAATGATTCCATCTTTAATGATAATTGCAGGTTGAAAAATCCATGCATCTCCTACTTTAACTTCCATTAAAGCCTGAACTTCCTTTTCCTTTAATTCACTGCCTAAAGGTAGCATATGTAATTGTTCAATTTGGAACTCTAGAAGCTTTTCTTTTTCTTTTCGTTTATTGATTTCTTTTTCAAAGTGGTTTTTCAATTCTCCTGGTGAAAAGTTTTTGGTTTTTTCCAATCGCTTCACCTCGAATTGCAACTGACTGCATTCTTTCTGCACCTGGAGCATTTGAGCATTGTATAGCTCCAATAATTTCACTTTGCTTTTATCGGTTAAAATTTGCTTGACCACAACAGTTTGAATAATTTGCATGAAGATGGCCTCCTTCATTTTTTCATATAGCAAAAAAGGGAGGAAAAATTCCTCCCTTTCATCTAGATGCAAAAAGCTATTCACCAATTTCTAGAAAAACTTTCTTTTGTTGTGATGATCCTGCTGCATATACAACAGTTCTAATGGCTTTTGCAACACGCCCTTGCTTGCCAATTACTTTCCCCATGTCTGTTTTGTTAACAGCTAGTTGATAAGTAACGCGGTTTTCGTCTTCCAGTACGTCAACACGGACGTCTTCAGGAAAATCAACAAGAGGCTTAACAATTGTCTCGATAAGCTCTTTCATATAAGCCTTCGATTACTTGCTTAATTTTGCATTATGGAATTTTTCCATGATGCCTTGATTTGAGAAAAGGTTACGAACTGTATCAGATGGCTTAGCGCCGTCTTGTAACCATTTAAGAGCTAACTCTTCGTTGATTTCTACTTGAGCTGGTTGTGCAACTGGATTGTAAGTTCCAACGATTTCAATGTAACGTCCATCACGTGGTGAACGAGAATCTGCAACAACGATACGATAGAAAGGAGTTTTCTTAGCTCCCATACGCTTTAAACGAATTTTAACTGCCATTTTAAATAAGCACCTCCGAAATTGTTTCACACAAGATAGTATATTATCAATTAATATATCATTTGTAAAGTGTTTTTTCTTTACAGTTAGTATTACCAATTTTTTCACAAAATAAAACAAGTTAGAATGGTTTAAAAGGAAACTTAAATCCGCCTTTTTTCTTGCCTTTTTGCTGCATTCCTGTCATTTGCTTCATCATTTTTTTCATATCTTCAAACTGCTTCAGCAAACGGTTTACTTCTGTGACAGAACGGCCACTACCCTTGGCAATCCTGTTTTTCCGTTTGGAATTCAGGATTTCGGGATTATTTTTTTCTGCCTTGGTCATCGATCTAATAATCGCTTCCACATGAGCTATTTGCTTTTCATCAATTTGAAGATTATTCAAACCTTTGATTTTGTTTGCTCCTGGCATCATTTTTAGCAATTCATCAAGCGGACCTAAGTTGCGAACTTGGCCAAGCTGCTCCAAAAAATCCTCCAGCGTAAACGATGCTGTTCGCATTTTCTGTTCTAATTCTTTCGCCTTTTGTTCGTCAACATTTGCCTGTGCTTTTTCAATCAGTGTTAGCACATCACCCATGCCTAGAATTCTCGAAGCCATTCGTTCTGGATGGAATGGTTCAAGGGCATCCATTTTTTCACCTAAACCAACAAATTTAATCGGTGTTTGCGTTACAGCACGGATTGAAAGTGCTGCACCGCCTCTCGTATCTCCATCAAGCTTAGTTAAGACAACACCTGTTAAGCCAAGCTGTTCATTAAAGCTTTGCGCAACATTGACGGCATCCTGCCCGGTCATCGCATCAACTACAAGGAAGATTTCATCAGGTTTTGTCAGCTCTTTAATGTCCTTTAACTCGTTCATTAAGGCTTCATCAACATGAAGACGTCCGGCTGTATCAATCAAGACATAATCGTTATGATCCTCTTTTGCTTTATCAATAGCCTGACGGGCAATTTCAACCGGGCTCACTTGATCACCAAGAGAGAATACAGGCATGTCTAATTGCTTGCCGAGTGTTTGAAGCTGTTTAATGGCAGCAGGACGATAAATATCAGCGGCAACAAGCAACGGTTTGCGATTATACTTCTTGCGGAGCAAGAGGGATAGTTTTCCTGTTGTCGTTGTTTTACCAGCACCTTGAAGACCCACCATCATGATAACAGTTGGAGGACGGTTGGATGCTGCAATCTTGCTTTGTTCGCCCCCCATTAAAGCTGTTAATTCCTCGTTAACAATTTTAATGATTTGTTGTCCAGGAGTTAAGCTCTTAAGGACTTCCTGTCCAACAGCACGATCGCTGACTTTTTTCACAAAATCTTTGACCACTTTGAAGTTAACGTCTGCTTCAAGCAATGCAAGTCGCACTTCACGCATCATTTCTTTTACATCCGCTTCCGAGACCTTACCTTTTCCACGGATTTTTTGGATCGTATTCTGCAGTCGGTCGGCTAATCCTTCAAATGCCATTCATGCCGCCTCCTAATCTAATTTTTCAAGCTCAGCAACCGCTTCACTTAGTACTTGCTTTGAAGGGTTCTCCTCTTTTAGCAATACTTTAACTTGATTTAAAAGTCTAACACGCTCTTGAAATTTATGAAATAATAACAGCTTTTCCTCGTATTCCTCGAGCATGGCTTCTGTCCGCTTAATATTATCATAAACGGCCTGGCGGCTGACATCATACTCTTCAGCAATTTCACCCAATGAGTAATCGTCTAAATAATAGAGAGACATATAGCTTTGCTGCTTTGGTGTTAACAACGAATAGTAAAAATCATAGAGATAATTCATTCGTGTTGTCTTTTCAAGCATCATGCTTTTGTTCCCTCCTTGTTAAGTGAAATGCCTTTACAAAAGTAAGTTTACACAGTAGGACATTATCTGTCAAGATAATACCTTTACATCCATTATTCTGCCTTTTCTACTTGGTCCGCAAATAAACCGTAGACATACTTTTCAGCGTCAAATTCCTGCAAATCATCCATTTTTTCACCTAGACCAACAAATTTGACCGGAATCTTTAATTCATTACGGATAGCAAGAACAATGCCACCTTTAGCAGTCCCATCTAATTTTGAAAGAACAATTCCACTAACATTGGTGACTTCTTTAAAATTCTTCGCCTGAATGAGAGCATTCTGCCCTGTGGTTGCATCAAGAACAAGAATAACTTCATGCGGGGCACCAGGAATTTCTCTTTCAATGACACGCTTAACTTTTTCAAGCTCTTTCATCAGGTTCACTTTGTTTTGTAAACGACCTGCCGTATCACATAATAATATATCCGCTTTGCGGGATTTGGCGGCTTGGATTGCATCATACATGACGGCAGCAGGGTCAGAACCTTCTGCCTGCTTAATCACTTCAACGCCTACTCTTTCTCCCCATACCTCGAGCTGCTCAATCGCACCTGCTCGGAAAGTGTCACCAGCAGCCATCAATACTTTCTTGCCTTCACTCTTAAACCTATGGCCAAGTTTACCAATGGTCGTTGTTTTTCCGACGCCATTAACCCCAACAAAGAGAATGACGGTCAAACCATCCTCTTGGATGTTTAAGTCTGAAGACTGTCCTTCTCCAGCATTATAGATCTCGACAAGTTTCTCCGAAATGACACTTTGAACCTCTTGTGGATCTTGGATGTTCTGGCGTTTCACTTCCATTTTCAGCTCATCGATTAATTGCATAACTGTATCAAAACCAACATCTGCCTGAATTAAAATTTCTTCTAATTCTTCAAAGAAGTCTTCATCGACTTTTCGATACCTAGCTACAAGGTCATTAACTTTACCGGAAAAACTGTCCCTCGTTTTCGTAAGGCCATCCTTAAACTTCTCAGTCACCGCATCCGTTGATTTAGTAATTTTTTCTTTTAACTTTTTAAAAAAGCTCATTCTTTCACTTCCCTTAATTTAAGTTTCAACAAGCTCCTTGGTTTCTTCTAGACGAACTGAAACAAGCTTTGATACCCCCGATTCCTGCATCGTGACCCCGTATAAGACATCCGCTTCTTCCATGGTGCCTTTTCGGTGCGTAATAACAATGAATTGGGTTTCCGAACTATATTTTTTTAAGTACTGGCTAAAGCGATGAACATTCGCTTCATCAAGAGCCGCTTCCACCTCATCAAGAATACAGAATGGAACAGGGCGCACTTTTAAGATTGAAAATAAAAGCGCAATCGCGGTTAATGCACGTTCTCCTCCTGATAAGAGACCAAGGTTCTGCAGTTTTTTCCCAGGCGGCTGGGCCACGATTTCTACACCTGTATTTAAGATATCCTCAGGCGCAGTTAGGACCAGATCCGCTCTTCCGCCACCGAAAAGGGCCCTGAATACAGGCTCGAAATGTTCGCGAATCCCTTCGAATGTTTGCTCAAAGCGTTTTTTCATTTCCATATCCATCTCTTCAATCACTTGGAAAAGGGTATCTTTTGCTTCTTGAAGATCTGTTTTTTGTTCATTCAAAAATTCATATCGTTCCGAGACACGTTCGTATTCTTCAATAGCACCCAGATTGATATTACCTAACTCATCGATGGCAAGCTTTATCAGCTTAACCTTTTTGCGCGCTTCTTCGACTGGTACTGTTAATGGATATTGCTCCTTTGCCCCTTCAAATGATAATAGATATTCTTCTCTTAAGTGGGCTAGTCGGTTTTCAAGCTCTACATCCAAGCGATTAATTTTTACTTCTTCATCCTTTAATACATTTATTAATCCTTTATGGAGTCTCTTTAATTCCTTAGCATCTAACTCCAAGTCTTCAAGGGAAACCTGAAGCTGCATCCGTTCCTGTCTTCTTGAGCTGATTAGCCCTATGGTTGCTTCCTTGTCCTGCTGCTTTCTTTTGGCAGCAACTTCTAATTGTTCCTCTCCAGACGAGCTATTTGTCATTTCCGATGTTAACAGGTTAAGATCCTCAGAAAAAAGGGTGAATTTTTGTTGGCTCTCAGCTAAATCCTCCATGAGAATCGCAAATCGTTCCTTCGTATTTAAAAATTGCTCATTTTTGGAGGCAAATTCAACCTTTAACTCATTTATTTCTGATATTAAAGCCTCTTTTGAGGTAAGATTATTTGTCTTTTGCTCGGTTAGTTTCACGATCTGTCGATCAAGTTCAGCAATCGATTCCATGTAGGTTTCCATCGCCGATTGTAATTCGGTTTTTCGTGTTAACAAAGTAGATTGGTCAGTTGAAAATTGCCCCTTTTCAAGATCGTAAATAGCCAAACGGTCATTTATATTCTTTACTTCAAGCTCAGCTTCCCGAAGGTCTCCTTTGACAGACTGTTCCGTCAACCTTAATTCTTCACCATTTTTGCGAATTTCTTCAAGTTCTGATTCAACCGTTTGAACTTCTTCTTTTAAGGATTTAACAAGCTGTTCTAAACTCGCCGTTTTCTCCTCCATAATTATAAGCTTAGTCTTTAATTCATCAAGCTCACCTTTTCTAGTTAATAGTGAGGTTGTTTTTTGTTTAACGGCACCACCGGTCATTGAGCCGCCAGGATTGACAATATCCCCATCGAGGGTAACGAGCCGAACTCGATATTGAAGAACTTTCGCCAATTCATTGGCACCTTTTAGATCCTTGGTGATAACAACGTTCCCAAGAAGGTTGTTGAAAATCTCAGCATACTTTTGCTCAAATTGAACTAGGCTGACGGCTGTCCCAACCAACGAAGGATGATTTTGAATGGAGGCTAGCTGGGCTGAAGATAAGGGACGTCCCTTTACGACAGACTGTGGTAAAAAAGTTGCTCGTCCATATGAATTCTGTTTTAGGAATTGAATAGCGGCCCTGGCATTTTGTTCATTATCGACTACAATATGCTGCAAGGCGCCACCAAGGGCCGTTTCTAAAGCAAGTTCATATTCTTTCGGTACCGAAACAAGCTCTGCAACCGCACCTTCAATGCCATTCAGTTTTTTTCCACGCGCCTTGAGAACTTCCTTTACACCTTGGAAAAAGCCTGAGAAATCCTCTTCCATTTCCTCTAACATATCTTTTTTTGACTTTGCCTGCTGGAGGAGTTGGTAAGCTTGGTATAACGTCTTTTCTTGCTTTTGGTAATTATTTTTTACTGTTTCAAGCTTGCGCTGCTGTTCTCGAAAAGCAACAACTTGGTCAGCCAGTTTTGTTTGAAGCTCATCTAAAGACGATTGGATATCTGTCTTTTTGTTTTGCGCTAGTTGTCGTTCTTGAAGAAATTTTTCATTTTCTGCATCCAGACGTGAGCTTTTTCGTTCTTGCTGTTCAAGCTGCTGATCAATGTATTTTAATTCGTTTTTAGCGCCTGCTTGGTCATTCAACAGTTCAATATATTCACTTTTTAAGCTTTCAATTTTTTCATCTATATTTTCAGAAAACAATTGTAGTTTTTCTTGTTTCTCCTTTAGTTGAGATTGCAACGATTTTACCTGCTTACCAAGCAATTCAACTGCTTCGACTTGTGAATCCCTATTTTGTTGAAGCTGACTGATTCGCGATGTTAATTCGCGAATGTTCGTTTCAAGCTGCCCCTTATTTTGCGTGGCATTCTTTTTTCGTTCTTTGAGAACTTCTTTTCTTCCCTCTAGTTTTTCAAGCTCCTCACTTGCACGAAGAAGGACATTCTGAAGGTCGGAAATCGATTCATCTAATGCAGTAATCTGATCTCTAGTTTCAACTATTTTGGCTTCTTTGACCTGCAATTCTGAAGAAAGTTTCAGTTCCTCTTGTTGATGTTCTTCTAGCTGTTTGGAGAGATTTCCCCATTTTTGATGCATGTCTTCAATTTCATAAACGGTTAGCGCTACTTCAAACTTCTCTAGTTCCCCTTTTTTCTCTAAAAAATCCTTTGCCATTGAAGCTTGAATTTTTAATGGCTCTACTTGGCTTTCGAGTTCATGTAAAATATCATTTACGCGGTTAATATTGTCTTGTGTTTCGGTTAGTTTTACCTCTGCTTTTTTCTTACGGTTTTTGTACTTTAAAACCCCTGCTGCCTCTTCGAAAATTGTCCGGCGATCCTCTGCTTTACTGTTTAAAATCTCTTCTACTTTTCCTTGACTAATAATCGAAAAAGCTTCTCTGCCAAGTCCGGAATCCATAAATAAATCAATAATGTCCTTTAATCGGCATGATTGTTTATTAATAAAGTAATCACTATCACCTGAGCGCGTGACCCTTCTCGTCACACTTACTTCATTATAATCGATGGATAAACCTTGCTTCTGATTGTCTAAAGTCAGGGTTACTTCGGCAAAATTAACGGCTTTCCTTGTATCGCTGCCTGCAAAAATAATATCTTCCATTTTACTGCCACGAAGAGATTTTGCTGATTGCTCCCCTAAAACCCAACGGATCGCATCGGTAATATTGCTTTTTCCACTTCCATTTGGACCAACTACAGCCGTAACCCCAGGGACAAAATCCACTCCAATGCGGTCAGCAAAAGATTTAAAGCCAATAATGTCCAACCGTTTTAAAAACATTTCTTTTTCCTCCCTAAAATGCCCGGGATAACTCCTCTAAAACATTTCGTCATTTCTAGGTTGTTTTTGCTTTCAAAACATCTAATGCCATTTGTGCAGCATGCTGCTCTGCCTCTTTCTTAGACTTACCCGTTCCTATACCTAATTCTTCACCATTTAAGGAAACCTTAGAGACAAACTCTTTATTATGGGCAGGTCCTTTTTCTTGAAGAACACGATATTCAATAACCCCTGTCCCATCTCTTTGAATAAGTTCCTGTAATTGGCTTTTAAAATCCATCACATGAGAAAAAGCACCAGCATTTATTTTTGGGAAAACTACCTTTTCAAGAAAATCAATGACTTTATCAATTCCTTGGTCTAAATAAAGAGCGCCAATGAACGCTTCAAAAACGTCGGCTAACAGTGCCGGTCGCTCTCTTCCGCCCGTCATTTCCTCCCCTTTACCAAGCAAAATTAATTTTCCAAACCCTAATTCATTCGCAAAAGCTACAAGCGACGGCTCACAAACAATAGCAGCCCTTAGTTTGGTTAATTCTCCTTCTGTCATGGTTGGATACTTTTTAAAAAGGAATTGTGAAATGGTTAGTTCAAGTACGGCATCTCCCAAAAATTCGAGTCTTTCATTATCTTCAAAAGGCTTTCTGCGATGCTCATTCACATAGGATGAATGAGTAAAAGCTTGCTTTAACAATTTTTCATTACAAAAAAGAATCTCAATAGTTTTTTGAAAATCTTTAAATTGATTTTCTTTTGCGCGATTGTTTACTTCTTTTTCTTTCCCATTTCTGCGCATAAGTTCTCCACCTTGCATTAAATTTACAAACCACTCTCTATGAGTTTAAAAAAATTTGAATAAAAACGCAAAGAAACTTGGCAGCACGATTGAAACTGCCAAGTTCTATTCTACAGAATAAAGCTCCGTTTGAAAACGGAGCTTTTTGAATAAATCCAACGATTACTTCGTGCTATTTATGTAGTTAACAGCATCACCAACAGTGCTGATTTTTTCAGCATCATCGTCAGAAATTTCCATATCGAACTCATCTTCTAATTCCATAACTAGTTCAACTACGTCAAGGGAATCAGCGCCAAGATCATCTTTAAATGAAGCTTCAAGTGTAACTTGAGATTCATCAACACCTAAGCGGTCAACGATGATTTTTGTAACACGTTCTAATACCTCTGCCATGCTAGTTCACCTCCCCTCAAGCTATTATAGAGTATTTCATTCAAATAATAAATGAAAGATTTTATTATTTTTACATTACCATGCCGCCATCAACATGGAAAGTCTGCCCAGTGATATAGGATGAATCGTCTGAAGCGAGGAACGCAGTGATTTTGGCGATATCTTTTGGTTCACCTAATCTTGCCAAAGGAATTTGTTTTAACATTTCTGCTTTAACATCTTCCGATAATTTGTCGGTCATATCGGTAGTAATGAATCCAGGGGCGATGGCATTTACGGTAATATTTCGAGTCGCCAACTCTTTAGCCGTTGTTTTCGTTAAACCAATAACACCAGCTTTAGCCGCCACATAGTTGGCTTGACCTGGATTTCCACTTACGCCAACAATCGAAGCAATATTAATGATTCGGCCTACTCTTTGTTTCATCATTTGCCTTGTTACAGCTTTAGTTGTTAAAAAGACGCCTTTAAGGTTGATATTTATTACATCGTCCCATTCTTCTTCTTTCATTCTCATTAATAGATTATCCTTTGTAATCCCTGCATTATTAACGAGAATATCAAGCTTACCAAAACGTTCAATCGTCTCTTTCACCATTTCTGAAACCTCTACAGTGTTAGAAACATCGCATTTGATGGTAAAAGCATCTCTGCCTAGCGCTTTGATATCATCAACTACTTCATTCGCCTTTGCTTCACTTCCAGAATAATTGACCGCGACATTCGCTCCCTGCCTTGCAAGTTCCAGAGCAATCTCTCTGCCAATCCCTCTAGATGCACCAGTTACTAGGGCTGCTTTCCCTGCCAAATTCATAGCTTTTCCTCCTTTAATGCGTCAATTACTGCCAGACAGCTTTCCTCATCTGAAACAGAATAGGTTTTAACCGTACGATTAACCTTTTTGATTAAGCCTGAAAGAACTTTCCCAGGGCCAATTTCGATAAAGGTATCAACACCTAGTTCAATCATTTTTTCGACCGAATCCTCCCATAAGACTGGAGAATAAAGCTGCTCAATTAGTTTTTCCTTTATTTCAGTAGCATCGTTCATAAGATCTGCCGTAACATTAGCAACGACTGGAATTTCGGCATTTTTCATATCAAGACTATCAAGAACAGCACGCAATTCGCTTGAAGCAGGCTTCATCAGAGATGAATGGAAGGGTCCGCTAACTTCTAGTGGAATAACACGTTTTGCACCTGCTTCTTTTGCCTTTTCACCCGCCAACTCTACTCCTTTAACAGAGCCGGAAATAACAATTTGCCCAGGGCAGTTAAGATTGGCTAGAGATACTGGAAAACCTGATTCATCGACTGTTTTTGTTACATCAGCAAGTTTCTCACGGTCAAGGCCAAGAACAGCCGCCATTGTTCCTTCACCATTAGGAACAGCCTTTTCCATAAACTCGCCTCGCTTGCGAACCGCATAGACACCTTCTTCAAAAGATAATGCCCCAGCAGCAACGAGCGCTGTATATTCTCCTAAACTGTGACCTGCAACATACTCCGCTTTAATTCCTGATTTTTGAAAGAGGCTTAATACTGCAATACTTGTCGTTAATAAGGCAGGCTGAGCATTTACCGTTTTTGTTAACTCTTCCTGCGGTCCTTCAAAAATGAGGGAACTTAGTTTACCTTTTAGGGTTTCATCTGCTTTGTTAAAAAAATTCATCACTTCAGGATGTTTATTCGCAAGCTCTTGGCCCATCCCGACAACTTGTGAACCCTGTCCTGGAAAAACAAATGCTATTTTACTCATTTTAACACTCCTTATTAGAGTTCAATTTTGGAAGTATTCGTTTCTTCTACTGTCTTCTGAATTTGTGTAATCACATCTTTTTGAACCATTTCACGTGTTTGGCGAATCGCACTAAAAATAGATTGGGCATTTGACGAACCATGTGCCTTGATAACCGGAGCTTTCAAACCAAAAAGGGCCGCTCCTCCATACTCTGAATAGTCCAATTTATTTTTCAATGTCATTAAGTTAGGTTTTAATACGGCAGCCGCTAATTTACTTGTGAAGCTGCTCATCAAAGCTGTTTTTAACATTTTAAACATCGAAAGCGCTGTTCCCTCGATTGTCTTCAAAACCATATTGCCAGTGAAACCGTCTGTTACAACAACATCTGCAACACCATCGAGTAAATCCCGTGCTTCCACATTCCCGACAAAATTTAGATTAGCATTTTTTAAAAGGTCAAAAGAATTTCTTGTTAGTTCATTCCCTTTCTTTTCTTCCGTCCCAATATTTAAGAGTCCCACCCTGGGATTCGAAACCCCTCTAACCTTTTCGCTATAGATGGAACCCATAATCGCATTTTGAAGTAAATGCTCCGGCTTCGCGTCTGCATTAGCCCCAACATCAAGGAGCAAGAAACCTTCCCCACCAATAGTAGGAAGGGTTGGTGCTAATGCTGGCCGATCAATTCCTTCGATTCTTCCAACAACAAACAAACCTGCAGCCATTAAGGCACCCGTATTGCCTGCAGAAATGCAGGCATCTGCGGCCCCATCTACAACGAGCTTAGCAGCAAGAACCATGGAGGCATCTTTTTTGCGGCGGACTGCTCTGACAGGTTCATCTGTTCCTAGAATAACCTCTGTTGTATGAATAATAGAAATTCTTTCATGGTTTGTTAATGTTTCTTTAATTTTATTTTCGTCCCCAACAAGGGTAATATGTATATCGGGATAGGTGCTGACTGCCTTCATCGCCCCCAAGACTATTTCTTTTGGGGCATGATCGCCGCCCATGGCATCGATTGATAGTTTCATTTTGCTCATCCTTTAACGATTTTTCGAACGGTACATTTCAAAGTCTCCGGTAAATACCAGTTCATTATTCACAAAACTTGCCACTTCGACAAAAGTTCTGAGAGCATTCTCATCGATTTTTATAACTCTCGCCTTCGCAATAACCCGTTCATTCAATTTTACAGCACGTTTAAATTGGATATTAGCTTTTGCGGTAAGAGCCAATTCATCATTAATTACTGCAACCGCAAGTGAGTTTGCCTGTGCAAAAACGTGGTGTCCACGGGCAATATTATTTCGCTTAAAAACATGTTCCTCTTTGACATCAAAAATGGAAATGGCACTTTTGTCTAATTCAATATCAATAATTTCACCTATGATTTCATCGATTGGCAAGGACCTGACTTCATCATCAATTTTTTTTTCGGCGACCGTTTTAATTCGTTCACGAAGTTCAGGAATGGATAATTCCAACCGATCCAGACGTATCGTTTGCACACTAACTTGAAATTTTTCTGCGAGATCTTCGTCTGTAATAAAAGGATTATCATTAATGGTTGAGATTAATAATTGCTGGCGCTCTTTTTTGTTTCTTCGCATGATTTTCCACACCGTCCGAAATCTTATGACTAGGTACTAAGAGTAGTATAAAATTTAAAAAAGCAGATTGCAAGAATTTCTTTGTTCTTACAATCTGCTTTATATTGCTCAAATAATCAATTAATCCAACTTTTCTCCCTCTAAAACCCCAGATTCTTCAAGTTGGTTTCTTAAGTATACATATTCAGGTGAGGTCCAAAAGCTCTCTGACTGTATGAGCATAGCTGCATCATTTCTTGCCGTTTCTAAGGCACGATAATCATGAACCATATCAGCAACCTTAAATTCAGGAACGCCGCTTTGTTTTCTACCAAAAAAATCTCCAGGTCCTCTGAGCTCTAAATCCTTTTCACTCAAAACGAATCCATCATTCGTTTCCGTCATTATTCTCATTCTCTCCTGGCCGACCTCTGATTTAGGACTTGCTAGGAGAATACAATAAGATTGATCACTTCCCCTGCCGACCCGGCCGCGGAGTTGGTGTAGCTGGGAGAGTCCAAATCTTTCTGCATCGTAAATGACCATCATCGTTGCATTCGGAACATTAACCCCCACTTCTACCACCGTTGTCGAAACTAGGACCTGAACCTCATTTGCACTGAAAGCTTTCATGACTGAATCCTTTTCATCAGAGGTCAGACGCCCATGCATCAGGCCGACTTTATAGCGATTTTGAAAATAGTGGCTTAATGTGGTATGAACATCAATAGCATTTTGCACATCTAGCTTTTCCGATTCTTCAATTAAGGGACAAATCACATAGGCTTGATGCCCTTTGACTAATTCTTTTTCTACAAAGGCAAGAACGCGTTCAAGCATTTCCGGTTTTGCCCAATAGGTTTCAATTGTTTTTCTTCCCGCAGGCATCTCATCGATGATACTGACATCCATTTCTCCAAAAACCGTGATCGCCAGAGTCCGGGGGATTGGCGTTGCTGTCATGAACAAAACATCAGGGTTTTCGCCTTTTTCCCGTAAAACTCGGCGCTGCTCAACCCCAAAGCGATGCTGTTCATCCGTTATCACAAAGCCTAATCTTTGAAAGGAAACTTCGTCCTGTATAAGGGCATGCGTACCAATTAAAATATCCACTTTTCCTGCTGCCAATTCTTGCAGAATTTCCCGTCTTCGTTTTCCTTTAATAGAACTAGTCAAAAGTTCACACCTTATGTCAAAAGGATCAAGTAAATTCTTTAACGATTCGGCATGCTGCTCCGCCAAGATTTCCGTTGGAACCATCAGAGCTCCTTGGAATCCTGCTGTTACGCTGGAATATAGGCCTATTGCCGCAACGACCGTTTTCCCTGATCCAACATCTCCTTGAAGTAAACGGTTCATTCGGTAAGGAGATTTAAGTTCCTTTAAAATATCATTTACGACCCGTTTTTGCGCATTGGTAAGCGGAAACGGAAGACACTTGATAAATTCTTTTACTTTGTTTATATCATAGTTTTGGATAATACCAGGTGAATGCTCGCGCTCAAATTTTCTTAAGGCCTGCATTTTTAATTGAAACAAGAGAAATTCCTCATATACAAACCGGCGCCGGGCTTGTTTCACTTCTTCTTGATCAGCGGGAAAATGCATGGCGCGAATAGCATCCCGCCTTGATAAAAGCCGATATTTTTTTAAAAAAGAAATGGGTAGGGTTTCCTCTATTACGCTACCGTATTGTTGAAAGGCTAGGGTAATAAATTTTCGGATCCCTTTAGTCGTTAATTTTCCTTTTAAAGAGTAGACCGGTTCAAAATCTTTGTGTTTCGCATTTGGACCTGCCTGCATTTCATTTGCTGTAATTGTTTGCCGGTGGGCATCCCACTTACCGGTGACGGTTATCGTTTCATTCATAACAATTTTATTTTTTAAATAGGGCTGGTTAAAAAAGACCACCTTAATTAAATAGGATCCAACGAATAGTCGAATTGTCAGCTTGGATTTCTTTCTCCCATAATAGTTAAGAGAAGGCTCGCTATGAACCTTCCCTTCGACTGTCACTTTTTCATCATGCTGTACTTCTGTAAGTTCTCTTAGCGAATAGTCTTCATAGCGATAAGGAAAATATTCCAACAAATCTTGGATCGAAAATATTTTCATCTCTGAAAATATTTCAGCAGTTTCTTCACCAATTCCCTTTAAAACTGAGATTGATTGGTTTAGATTAGGATTCACTGTTCACTCGCGGTATACCAAAGATTTTTGCTTCAAGCGCTCGACCTGTAGGTGTAGCCGCTAACCCTCCCTGCGCTGTTTCTCTTAATGCAGATGGCATCGATTGGCCAATTTTAAACATTGCGTCAATAACTTCATCACATGGAATACGGCTTGTAATACCAGCCAATGCCATATCCGCTGCTACCATGGCGTTGGCAGCGCCCATTGCGTTCCGCTTGACACATGGCACTTCAACAAGACCGGCAACTGGGTCACATACTAATCCAAGCATGTTTTTTAATGTGATGGCCATTGCCTCTGCACATTGCTCTGGAGTTCCTCCAGCCATTTCAACGATTGCAGCAGCTGCCATCCCAGCTGCCGAGCCTACCTCTGCTTGACAGCCACCTGCAGCACCGGAAATAGAAGCATTATTAGCAACGACAAAGCCGAAAGCACCAGCTGTAAACAGGAATGAAATCATTTGCTCTCTTGTTGGATTTAATTTTTTTTGCACGGCAAATAGGGTGCCAGGAACAACTCCAGCTGATCCTGCAGTCGGAGTTGCACAAATTGTCCCCATTGCTGCATTTACTTCATTGGTTGCAACCGCTTTACTAACGGCATCAAGAATGGTTTCTCCTGTTAAGAAGTTACCCTTTTCAATATATTTTTGGAGGAGTACAGCATCTCCGCCTGTTAAACCAGAATGGGAAGTTACTCCTCTAATCCCGCGTTCTACAGCCTCTTCCATTACCCTAAGATTTCTGTCCATTACCGCGAGTACTTCTTCTCTCGACCGGCCCGTTACGGTTACTTCCTGTTCAATCATAATTTCAGAGATCTTTTTATTTTGATTATTAGCGATTTCAATTAATTCTGCTACATTTCGAAACACGATTTTTCCCCCTCATTGATGTTAATCAGCAATCTTGGTGACTTTTAATATATTAGGGAGCTCTTCAAGCTCGTTAAGAATCTTGTCATCGATATTTTGATCCACCTCAATCGTCATTAATGCGAGCTTGCCTATTTCTTTTCGCGAAACCTCCATATGACCAATATTGATTTCATATGTTGCCAGAATGTTGGCGACACTTGCAATGGCTCCAAATCGATCATTATGGACAACTAAAATGGCCGGATGATTTCCTGAAAGCTTTAGTTCAAAGCCGTTCAGTTCCGTTACTTCAATTTTTCCACCGCCAATGGAAATACCAACTAATTCTAATTCGCCATTATGGTCACCAATAATGATTCTAGCAGTATTTGGATGATCAGTTACCGCATCTTCTTCAATAAATCGGAGTTTGATACCTTTTTCCTTAGCGATATCTATAGCATCAATGATTCTTACGTCATCCGTCTCAAAATCTAATAATCCACCAACAATGGCTACATCCGTTCCATGGCCTTTATAAGTTTTAGCAAAAGAACCATACAAAGAGATATTTGCCCATTTTGGCTCCCTGCCAAATAAACTTCTTGCGACCCTGCCGATTCTTGCGGCTCCCGCTGTATGGGAACTGGAAGGACCGATCATAACGGGGCCAATGATATCAAACACGCTTCTATATTTCATAAGAATTCTCTCCCTTAGCGCAATTCTATCTATTAAAATTATATTCAAAACATAATTCCTAGTCTCATCAACATAAAAAAGAAGGGTGTAACCCCTTCTATTTTATCTGTTCATTATTCAATTGAAAAGATAAAAGAATATAATGGTTGTTGGCCATTATGGATTTCTATCTCAACATTGCCATAATTTTCTTCCACATATTGTGTTAATGTATTGACTTCATCTTCCGATACGTCTTCACCAAAAATAACTGTTAGGATTTCGGAGTCTTCATCTAACATTTTAGAAAGCAGGTTTTGGGCTGCTTCGATTTTGTCCTTGTTTTTTACGACAATTTTCCCTTCGGCAATACCCATGAAATCATCTTTTTCAATTTCTAAACCATCAATCTGGGTATCCCTGACAGCGTAGGTGATTTGACCAGTCTTCACATGCTGAAGGGCTTCCTTCATTGCTGCTTCATTTGCCTGTACATCAGCAGACGGATTGAAGGCAAGCATCGCCGAAAGACCTTGGGGCACTGTTTTAGAAGGAATCACATAGATTTCCTCTTCTGAAACAACCGCAGCCTGCTCTGCAGCCATTATAATATTTTTGTTATTTGGTAAAATAAATACCTTTTTGGCATTTACTTGTTTTACAGCTTTAACGATATCCTCCGTACTTGGATTCATCGTTTGACCGCCTTCAATAACCGCATGAGCTCCAATGCTTTTGAATAAATCTGCAATTCCTGCTCCCATGGAAACTGTAACAATTCCATATTCCTTTTGCTCTTGCGGACGTTCCGCCACTAGCGGAGTGTGTGTTTCACCAACAATATTGGAATGCTGCTGACGCATGTTTTCAATCTTCATATTAATTAAGTTGCCGTAACGCTGTCCATAGGACAATACTTCTCCCGGCTGTTCGGAGTGAATATGCACTTTTACGACATCTTCATCAGCAATAACTAATAAAGAATCACCATATTTGCTTAAATCATTGCGGAATACACTCTCATTAAATGGATGTTTAGAGGTCTTAGCTGTCTCAAATCTTACCATAAATTCAGTACAATAACCGAATTCTATATCTTCGGTATTAATATGACTTTGGACGCTTTTATGATGTTCTGCACTGACCATTTCATCCATTGTTGGAAGTGCACTTGGTGAATCTGGCAATTCTTCACCCTTTAATTCCGCTAGAAATCCCTCGTATACGAAAACAAGACCTTGTCCGCCGCTGTCAACTACACCGACTTCCTTTAGCACAGGAAGTAAATCTGGCGTACGTTTCAAAGAAGCTTTTGCCTCTTTTAAAACCTCTTCCATAATTACAATGATGTCATTTGAATTTTGCGCAGCTTGAGCGCCCTTTTTGGCAGAATCTTTTGCCACCGTTAGAATGGTACCTTCTACTGGTTTCATAACTGCTTTATAAGCAGTTTCTACACCTGCTTCCAAAGCAATTGCAAAATCCTTACCAGATATAGCTGCTTTATTTTCAACTGCTTTTGAAAAACCACGGAATAGCTGGGAGAGAATGACGCCTGAGTTTCCTCGCGCTCCCATGAGCAATCCTTTTGAAAGGGCAACCCCTACTTTTCCTATATGTTCCTGAACATTATTTTTTACTTCTTTTGCCCCGGAGGTCATTGATAAATTCATATTCGTTCCGGTATCACCGTCAGGCACAGGAAAAACGTTTAAGGCATCCACCATTTTGGCATTCGCGGACAAATGGTTGGCTCCTTTAATCACCATTTCGGCAAAACGTTTTCCATCTAATGCTGTTATTGACACAAATCTTCCTCCTTACTGAGGTTCGTTACACGAACTTACGGATTCGTCACACGAACTCCTTGAACGTAAATATTTACCGAGTCAACGGCAAGTCCAACTGTCTTATCGAGGGTGTATTTAACCTTTGATTGCACGTTGTGGGCAATTTCGGAAATTTTCGTTCCATAGCTGACAATAATGTACATATCAATATGTAATGCCTCATTTTCCTGGCGTACGATAACGCCGCGGGTAAAGTTTTCTTTACGTAAAATTTCTGTAATACCGTCTTTAATTTGATTTTTAGAGGCCATACCGACGATTCCATAGCATTCGATTGCCGCTCCACCAGCAATGGTAGCGATTACTTCGTTTGAAATATCAATTTGTCCGTACTTAGTTTTCAATTCAATGGACATGAATCGTTCCCCCTCCTGAAAAATTGCTCCTTGACTACAGTCATTTTACTATAGTCAGCTAAATATGGAAAGTCATACTTGCATGTCAAGGTTTTTTTCTTGAAAGGTTTGTATACAAGTATTGCATTCAAAACGGTTGTATGTTAAATTATTAAGGTATCTCAAGACTAGAAAATTTGAGTATTGCTGTATAAAGCTTTTGGTAGTTAAGGAGGGAAATCATTATGCCACGTAAATGTGTAGTAACTGGAAAGAAAACCACAACTGGTAACGCACGTTCTCACGCTATGAACGCTAACAAGCGTACATGGGGTGCTAACCTACAAAAAGTACGTATTCTTGTTGATGGAAAGCCAAAGCGTGTTTGGGTTTCTGCAAGAGCGTTAAGATCAGGTAAAGTTGAACGCGTTTAATATGAAACTGAAAGGACATCCACTGGGTGTCCTTTCTTTTTGTACAAAAAATCTCAATTTTATTATTCCCCTAAGTTAAAATAAAAAGCACCCAAATAAACTGGGTGCCAAAACACATTCATATTTCTATTCGTTCTTTTTAAACGCTCCAATCATCGCCCGGACAAGTCCGCCTAAAAATCTCGGCAGTTTAATCGTATAAAATTTCATACTGTCCCTCCTCACCAATCTCCCGCTTCTTATTCATCTCAACTTTTTTCGTACGCCCTTACATACTATTCAAACGGACGAAAACAGTACCTAATTGTAATGCATATTAATCGCGACTTCTTATCACTATTAATATGCCTTCGGAAAATGAAAAAGTACCATAATCACTAATAAGTTCATTACTAATACATAGTGTTGAGCCAAGTGAAATATGCTGATTTTCCAATGGAAATTTAAAGCCTTTAAGTGTGAGACCAGTAACATCAAGGGTTAAAGGAACAAACGAAATATATTTTTTAGCCTTCATTTTTTCAATGGTATAAGTGCCCGGTCCTCTCAAAAAAACTTGGTTAAAGCGGTCAATTAAAAGGATGTCAGCTGGATTATTGGCATTGAACGGATTTAATAAAAGGTGGACATTGGCAAACAAATGATCTAATCTCCCGCCGGTGGCCCCGAAGATTCGGATTGTTGCTGGGTTTTGATCTAAAGCCCATTGGAGAGCAAGTTCCATATCGGTCTCATCCTTTTCGGGTCTAAACCGTTTCAATTCTTTTACCTCATTTTCAATGAACTGTAATTCCTCAGATGACACCGAATCAAAATCACCGAAAGCTATAATAGGACGAATGTTCATTTTTAAGAGATGAAAAACCCCCCTATCCACACCAACCCAAATCGAATTTTCCTCATTATATTCTCGTAAGTCCGGAAAAAGGTCTTCAGGACCTCCGGCAAGGATATTGATATTCATATATATTTTTACTCCTTTACCATTACAAAAAAGCCGAGCTTAAAAAGCCGGCTTTTTCTTTTTATCCACGTATTAACGAAATGGCTTTCCCATAATCTTCTTCATTATAAATAGCTGATCCTGCGACAAGAACATTTGCCCCTGCTTCCATACACTGTTTTGCAGTCTCAGGATTTACACCACCATCAATTTCAATTTCAATATTTAATCCTTTTTGCTCTGCCATTTCTTTCACTTTCCTTATTTTCGGCAGAACTTCGGGAATAAATTTTTGCCCCCCGAACCCAGGATTGACAGACATTAATAAGACCATATCAATATCCCCAATGATATGTTGGATGGTTTCGACTGGTGTCGCAGGATTTAGTACAACCCCTGCCTTTACACCAAACGATTTAATATTTTGAATAGTTCGGTGCAAATGACGGCAAGCTTCTACATGTACAGTAATATAATCCGCTCCCGCTTTCGCAAATGCTTCAATATATTGATCTGGATTTTCAATCATTAGATGTACGTCAAGCGGCAGCTGAGTAATCGGACGAATCGCTTCTACAATTAAAGGTCCAATGGTAATATTTGGAACAAAGTGACCATCCATGACATCAACATGAATGTAATCGGCTCCACCCTTTTCCACCGCTAAAATTTCTTCCCCCAATTTTGAAAAATCGGCTGAAAGGATCGAAGGTGCTATTTTCACCATGGTTAATACCTCGGCTTTCTATCTTTTATTTCTTGAAGGAAATCAACATAATGTTCATAGCGATAAGTTGGAATTTCCCCAGATTCAACAGCTTGCTTCACACCGCATTTTGGTTCACTGATATGGAGGCAGCCGCGAAATTTACAATTTTCACTTGCTTCTTGCAATTCGGGAAAACAGGAAGTTAAGTCTTCCGCATCGATATTGGTGAATTCTAAGGAACTAAACCCAGGTGTATCGGCAACAAGACCATTTCCTATTTTAATTAGTTCCACATGCCTGGTCGTATGCTTTCCTCTTCCCAAATGTGACGAGATATCATTTGTTTTTAATTCGAGATCAGGTCTTAGTACATTAAGTAAAGAGGATTTCCCGACACCTGACTGGCCTGCAAAAACAGAGATTTTATTTTCTAAGTGCGGATTTAACTGTTCAATCCCTGTTTCTGTTTCCGATGAAGTGAGAATCACTTCATATCCAGCTGTTTGATATTGCGCTGCATAGTCCATAATTAATTTTTTTTGTTCGCTGCTTGTTAAGTCCATTTTTGTTATACAAATTAGTGGTTCGATATGGTTAAATTCGACTAAGACGAGAAATCGATCTAATAGAACGGTACTGAAGTCTGGTTCAACGGCTGAGAACACAAGAATCGCTTGGTCAACATTCGCAATCGGCGGACGGACCAACTCATTTTTCCGTTCTTTCACTTCAAGAATATAGCCTTCCAATTCATTTTCAGCTTGAAAAACGACCTCATCCCCGACTAAAGGGGTCACTTTATTCTTTCTGAAGACCCCTCGGCCACGGCATTGAATTAATTCGTCATTATGAAAAACATAATAAAACCCACTTAACGCCTTTACAATTTTTCCTTCAGGCATAGCCACACTCCTTGCCTTTAAACTTACCTAACGTAATTCTACTATTAAAATTTTTACGAGTGTAATCATTTTTATTCTGTATCATCATAACTTATTGTTTCTTCCGCAATTACTTTCATATCTCGCATGACTTTATAACCGGCTTTTTTTCCGTAAGGAATTAATAATTTAATTTGCTTTTTGGTCGTCTCCGTGATTGAAAAGGTTTCTGCCGGTTCTGTCATACTATGGTTCATATCTTCAATGTAAATAATAACATCTTGTTTTTGTCCAGGTTCTCCAGGTATAGCAGGATCATAATCAATGGTGATTTCTTTGATTACCTCTCTTGGCGGCTTTTGCTCTTTTCCTTTTGAAATAATAACCTTAACCTTGTCACCTTTTCTCAATTCTGTTCCTGGGGCAGGTGATTGAGATATGACCATTCCTGCCGGGATATTTTCATCATACTTTTCTTCAGACGAATCTAAAGTAAGTCCTACTAGTGAGGCATAGTCCTGAGCGCCCTTTAAATTGTATTGGGTGAGGTCCTTTAAGGCAATTATTTCTGGTCCTTTACTAACTTCGAATTCTAATACGGTCTCTTCAGGAACTACTTTTTCTCCTCCGGGTGGATTCTGACTGATAATGGTTCCCGGCTCCCTATCATCGTTCTTCTCCACTTTCGTTATTTCTTTAAAATTTTCATTTTCTAATAAACGAATCACATCATCATATTGTCTTCCTACATAATCAGATAGTTCATATTTTTCTTTACCTGAACTTACGTAAAGAGTGATTTTTGAATTTTCCTTTACGGTAGAACCAGCCTCAGGGTCGGTCTTTATAACTTTCCCTTTCTGAACTTCTTCATCAGTTATTTCAATTTGGTCGCTAACTTCCAACCCTTTTAATTTTAGCTTAGAAATAGCATCATCTACATTCATCCTGCTTACATCTGGAATTTTAACGTCATTAGCTGATAATAAGCCAGGTAATAAAGTAATAGTTAATATTCCTAGAATGGCAAGAACAATAAAGGTAGATATTAAAATTATCGGCCACTTTTTTCGTTTTTTATTTTCATTTTTCTCTTTTTTTGCTGGTTTCTCTTGTTTCATTACCGGCTTCTCATTACTATGGACTAATGTTTCATCAAGATTTTTTAATGGCTTATCATTCGTAATAATTGGAATTGCCTTCGTTGCTTCATCATCAATCGGAATCATAAACTTGGGCTCATCCAGTCTCTCAGAGTCGAGTGCTGTCCTAAGGTCCTCTTCCATTTCTTCCACACTATTATATCGGTGGAATTGATCTTTTGCGGTTGCCTTCAGGACAATATTTTCAACGCTCTGCGGGATATTAGGATTCCAGCGTCTAACCGAAGGGGTCTCAGATTGAAGATGCTTCAAGGCAATGGAAACAGCGGATTCCCCTGAAAATGGAAGCCTTCCTGTTAAGAGTTCAAACATGACAATCCCTAAAGAATAAATATCTGATTTCCGATTGGCCATACCCCCGCGTGCCTGTTCCGGCGATAAATAATGCACAGAGCCAAGTACAGAATTGGTCTGTGTGATGCTAGTTGCACTAAGTGCCATAGCGATACCAAAATCAGTGATTTTCACATTACCTTCCCGGTCAATTAAGATATTATGGGGCTTAATATCGCGATGAATAATGTGATTTTGGTGGGCATGGGAAATGGCAGATGTCAATTGCATCATTATGTCAATAGCTTCTTCCACTCGAAGAGGTGATTGCTGCTGTATGTATTGTTTTAAGGTTTGCCCATTTACGTATTCCATGACAATATAGTAAAGAGTATCTTCTTCACCAACATCGAAAATGCTGACAATATTCGGATGGGCAAGACTAGTAGCTGATTGAGCCTCTCTATGAAAGCGTTTAATAAATTCCTCATCATTTACAAAATCAAGGCGAAGCATTTTGACGGCAACATCTCTGTCCAAAATCATATCATGAGCAAGATACACGTTTGCCATACCGCCTCCACCAATCATTTCAAGGATTTTATAGCGGCCGCTTATTCTTTTCCCAATGATCATTCATCATCACCCTCTTTCATTTTCATCATTAAACTCTAATATGATTAGGGTAATGTTATCTTCTCCACCATTTTCATTTGCCATGTTTATTAAATCTTGAGCTTTTAGTTCAAGTGAATCCTGATTTTGAAGAATATTAACCATTTCAGTATCCGTTACTTTATTAGATAAACCATCGGAACAAATTAGCAGAAAGTCTCCCTCTTCGAACATGATAGTTTTAGTATCAATTTTCACATCCTGCTCTGTTCCTAATGCTCGCAAGATCCAATTTTTACGGGGGTGATGTTCTGCATCCTCTTTCGTGATTTGTCCAGTTCGGACTAATTCATTTACAAGAGTATGGTCTTCCGTTAACTGCTGGAAACCAGAGTCATTTAAGATGTAACATCGACTATCTCCTACATGAGCTATCGTTGTGAAATTTTCTGTTGCGATTACCGCTTCAATCGTTGTACCCATTCCTTCACATTCCTGGTTATTTCTGGAGTGTTCAAATACCAAATGATTAACCTCAAGAATATGCTTTTTCAGCCACGCTTCGGCTTGGTCTGCAGTTTTAATCCCTTCAGTCTGCTCCCACATTTCCTGCAAATGTGAAACAGTCATTTTACTCGCAACATCACCGGCACGGTGACCACCCATACCATCCGCTACAATGGCAAGGCGGTGACCGTCTCGGTTGACAAAAGTTCCAACACTATCCTCATTATTCTGGCGAACTCTTCCTTGGTCCGTTTTAAAAACAGCCTTCACTCTTTGTCACCTCGTCTCCTCTTTCCGCTCCTTTGCACGAAGCTGTCCACATGCTGCATCTATATCTGACCCCTGCTCTCGGCGGATTGTTACATTAATACCTCGGTTTTTCAGTGTTTTTTCAAAAGCAAAAATTTTATCTCTTGGCGTACGAACATAATCCCTTTCAGGAACATAGTTCACAGGAATAAGATTTACATGGCACTTGACCCCTTTTAGTAAGGCAGCAAGTTCTTCGGCATGCTCGGTTGTATCATTTACACCGCCGAAAAGCCCATATTCAAAGCTTATACGCCTACCTGTCTTATCGATATAATACCGCACTGCTTTCATTAAGTCATCAAGTTTATAGGCTTTATTAATCGGCATTAGCCTAGATCTTAATTCGGTATTCGGTGCGTGCAGTGATATGGCGAAATTGATTTGCATATTTTCATCGGCAAATTGATAAATCTTTGGAATGATACCGCTTGTTGAAACGGTAATATGACGGGCTCCAATATTCAACCCTTTTTCATGATTAATAATTTTTAAAAATGAAAGCATATTGTCATAGTTATCAAACGGTTCTCCAATACCCATGATTACAACCGAGCTGACGCGCTCATCTGTTTCATCAAGTGCTTGTTGAACTTTAACAACTTGGGCGACAATTTCTCCAGCTTCCAAATGCCTTTTCAACCCTCCAAGAGTTGAAGCACAGAAAGTACAACCTATACGGCAGCCAACCTGGGTCGTAACACAAACTGAGTTCCCATAATCATGGCGCATGAGGACCGTTTCAATTGAATATCCATCATGAAGCTCAAACAGGAATTTTATCGTTCCATCAGAAGAAGTTTGTTGGATAACTGTATTCAAGGGGGTCAGCTGAAATTGATTCGTTAGCTTATCTCTTAATCCCTTTGATACATTGCTCATGTCTTCAAAGCTGGTTATTCTTTTTATATAAAGCCAATCAAAAATTTGTTCCGCCCGAAATGGCTTCTCTCCATTTTCAGACAACCATTCCTTTAATTCGTGAAGCTCAAGTGAATAAATCGATTTTTTCTTTATGTCCATTGTTGTGTTAGTCTCAGTTGTGTTTAATTGTTCCAACACCTACACCTTCTTTCTTAAAACTGCAATATAAAAACCATCTGATCCAAAATCCTGCGGAAAAATTTGAAGATCAAAGCCGTTAATCAAAGGTTGAACTGCTTCAGGCATCCGGCTTTTGAATGATACATCCCCTTCAAACTCAGGATTGTTTTCCAAAAATGTCTTCACTGTATGTTCATTTTCCTCTTTATCTACCGTGCAAGTGCTATATACAAGTGTTCCACCTTTTTTTAATAAAGGAGCAACAGACATTAACAGATTTTGCTGGATACTGCTTAATCGTTCTAAATCCTTTTCTGTTTTCGTATATTTCATGTCAGGCTTCCTCCGCATCACGCCAAGACCTGAACATGGTGCATCGAGTAGAATTCGATGGAAGGATTCATCCTGGAACTTTTCCTGTAAAAGTCTGGAATCCGATACATTTGTTTTGATATTGGATAACCCTAAACGACGGGCATTTTCATTGATTAACTTTACTTTATGCTGATGAAGGTCAACAGAAATGACTTCACCGGTATTATCCATTTTTTCGGCAATATGCGTACTTTTTCCACCTGGTGCTGCACAAGCATCAAGGACAAATTCGTTTTGTTCTGCTCCTAATGCATAGGTGGCAAGCATTGAACTTTCATCTTGTATCGTAAGCATTCCGTATTTAAAGGCAAGGGTTGAAGCAAGATTTCCCTTTAAACACCTTATCGCCTCAGGAATAACCGGACTTTTTTCGATTTGAAAGCCATCTTCCTCCAGCATCGTAACACATTCATCTCTAGAAATCTTTGTGAGATTCACCCTAGCTGTTTGCATGGGTGCTGTTAAATTCAATAAACACATCTCTTTTGTTTTATCATACCCAAATTGATTAACCCATCTTGTAACTAGCCATAACGGATGACTAGTTTCAAGTGAAAGACGTTCAATAGGGTCAGCAACTTCATTTAATGAGGGAAGTCCTTCTCTTTGTATGCTTCTAAGCACTCCATTTACCAAGCTGGCAATTCCTTTATGCCCGCGTTTTTTAGCTATTTCAACCGCTTCAAAAATAGCGGCACGATCCGGAATTTTATCGAGATAAACCATTTGATACAGCGTCATTCTGAGTAAATGGTGAATCCAATCGGCTAATTTTTTATTATCCTTGATAAACGGCCTTAAAAAGAAGTCAAGTGCCATTCTTCTTTGTAATGTTCCATATGTCAACTCTGTTAACAATCCCACATCTTTTGGTGACAAATCATTTTTCTCAATGGTGGTGTTAAGAAGCAAATTACTATAGGATTGATTTTTCTCAATGGCTGTTAGCAAATCCATTGCCGTTTCACGTACATTATTTTTCTTTGATGTCATCTTATTCCCCCAGTTTTCGGCCTATTGAAATTTTAGAACCTGCTCCCCTTAAAAATTGATCGCTTAGCATTTTTGTTTTTCCGGAAGGCTGAAGTTCTATGATTTTAAGGGAAGTATCATTACCGGTACTCACTGTAAACCCATCCGATTCTATTTTTACTATTGTTCCAGGCTCCTCGCTCTTTAGACCTGAAATTTTTTCTGCACGCCAAATTTTTAATACTTGTCCTTCCATTGATGTAAAAGCTACTGGCCAAGGGTTTAAGCCACGGATGTGGTTATAAATTTCTTCCCCTGTTTTTGACCAATTAATCTTTTCTTGCTCCCTTTTAATATTTGCAGCAAAGGTGGCTTCCCCATCATTTTGAGGAATCGGTTTTAATTTTCCTTCTAACAGGAGCGGCAATGTCTCTGATAATAACTTGGCTCCCGCTGTACTTAGCTTAACATGGAGTGTACCTACATTGTCTTCTTCTGTTATCGGAACTTCCACAGTTGTTAAAATATCACCTGCGTCCAGTTTTTCCACCATGTACATGATGGTAATTCCGGTTTTCTTTTTCCCTTGCATTATCGCATAGTGGATGGGAGCCCCGCCGCGCAATTCAGGAAGGAGAGAAGCATGAACATTAATACAACCATGCGCTGGTGCATCTAATAATTTTTTGGGTAAAATTTGACCAAAAGCTGCCGTAACAATTAAATCTGGGTTTAGAGAGAGGATCTTCTGAAGCTCTTCTTCTTGACGGATTTTTTCTGGTTGAAAGACGGGAATTCCTTGTTTTAAGGCTTCTACCTTAACTGGAGGAGGTGTTAACACTTTTTTTCTTCCTACCGGCCGGTCTGGCTGTGTTACAACGCCAATGACTTCATAGCCGTCCTCTATAATTTGTCTAAGTACCGGTACAGAAAAATCTGGTGTACCCATAAATACTATTTTCGTCATTCACTTTCTACTCCTTTTAACTCATCTTCCTCAAGGTATCTCGATACTTTAGTTGTGAATAAAATCCCGTCAAGATGATCGATTTCATGTTGAACAGCTCTGGCTAGAAATTCTTCTGCTTCGAGCGTGTATTTTCGGCCTTTGCGGTCAAATGCTTCGATTTTTACGTAATTAGGTCTGGTAACTTCACCAAACAAGCCAGGAAAGCTTAAACAGCCTTCTGGTCCAGTCTGTTCTCCTGAAGTTCCTATAATTTGAGGATTAATCATTTCGATCGTTCCTAATTCGTCATCAATATCCACGATCGCTATTCTTGCATCTATTCCTATCTGCGGTGCAGCAAGCCCCACCCCATCGTGTTCAATCATCGTATCGTACATATCATCAAGCAATTTCCCAAGTTTCCGATCAAACTTGATAACTTCTTGGCATTTCTGCTCAAGGATTTCAGCCGGATGGATTACAATTTTTCGTATTGCCAAAACTTTTCCTCCAATAAATTCGTTATTCAACTTCGATTACTGCCTAGCTACAGCGCCTAGGGGCTCGAGGTCATAAGCCCCTGGTCAAGGCGCTTCCGCTTTATAATATTTTCGCCACTATTACATTAAGATAAACGGGTTTAAGTCGATCGAAACTTGAAGACCTTTAGCTGCATCTTTTTGATGCTGATCAAGAACGATTTTTAGCGCAGCATTTAGGTTCGTTTCCCGCTTGTATTTTATCAGACATTGATAACGATATCTATTATTTATCCTTGGAATTGGAGATGCAGCAGGTCCCAAAACAACTGCCTCGTTTGAAATTTGCGAGCGGAGATAATTCACGATCTGCTCTGTTACGTTTACGACTGTCAAAAGTTGCTCATGACTGACAGTAATCAGTGAAAGATAATAAAATGGCGGATAATGATGCATTTTTCGAACCATCATCTCACGCTGATAAAAAAGATCATAGTCTTGTTTCCCTGCTAGTTCAATACTATAGTGTTCAGGCGTATAGGTTTGGATAATAACCTCACCTGGCAATTGATGCCTTCCTGCCCGGCCACTGACCTGTGTCAACAATTGGAATGTTTTTTCCGAGGACCTGAAATCTTGTAAATGCAGCATCGTATCAGCGGAAAGGACACCTACAAGCGTAATATTAGGAAAATCTAATCCTTTCGCGATCATTTGTGTTCCTAATAAAATATCAGCCTTACCATCCTGGAAATCTTTTAAGAGCCGCTCATGTGAACCCTTTCTTCCCGTAGTATCAACATCCATCCGAATAACCCTAGCCTCAGGCAATATTTTACCGAGTTCATCCTCGACCTTTTGTGTTCCCGTACCAAAATAACGAATGTACTCACTTGTGCATTCAGGACAAACGTTAGGCACATAGCTTTCATAGCCGCAATAATGGCATTTCATTTGCTTGCCGGCGCGGTGATATGTAAGTGAGATTTCACAATTTGGGCAATTTACAACATAGCCGCAATCCCGACACATAACAAACGAAGAATGACCGCGTTTATTTAAAAATAAAACGGTTTGCTGCTTTTTCTCGATTCTATCCTTCAGCATTTCGAAAAGTTTCCGAGAAAACATCGATCGATTTCCTTCACGGAGCTCCTCGCGCATATCGATAATGTCGACCGATGGCAGTGTTTGGTTATTCATTCTAGTGGGCAATGATAAAAGATGGTAAACCTTTTTTTGCGCTCTGGCAAACGATTCAAGAGACGGAGTCGCACTCCCAAGAACGACAGGGCAGTTGTACGTTTTCGCCCGTTCGATTGCAACATCCTTCGCATGATACCGTGGCATTTCCTCTTGTTTATAGCTTGTCTCATGCTCTTCATCAATAATGATAATTCCTAGGTTCTCAAACGGAGCAAATATAGCCGACCTTGCTCCAACCACAACTTTTACTTCTTTACGCTGAATCTTTCGCCATTCATCATATTTTTCCCCTGCTGACAAACCACTGTGTAATACGGCAACTAAGTCTCCAAATCTGCCTTTGAAACGATTGACCATTTGCGGAGTGAGTGAGATTTCTGGAACAAGAACAATCGCCTCTTGACCTTTCTCAATAACCTCCTGAATGGACTGAAGGTAAATTTCCGTCTTACCGCTTCCTGTAACCCCATAAAGTAAAAATACTTCATGTTTCTCTGTTTCAATGGCATTAAGAATTGGACCAATTGCTGTAGTTTGAGCATCTGTTAATGGTAAAGGCTGTGACCTTTCAAACGTTCGGTTTTCATAAGGATCACGATAAACCTCCATTTCGAACTCAGTGAGCAGCTTTTTATCAATCAAAGCTTTTACAGTGGATGTTGAGGTTTTAACAGTTGCGACGAGTTTACTCAATTCGATAGCATGTTCATGTTCAAGAAAATAAGATAATACCAGCTTTTGCTTTTCAGCATTACCAGGCAGGCGTTCCATTTCTTCCTTTAATTCAAGCTGTGAAATGAGCGGTCGAACGTATTTCACCTGTTTCTTTTTTACCTTTTCCTTCACTGCATAAATAACCTCAAGATGCCCTTTTGCTGTTTCACGTTGAAGAAGCGAAACAATTCCACTTTTTAAAGCTTCTTCCCAATCAAGCATTCCTTTGTTTTCAAAATAACCTTTAAGCCCTTCGGGTAAATTGGAAACGTCGACCCCTTTTGTAAGCTTTACTTTTTTTTCATATTTCGCTTTTAATGCTGCAGGCAGCATAACCTGATAAGCAAAAATTTTAAAGCAAAGAGTATTTTCAGTTAACCAGTTCCCAAGCTCTAATAATTCCTGATTTAATACTGGCTCAAGATCCATCGGCTCAATGATCTCCCTGAGTTGTTTGAATTCGGATTCAGCTTTTACCTCAGTAACAAAACCTTGAATATTCCTAGGTCCAAACGGAACCACCACTCTCATTCCAGGCTGAATGACTTCCCTCCACCGCTCAGGGATGAGGTAATCAAAGGCTTTATCCGTTTGTTTTGTTGGAACATCTACGATTACCGCTGCAATTTCCATTTCATTTCATATCCTTCAAAAGTGAAGTAGTTTCTTCAATAATTTTTCCGGCCACCGCTGTTTTTGACATCATTGGTAATGTAGTTACAGAACCATCCCGTTTGAAAAGCGTTACGATGTTGGTATCCGTTCCAAAGCCGGCGCCTTCTGTTTTGACATTATTGGCAACAATCATATCCGCATTTTTTGCCACTAATTTCTTTCGTGCATATTCTTCTAAATGATCTGTCTCTGCAGCAAACCCAATCAGAAATTGATGCTTCTTCCTCTGCCCAAGTTCATATAAAATATCTTTCGTTCTTTCTAATTCAATACTGGAGTCACCTGGCTTCTTTTTCACTTTATAATCAAAAGCGTTTTTAGGGCGATAGTCGGCAACCGCTGCTGTTTTAATTACGATATCTGCACGCCCATAAAAATTTAGGACCGCTTCGAACATTTCTTCTGCACTTTCTACTTTCACCACATCTACTCCTGCAGGTGCGGGTATTTGCACAGGACCTGAAACTAAAATAACATCGGCACCTTGTTTTCTTGCCTCTTCTGCAAGAGCGTACCCCATTTTCCCAGTTGAGTGATTTGAAATAAACCGGACAGGATCAATCTTCTCTCGTGTTGGTCCAGCAGTAACTAAAACCGTTTTTCCCTTTAGCGGCAACATGTTCTTATTTTTGAAAAAGATTTGAATCAATTCCACAATTTTTTCAGGCTCCTCCAGTCGGCCTTTCCCAACATAACCGCAAGCAAGATAGCCTTCACTTGGTTCAATGAATTGATATCCAAACTTAGCTAAGACGGAAAGATTATTCTTCACCGCTGGATGGTCGTACATATGCACATTCATGGCTGGAGCAATCCAAACAGGAGCCGTTGCAGCAAGCAAGGTAGTCGTGATCATATTATCGGCAATTCCACTCGCCAGCTTAGCAATCGTATTAGCTGTTGCTGGTGCAACAAGGATGAGATCTGCCCAGTCAGCTAGGTCAATATGGGCGATGACTTGCGGTTTCTTTTCATCAAAAGTATCCGTATAAACTTCATTGCGGGATAATGCCTGAAAGGTTAATGGGGTAACAAACTTAGCTGCCGATTCACTTAATATTACTTTTACTTGCGCCCCTGCTTGAACAAGCTTACTGGTCAAGGCTGCTGCCTTGTAGACTGCAATACCTCCGGTCACACATAATAGTATTTTTTTATCTGTTATCATGGTAAAACCCCCACTTCTAATCCAATACATTTTCATATCTTTAATTATGCTAGAATGTAAGCTATTTTTCAAAATAAAAAAGGCTGACAGTTAAGGTGTTAGCCCTTGAGAGTCATGCCTTCCATCAGGTTATGCTTTTAAATTACTCAGCAGAAGATTCAGCTTTTTTTGCAATTCGATATGTTAGTTCACCACTATAAATTTCTTCTAGTGCTTTCCCAACATATTTATAGGAAACATATTTCGGTAATCTTTCATCTTTTACTTGGGACATCACACGGGCACGCTTGGCGGCAACCGATACAAGCGAGTATTTTGAATCAATTTTTTCAAGCAATGAATCAATAGAAGGATATAACATTTTATTCAACCTCCAGTAATTTTTTATAGCGGTGTTCTACTCGTTCCCTGCGGCAATGTTCAGCCATGACAATGGCTTTAACCCGGTCGCAGGCGAGTTCTACTTGATCATTTTCAACGACATAATCGTATAATTCCATCATTTCAATCTCTTCTCGAGCAGACAGCAATCGATTATGAATTATGTCCTCTGTTTCTGTTCCTCTTGTAACAATTCGGTTTTTCAACTCTGATAGGCTTGGCGGCATCAAGAAGATAAATAACCCTTCAGGGAATTTTTCACGCACCTGGCGGGCCCCTTTTACTTCAATTTCTAAAAAAACATCTTTACCAGACTCAAGCGTTTCACGAACATAATCAACAGGGGTGCCATAATAGTTTCCCACGAATTCGGCATACTCCAATAGCTTCCCTTGACCGATCAATTCTTCAAATTCTTCTCTTGATTTAAAAAAATAATCTACCCCATCCACTTCACCTTCACGCGGCTTACGGGTGGTCATCGAAATAGAATATTCAAATGCCGTATCCGGATGAGAAAAAATTTCTTTTCGAACCGTTCCTTTTCCAACACCGGATGGCCCTGAAAGTACAATCAGTAATCCTTTTTCCTTCATTTTCAATAATCCTACCCTTCCTCTATCGATTCGTCACGGTCCGTTAAGCGGCCTGCAACCGTTTCTGGCTGTACAGCGGATAGTATGACATGGTCACTATCCATAACAATTACTGCACGGGTGCGTCTACCGTATGTAGCGTCAATCAATGATCCCCGATCCCTGGCATCTTGAATGATTCTTTTTATGGGAGCAGATTCAGGGCTAACGATGGAAATAATTCGATTTGCGGACACTATATTTCCAAATCCAATATTAATTAGCTTAATCGACATGGTAATCATCCAATCATCAATAATATATTTTGACCGTGTCAAACCGTTTCTAAACAAGGTCTATTCGATATTTTGAACCTGCTCCTTTAACTTCTCGAGCAAACTTTTCATTTCTACAACCATTTTTGCGATGTTTGAGTCATTAGCCTTAGAACCGATTGTGTTGGCCTCTCTATTCATTTCTTGAACAAGAAAATCAAGTTTTCTTCCAATTGGCTCCTGATCGGTTAACGTTTGTAAAAATTGCTGAATATGACTTTTTAATCTGGTCATTTCTTCATTAATATCTGCTTTATCAGCAAAAACCGCTATTTCAGTAAGAATTCTCGTTTCATCCAATTGTCCATTTACGAATTCTAACATTCTTTTTGTTAAGCGGTCTTTATAGGATTGAACAACAAGTGGAGCAAATTTCTGAAGTTCAAAAACAATGGCTTCTAATTGAGAAATAATAGCAATTAAATCTTTCTTTATCTCTTCCCCTTCAGCCATCCTCATTTGTTTTAATAAAATAACAGCTTCTTCCGTTGCGGCAAGGACCAGATTTTCCAAGTCTTCGTTCCCTGCTTCACTTTCTTCAATATGTATTAAATCCGTTCGATTCAGCAAATCTTGAAGTGATACATTCCCTTCAATTTTGAATTTGCTGCGTGCTTCCTTTATGAATTGATAATACTCCTCAATAAGCTTCCAATCCACATGGACTTTTCGTGTGACAGCACCTTCACCTTCTAAACTAACATAAACCTCAACTCGTCCACGGCGAATATGCTGATTAAGTTTCTTCTTTATTTTATCTTCTATTTTTAAAAGCTGTCTTGGCATACGAATATTCATTTCACAAAAACGGTGGTTTACTGTTTTTACTTCAACATTTACAGAGTAGGACCCTGATTCTGTCTTACCTCTTCCAAAGCCTGTCATACTTATTACCATTATGTGCACATCCAATCTTTGCAATATGATCGGCCTAAAAAATCCAAAAAGCAATAGAATGGTTTCTATTACTTTTTGGATTATAACATACTTTATTTTGTTTTTCTTAACAAAAATGATCCTGCTAGTAAAAAAGTTGGAATGGAAGATAACCCGACAATCAGAAGCCAGTCCCGTGCTGCAATCGGAAGCGTATGGAAAATTGGCTGCAAAGGTGGATAATAAATGACCACAAACATTAACGCAAGCGATGAAATGACTGCCCACACAAGATATGGATTCCCAAAGGGATTTCTTGATAGCACTGATTTTTCACTGCGGCAATCAAAAACATGGATAAGCTGGGCCATGACGAGTGTAGCAAAGGCCACCGTTTGGGCATATTTCAATTGACTTGGATCATTATGATAAATAACCATAAACGCTAATAACGTCACAAGACCAATTAAAAATCCGCGTGAAACAACCTTCCAGCCTAACCCCCGAGAAAAAACTCCTTCATTTGGACTACGCGGCCTCCGTTTCATCACATTTTCTTCTGGACGGTCTAATCCAAGTGCCATGGCAGGCAAGCCATCCGTTACTAAATTTACCCAAAGAATTTGGATTGGTACTAACGGCAATGGAAGTGCTAAGATCATGGCAAACAACATCACCAAAATTTCACCAACATTGGAAGCAAGCAAGTAACGGACAAATTTACGAATATTTTCATAGATATTTCGGCCTTCTGTAATCGCCGCTTTAATGGTTGCAAAATTATCATCTAACAAGACAAGAGCCGATGCTTCTTTTGCGACATCAGTTCCCGTAATCCCCATGGCCACACCGATATCTGCTGCTTTGATTGCGGGGGCATCGTTAACCCCATCCCCTGTCATAGCAACGATATGTCCTCTATTTTGTAAGGCTTTGACAATTTTTAATTTATGCTCTGGCGATACCCTAGCAAAAACCGATACATCATCAACCACTTCTTCTAGCTCCTCGACTGACATATCAGATAACGCTTTTCCATCAAGCACTTTGCTTTTTTTCGTTAAAATTCCTAACTGGGAAGCAATCGCTTTAGCCGTGATGATATGATCACCGGTAATCATTACTGTTTTAATTCCTGCTTCCTTACATTCTTTTACGGCTGCTTTGACCTCAGGTCTTGGCGGATCAATCATTCCCTGAACGCCGATAAACGTTAGTTTTTTCTCGGCTTCCTTTTCACTTAGGATTAGCGTATTTGCGGGTACTGGTTTAAAAGCAATGGCAATCGTCCGAAGTGCCTGTGAGGCAAGACCATTTATCGCATCCTGAACCTTAATTTGTGTTTCCTTGTTTAAAAATTGCGTTCGCTCATCCCAAAGGATGGATTCACTAATGCCTAAAATGACATCAGGGGCTCCTTTTGTGACAATAAAATGTCTCCCTTGTTTGTCTTTTACATGAATACTCATCATCTTTCTGGCTGAGTCAAACGGGAATTCATTTAAAATCGTAAACTCATCTAATAATTTCGCTCTAGCAAACCCCGCCTTCATCGCACTTACCAGCAATGCCCCTTCAGTCGGGTCTCCATCAAGAATATAATCATTGTCCTTCATGACCAGATCCGAATGATTGCATAGCATCCCAAATATCAGCATTTGCTGCAGGGCTCTTTCATCCTTTGGCTGGACCGTTCGATCATTTCGATAAAAATTCCCTTGCGGCTGATAACCAACCCCATCCACGGTCCAAGTATGACCGCCGCTCCACAGGTGAGTTACGGTCATTTTATTTTGAGTCATGGTTCCCGTTTTATCGGAACAAATGACCGATGCACATCCGAGTGTTTCAACGGCTGGCAGTTTCCTAACAATGGCATTTTTCTTTATCATTTTTTGTACACCAAGGGATAATGCTACCGTTACTATCGCCGGCAGCCCTTCTGGTATGGCTGCTACTGCTAAGGAAACCCCTGCTAAAAACATCGTATAGAGGTCATGCCCTTGAATAACACCCACCGCAACCACAAGAACGGTTAAAGCAAGTGCAACGGTAATGAGAATTTTCCCCAGTTGCTCTAATCGGCGCTGGAGAGGGGTTTCTTGTGATTGGGCGTTTTGCAGTAAATCTGCAATTTGGCCCATAGCTGTTTTCATCCCAGTAGCAATGACGACACCGACTCCGCTTCCCCTGGTAATCATCGTTCCCATAAAGGCAATATTCTCCATATCGCCAATTCCCGGGTTTGGATTGGTTAAACAATCTGAATGCTTTGAAACAGGCACTGACTCCCCTGTAAGAGCAGATTCTTCTATTTCTAAATTTCTTGATTCAATAATCCGGACATCTGCGCCAATCCGGTCTCCACTCGAGAATTTTAAAATATCCCCGCTGACAATTTCTTTGGACGGTAATTTGATCCATTGCCCATCCCTAAGGACAGACACTTGTGGAGCAGATAATTCCTTAAGGGCTTGAAGTGATTTTTCTGCCCGTCTTTCCTGGAAAAAACCAAGAAACCCATTTATGATCACGATTGCAATAATGGCAATGGCATCAATATATTCACCTAACAATCCAGAAATCAAGGTCGCAGCAAGCAGTACTAAGACCATAAAATCTTTAAATTGACTAAAAAATAAGAGTAAAGCCGATTGCTTTTCTCCTTCGTCCAATTCATTTGGTCCGTGCTCTGCAATCCTTTTTTCGGCTGCTGCCTGTGATAATCCAATTGAAAAGTCGGTTTCTAAGACCTTTTCTACTTGTTTTATCTCCATCTCATGGAACTTCATCCGACCATCTCACTTCCCCCTTATATAACATGTCTAAAGAAATCTTATTCAGGGTCGTCCAAAAAAATGCTATATTAACTTTCTTGCAGCGGGAAAATAAGACAGATTTTATTGAAGTAGGATATAATGAAAGATATGTTTGAAGAAAAGGATGTTTTTCCATGTCATTTGATGGTTTATTTACAAAAGCAATGGTCGATGAACTCTCGCGTTCTTTAAAGGGCGGCCGGATTAATAAAGTTCATCAGCCCTATAAAAATGAAGTTATTTTAACCATTAGGGCAAACGGTGTGAATCAAAAGCTGTTATTATCGGCCCACCCAAGCTATGCACGGGTACAATTAACAAATGAAGCATATGAGAATCCAAGTGAACCTCCAATGTTCTGTATGCTACTAAGAAAGCATATTGAGGGTTACATTTTAGAAGACTTATATCAAGTTGAAAATGATCGGATGATTATTTTTGAAATAAAGGGACGAAATGAAATCGGGGATATCAGCTATAAGCAACTCATTATTGAAATTATGGGCAGGCACAGTAATATCGTCTTAGTGGATAAAACTCGCAATATCATTCTTGATAGTATTAAGCATATTTCTTTTGCGATAAATAGTCACAGGGCGATAATGCCAGGCCAGGCTTACATCTTTCCACCTGAACAGAACAAAACCAATCCATTTGGCCTTTCGGAAGAGGATGTTTTGCGGAAAATCGATTTTAATAGCGGAAAGTTAGACCGCCAGCTAGTCGAGCATTTTGCTGGTACTTCTCCCCTTTTTGCGAAGGAAGTAATTTTTCAAAGCGGGTTAGCGAATCGGACTACAGTTCCGCTAGCATTTATAAGTTTAGTTAAAAAAATCGAGAGTGGCGATTTATCACCCTCAATCATGTCTACTGGTGGCAAGGAAGCCTTTTATTTATTTCCGCTTGAACATTTAAAGGGTGAGGTAAAGAGCTTTTCGACCCTCAGTGAAATGCTGGACCGCTATTATTTTGGCAAGGCCGAACGCGACCGAGTGAAGCAGCAGGGAAATGATGTTGAACGGTTTATCATCAATGAAAAAGAAAAGAATGAAAAGAAAATTGAAAAGCTTAATCGGACGTTAAAGGAAGCGGAAAAGGCGGAGCAATACCAGCGCTTTGGTGAACTGTTAACGGCGAACCTATATGCCGCAAAAAAAGGCATGAAGGAAATAGAAGTACTTAATTATTATGATGAATTAGGTGGAACGCTGGCAATTCCGCTTGACCCACGGAAAACACCTTCAGAAAATGCTCAAAAATATTTTTCTAAATACCAGAAAGCCAAAAATGCTGTTTCGGTAGTTGAAGAACAAATTGAAAAGGCTCGGCTTGAGGTTGATTATTTTGATAATTTACTGCAACAGGTGCAGGCAGCTTCGCCGAAAGATATTCAAGAAATTCGTGAAGAGCTTGTCGAGGGCGGTTATGTTCGGGAACGTCAAAAAAGGAGCGGAAAAAAGATTCAAAACGCTAAACCTGTTTTAGATCACTTTTTATCCACTGATGGAACCGATATTATCGTTGGGAAAAATAATAAGCAAAATGACTATTTAACCAATAAGCTTGCTGCGAGGGATGAGATATGGCTGCATACAAAGGATATTCCTGGTTCACACGTGGTCATTCGCAGTAAAGAACCATCTGACGAAACGATTCTTGAGGCAGCCAATTTGGCGGCTTACTTTAGTAAGGCACGTACTTCAAGCTCAGTTCCTGTAGATTTCACAAAGGTTCGGTTTGTTAAAAAACCAAGCGGTGCCAAGCCTGGATTTGTTATTTACGACAATCAGCAGACGGTTTATGTTACTCCGGATGAGGAGCTCGTATTGAAATTAAAGAAAAATTAGAAAAGCCCCGGGGGTTCCGGGGCTTTATTTTATTCCCACTTCTTACTCCATTCACCCGGATTCTTACTCCAAGCTAGCAAACTCTCTTGATCTCCCTCACTAATATAGTCTTTTTGAATTGCAACTTCGACTAATGCAGGAAAATCGGTTAGCGAAAAGCTCCTTATTCCTTCTTGCTCAAAGGCTTCTTTCCCTTTTTCAAGCCCATATGTAAATATAGAAACGACTCCAAGCACCTCACAGCCTGTTTCTCTAAGTGCTTGAACAGCAGTTATAACACTGCCGCCAGTTGAGATTAAATCTTCAACTACCACCACTTTTTGCCCCGGCTCGACTTTACCTTCGATTTGATTACCTTTACCGTGACCTTTGGCTTTTGAACGTACATAACACATTGGCAAATCCATTAGTTCACTTACCCAAGCAGCATGTGGAATGCCGGCTGTTGCAGTCCCGGCGATGACTTCCGTTGCTCCAAAATGTTCAAGGATTAATTTTTGCAGCCCGCCAGCAATTTCTCTTCGCACTGAAGGAAACGATAAAGTTAAACGATTATCACAATAAATCGGGGAACGTAAGCCTGAAGTCCACGTAAAAGGATCTTGTGGTTTTAATGCAACCGCGCTGATTTCTAATAATTTTTCTGCAATTAATTGTTTCATTGAAGTACCCCTCTCCATGCTTTCATCCAATTTTCATAGCTTTTCACCGGGTCAACTGCCCTTGTTATTGAACGGCCGACTACAATGGAACTAACTCCAGTAATCCTCGCAAATGCAGGTGTCGCAACACGCTTTTGATCGCCAACACTGTCATCCTCCATCCGAATTCCTGGTGTGACAGTAAAAAAGTCAGGGCCAATCTGTTCTCGAATCGAATGAGCCTCCCAGGCTGAGCAAACAACTCCATCTAATCCTGCCGATTTTGTTAACGAAGCATAATGAAGCACTGACTCATTTAAGCTAACGGGGATAAGTTGTTCTCTGTTCATTTGTTCTTCAGAGGTACTTGTTAACTGTGTGACAGCAATACACTTCGGGCGCTGCACTCCTGCAGGTGTTCCCGCCTCTAGTCCTTCAAGAGCCGCCTCCATCATTTCCTTCCCACCTGCTGCATGAACATTGACCAGATCACAATCCAGTCTCGCAAGACCTTTCATCGCACTTTTAACCGTATTTGGAATATCATGAAGCTTCAAATCTAGAAAAATACGATGTCCTTGTTCTTTTAATAGCTGGATAATAGCGGGACCTTCTTGGTAAAAAAGTTCCATGCCAACCTTTAGAAAAAGCTCCGTGCCCGCAAACGGCTTTAAAAACCGTTCCACCTCATTGCCATTTGCAAAATCAAGCGCGATGATGAGTGAGTTGTTCATGCTTGTTCCAGCTCCTTCCGATACATTCACTGATGTGTTCATAACCTAATCGTTCTAACAGCTGCGGCAGCTCCTCAATGATAGTCGGACAAACAAACGGATCGACAAAGTTTGCTGTACCGACTGCAATGGCGCTTGCCCCGGCATAAAAGAATTCAATTACATCTTCAGCTGACTGGATACCGCCCATTCCGATAATAGGAATGTTCACTGCTTGGCTGACTTCATAAATCATTCGAATCGCGACAGGCTTTATCGCAGGACCAGAAAGTCCGCCAGTTCGGTTAGCCAAAATTGGTTTACCCGTCTTTAAATCAAGCCTCATTCCTACGAGCGTGTTAATCATTGTTAACCCATCTGCTCCGCCATCTTCAACAGCCTTCGCCATTTCAACAATATTTGTTACATTTGGTGATAATTTCACATAAACAGGCACTTCTGAGACTTCTTTTACTTTTCTAGTTAATTCTTTTGCAACCTCAGGAATCGTGCCAAAGGCAATACCTCCGGTTTTAACATTTGGACAAGATATATTTAGCTCTAAAGCTTGAACATTGGGTGCTTTTGAAATTCTCCGCGCAACTTCAACATAGTCCTCTTCAAGGGATCCTGCTACATTCGCTATAATTGGTACATTGTACTGAGATAGCCATGGCAGTTCTTCACCAATAACTTTTTCAAGTCCAGGATTTTGTAGTCCGATGGCATTTAACATTCCAGCACGAGTCTCTGCGACTCGCGGTGTAGGATTACCAAACCGAGGTTCAACAGTTGTCGCCTTAATCATAATCGCCCCAAGCGTACTTAAATCATAAAATTGACTATACTCTCTCCCAAATCCAAAACAACCGGAGGCAGGCATAATGGGATTTTTCAAATTTAAACCCGGTAACTCCATGTTTAAACGGCTCATATCAGTACCTCCCCAGCACGGAATACAGGACCATCACTGCACACTTTTTTATAAGAAACACCGGATGGATCATCTGCTTTTTTACACACACAGGCAAAGCATGCACCCACTCCGCAGCCCATTCGTTCCTCCAATGATAAAAACACTTTTTTATTTTGATACCCTTGTTCGATAGCTTTGAGCATTGGAGTTGGACCGCATGTAAAAATACAATCAAAACTCAATTCCTTCATAATATCGGTAACAAAACCCTTTTGCCCATATGACCCATCTACAGTCGTAACAAAGGTTTCCCCATTTTTCAAAAATTCGCTTTCGTAAAAAACGGCTGATTCCGTTTGAAACCCAAGTACGTGGATAACCTTTACTCCCTTAGCCACTAACTGATTAGAAAGCTCATAGAGCGGTGGTACACCGATTCCGCCGCCGACAAGCAAGGCAGTTTCACCAACATGTACTTCTTCAACAGGAAATCCATTCCCTAAGGGACCAAGAATATCTACTTCCATTCCAGCCACCGTTCCAGCAAGCATAGATGTTCCTTGTCCTTCTTTCCGGTAAATCATCGTAAACTCTTCTTTCACTTTATCAAACGAACAAATACTTATTGGTCTCCGTAAAAGAGGGTCCCATCCATTAGAGACCCTTATATGAACAAATTGTCCAGGTGCTTTTATTTCATGAACGAACCTTGCTTTTACAGTCAGTTCGTAAATATCCTCGGCAATTTCCTTTTGAGAAACGATTTTGCATAATTCTTTGCGGATCATGCAAATACCGCCTCCTTTTTTGGAGCTTTCATCGCTTCAGCGGAAAAATTCATCGATTCAATCACATTAAGAATCGCATCAGCGGTATCTAATGAGGTCAAACAAGGCACACCATTTTCTACAGCTTCACGGCGAATTCGGAAGCCGTCACTTTCCGGCTGCTTTCCTTTTGTAAGGGTGTTAATGATAAACTGAGCTTCACCACGATGAATGACGTCGATTAGTGTTGCACCCTCTGAGCCGATTTTACCGACAACTTTGACTGGAAGGCCAGCTGCCTCTAAGACTGAAGCTGTTCCGCTTGTGGCCATTAACCGGTAGCCGATGGCTGCAAACCTTTTCGCAAGCTTTAAGCTTTCCACTTTGTCCTTATCAGCCACTGTGAATAATACCGTACCAAACTTGTGAATGTTCATACCTGAAGCAACTAACCCTTTATATAAGGCCTTTTCAAGCGTGACATCCTTGCCCATTACCTCACCCGTAGACTTCATCTCCGGTCCAAGGCTGATATCAACACTTTTCAGCTTTGCAAAAGAGAATACTGGCACTTTTACATAAACGCCCTCTTTTTCCGGAACTAATCCGCCACGATAGCCTTGATCTGGTAAGGAAACTCCTAAAATGGCTTTTGTCGCAATTTTTGCCATTGGAACATTTGTGATTTTACTTAAGAATGGTACCGTCCGGCTTGAACGCGGATTCACTTCCAGTACAAAAACTTGATTATCAGAGATGACATATTGAATATTTAATAACCCGACAATATTCAAGCCGATTGCTAATTTCTCTGTATACTCAACGAGCTTTTGTTTAATTTCGGTTGATAATGTTTGCGGCGGATACACGGCAATCGAATCACCAGAGTGGACTCCGGCCCGTTCAATATGCTCCATTATCCCTGGAATCAATACATTCTTCCCATCGCAAATGGCATCTACTTCAATTTCTTTTCCTGTTAAATAACGATCGATTAAGACTGGATGTTCTGGGTTAATTTTTACGGCATTTTCCATATAACGAAGCAGTTCTTCCTCTTCGTAGACGATTTCCATTGCCCGGCCGCCTAACACATAAGAAGGACGTATCAAGACTGGATAGCCGATTTCCTCCGCAATCAATCGTGCTTCTTCAACAGATAGGGCCGTTTTACCAAGCGGCTGCGGAATATTTAATTGCTGAAGAGCATATTCAAATTTATCTCTGTCCTCTGCACGGTCTAAATCCTCCAGGCTTGTTCCTAAAATTTTTACCCCATTTTCAGCCAGTTTTGCAGCCAGATTAATCGCTGTTTGCCCGCCAAATTGAACGACTACACCAAGCGGCTTTTCTAAGTCAACAATGTGCATGACCTCCTCGATGGTGAGCGGTTCGAAATAAAGCTTATCAGATATACTGAAATCCGTTGAAACGGTCTCTGGATTATTATTAATAATAATAGCTTCATAGCCGGTTTCCTTAATTGCCTTGACAGAGTGAACAGTCGCATAATCGAACTCAATTCCTTGACCAATGCGGATTGGACCTGACCCAAGAACAACTACACTCTGTTTATCGGTAACGATTGACTCATTTTCTTCCTCATAAGTCCCATAATAATAAGGTGTTTCTGATTCAAATTCAGCTGCACATGTATCGACCATTTTATAGACAGGAATTATTTGGTTGTTTTTTCGATAGTGATAAAGTTCTGTTTCCGTCATTTCCCATAACTCTGCAATCTTTTTATCAGTAAATCCTTTTTGTTTTGCTTCCAATAGGATTTCAGCGTTTAATGGATTTTCTAACAGACTTTCTTCTAATTTTAGGATTCCTTCTAGCTTCTTTAGGAAAAATAAATCGATTTTACTCCATTCGTGGATCGTCTCAATTGTGGTTCCCCTTCTTAAGCTTTCGGCGATGTAGAAGAGTCGCTCATCCCCAGCTTTCCGAATTCGCTTTTCGACAACTTCATCTGCAAAATCCTTTGCATCATTCAATTCAAAATGATGAACCCCAGCTTCCAGGGAGCGGATTGCTTTTAATAATGACTCCTCAAAATTGCGGCCAATCGCCATGACTTCACCCGTTGCTTTCATTTGTGTTCCAAGTGAGCGATTTCCTGATTCAAATTTATCAAACGGCCATCTTGGAATTTTTGTAACGATATAATCAAGAGCAGGCTCGAAGCTTGCATACGTTTTACCGGTAACTGGATTCTTCATTTCATCAAGGGTAAGGCCAACTGCAATCTTTGCGGCAAGCTTCGCGATCGGATACCCTGTTGCTTTTGAAGCTAGGGCCGATGAACGGCTTACACGCGGATTGACTTCAATAATGTAGTAGTTAAAGCTATATGGATCAAGGGCAAGTTGAACGTTACAGCCGCCTTCTATTTTTAATGCACGAATAATTTTCAAGGATACATTTCTTAATAATTGGTATTCTCGGTCGCTTAATGTCTGGCTGGGAGCAACAACTATGGAGTCACCAGTATGAACACCAACGGGGTCAATGTTTTCCATATTACAAACGACAATCGCACTATCATTAGCATCGCGCATCACTTCATATTCGATTTCCTTAAATCCGGCAATACTCTTCTCCAGTAAGCATTGATGAACAGGACTGTTCTTTAACCCGCTTGTCACGATTTCTTCTAATTCTTCTTGATTGTGGCAAATGCCGCCTCCTGTACCGCCAAGGGTATAAGCAGGGCGGACAATGACTGGGAAGCCAACTCTTTCAACGAAGGCATTCGCTTCTTCTAATTCATGAATGATTTCACTGTCAGGTACCGGCTCCCCTAGTTCATTCATTAGATTACGGAATAATTCCCGGTCCTCTGCTTGTTTGATTGCTGATAGCTTCGTTCCTAAGATTTCAACCCCGCACTCATCTAAAACCCCGGAGTTTGCTAGTTCTACAGCTAAGTTAAGTCCTGTTTGCCCGCCAAGTGTGGCTAACAGGGCATCTGGACGTTCCTTTCGGATAATTTTACTTACAAATTCTAATGTTAATGGTTCAATATAAACCGCGTCAGCCATCTCTGTATCTGTCATAATGGTTGCTGGATTTGAATTGATCAGAATGACGCGATATCCTTCTTCCTTCAAAGCCATACAGGCTTGAGCGCCCGCATAATCAAACTCTGCTGCCTGGCCGATAACGATTGGTCCTGATCCGATTACTAAAATGGAGTTTATATCTGTACGTTTTGGCATGCTGCTGTTACCTCCTGTTTTTCCGATTCAATCATGTTAAGGAACTGTTCAAATAGGCCGTTTGCATCCTCAGGTCCAGGGGAAGCCTCTGGATGGTATTGCACGGTGAATGCTGGATAATCTGTATGTTTCAAGCCTTCAATCGTATCATCATTTAATGCAATATGAGTAACCTCAAGCCTAGTGTTTTTAATCGATTTACCGTCAACTGTATACCCGTGGTTTTGGGAGGTTATCGACACTTTACCTGTTGTAAGTTCTTTTACAGGATGATTGGAACCACGGTGCCCGAACTTCATTTTCACAGTATCCGCACCGCAGGCAAGAGCAAATAATTGATGGCCGAGACAGATGCCGAAGAGTGGAACTTTCCCAATCACCTCTTTAATCATTTGAATGCCTTCTGGAACATCTTTCGGATCTCCAGGTCCATTGGAAAGCATGATCCCATCAGGACGAAGCTGGAGAATTTCCTCTGCTGTAGTATGGTAAGGAACGACGACAACATCACAACCGCGTTTATTTAGCTCCCTTAAAATACCATGTTTCATGCCAAAATCTACAAGAACAATTCGCTTGCCTCTTCCTGGACTCGGATAGGCATTTTTCGTTGATACCCTTCGAACCTGGTCAATTGGAAGCCGAGTTTGCCTTAATTTTCTTAATACCTCATCTGCATCGTTTTCAATGCTGCAAATGGCCCCTTTCAATGTTCCATACTGGCGGATAATTCGTGCTAGTTTTCTTGTGTCAATCCCGGCAATCCCTGGAATTTTTTTCATTTTAAAATATTCATCGATGGTAAATTCACTTCTCCAATTGGACGGAAAATCACTGGCTTCTTTAACAATAAATCCTTTGACGGCAGGATTAATCGATTCAAAATCATCGCGGTTAATACCGTAATTCCCGATTAAAGGGTAGGTTAGCATGACGATTTGTCCACAATAGGATGGATCTGAAAGAATTTCTTGATAACCAGTCATACCTGTGTTAAATACCACTTCACCAAAAGTGTCCATATGACTTCCAAAACCTTCTCCGATAAAAATCGTTCCATCTTCTAAAATTAACTGTGCTTTCATGCTGTTACACATCCTTTTTCCCAAGCTATATTTCCTGCTGCGATTGTCAAAACTGGCCAGCCTTTACATTTCCAGCCGCCAAATGGAGTATTTTTCCCTTTAGATAAAAATTCTTTCGTTTCAATTTCACGTTCTTCTTTTAAGTCCAGCAGCACGAGATCCGCTGGTGCCCCCACCTCCATGTTTCCGTATGGAAGGGAAAAGCTTGCTGCTGGCTTATGTGTCAAAAATCCGATTAGCTGTTCAAGTGAGAGCTTATTTTTTAAGACAAAGTTTGTATAAAGAAGAGGGAATGCTGTTTCTAACCCAACAATGCCGAATGGGGCTAATTCCATTCCTTCACTTTTTTCTTCCATGGTGTGTGGTGCGTGATCGGTTGCAATAAAATCAATCGTTCCATCTAAGAGCCCTTCAATTAACGCCTCCCTGTCAGCAGCGTCTCTTAACGGAGGATTCATTTTATAATTGGCATCAAGCCCTGGGATATCATCCTGGGTTAATAATAAGTGGTGTGGGGTTACTTCCGCAGTAACTTTTATTCCTGCCCGCTTTGCATTCCTAATGACCCGGACAGATTCCTTCGTACTGACATGGCAGACATGGTAATGGCAGCCTGCTGCTTCAGCAAGTAGAACATCTCTGGCAATTTGCACCGATTCACAAATAGAAGGAATCCCGTTTAATCCATTTTCTTTCGCAAATGACCCTTCGTGAACACAGCCTTTATTAATGAGGGTATTTTCTTCACAGTGAGCAACAATTGCCATATTTAAAGCTGCAGCTTTTTGCATGGCTTCGAGCATCATACTCGCCGTTTGAACCCCTACACCGTCATCTGTAAAGGCAAATGCCCCGGCATTTTTTAGTCCCTCGAAATCTGTCAACTCTTGGCCAAGCAATCTTGTCGTTATAGAGGCATATGGCAAAACTCTAACATGTGCAGTATCTTGAATTCTTTTTTGCAAGTCTTCCATGTGGTTAATGGTGTCAGGCACCGGTCTTGTATTTGGCATAGCGGCTACCGTTGTGAAGCCGCCTTTTGCAGCTGCTTGTGTACCCGTTGCAATTGTTTCTTTTTTCTCTCCGCCTGGTTCACGAAGATGGACATGTAAATCGATGAACCCAGGTGATACTAGCATATCTGCAGCATCTATTTTGCGGTCGACATTGGCTTCAATCATTTTCTCGATTTTAGTTATTTTTCCATTTTCTATTAAAATATCGGACTGTTTATTTTCTCCGTTAGATGCTATGTAATTGGCGTTCTGAATAAGAATTTTCATTCGTAATTCCTCCATTCATACTTTCGATTGATCGTTTTAAAACTGCCATTCTGACAAACACACCATTTTCCATCTGCTTAAAGATTCTTGAACGCTGGCATTCAACTAAACTATCAGCAATCTCGACATTTCGATTAACCGGGGCAGGGTGCATAATAATGCTATTCGGCTTCATTTGTTTTTCTCTTTCTAGGGTAAGTCCGAATTGTTGGTGGTATTCTGCTGCCGTAAAGCTTCCCTTTTTTTGATGACGTTCATGCTGCACTCGAAGGAGCATAACCACATCCGCTTGCTGGATGGCTTGATCAATCGGGATAAATCTCGCAGCATGTAAACTATGGCTGTCAAACCATTCTTCCGGACCTGAAAAGATGACCTCCGCTCCAAGCCTTGTTAAGGTGTCGGCATTTGATCGTGCTACTCTGCTATGGCGAATGTCCCCGATAATGGCAATCTTTAGCCCCGTGAAACTGCCAAACTCTTGGTAAATTGTCAATAGATCGAGAAGTGATTGTGTTGGATGGTGACCACAGCCATCTCCCCCGTTAATTATCGGAATATTAATTTTTCCAACGAGCTCGTCAAAGTACCGATCCTGTCCGTGTCGAATCACGATTGTGTTTACACCGATGGATTCGAGCGTCTTAACCGTATCGTATAATGTTTCACCCTTTTGGACACTCGAGGTTTGCACTTCAAATGGGATTACCCCTAAACCTAATTTTCTTTCAGCTACCTCAAAACTACATTTTGTTCTAGTACTATTTTCGAAAAATAAGTTAGCAGAAAACATTTGACCTTCCGGACGCCATGTCATGCCTTCAGCAAAACGCTGCGCATCATCTAAGATTTGATAAATCTCTTCCACCTTTAATTCGTTCGTGGTAAGTAAATGATTTAGCAATTTGTTCCCCACCTTTTTATATTTTTGTAAAAAAACACCCTGACCAAAAGATCAGGGTGCGATGAATCCATCCTTAAACCAATTCTTATAGAATGGTTCAAGATTAACACCCTTATAAGCCTCTCTGGACTTCCTTTAAAAGGTTTTTATTATGCTGTTTTCTTCACTTTCTCTGATTGTTCTACTTCAAACATGTTTTCGTCCGCAGATTGTCTGCCAGGAAGGATAAGGTTTAACAACACTCCAATGATTGCTGCTAAAGCCATCCCTTGTATTTGAATATCAAAAGGAAGTTTCACGATCGCTCCGCCGATTCCAAGTACCAAAATGACGGATGAAATGACTAGGTTGCGTTTATCTCCAAAATCAATTTTACTGTCGACTAGCATTCTTAATCCGGAAGAGGCAATGATTCCAAACAGAAGGATGGATACCCCGCCCATTACGGGTGTTGGAATGGTTTGGATTAAGGCTGTCACTTTTCCAATGAATCCGAAGATGATCGCGAACACTGCCGCTCCAGCAATCACATAAACACTGTATACTCGAGTAATGGCAAGGACCCCGATATTCTCACCATAAGTTGTCTTTGGCGGTCCACCAATTAGAGCGGAAATCATCGTTGCTGTACCATCACCAAGAATGGAGCGGTGCAAACCTGGTTCCTTAATATAATCACGCCCTACTACCTTGCTAAGTACTAGCTGATGACCAATATGTTCTGACAAGGTTACAACTGCAACTGGTACCATTAGTGCTACTAAATCCCATGTGAACTTCACTTTATAACTTACAAAAGGGATAATAAATTCTGGCATTTCAAACCAAGATGCTTTCAAAACTGGACTGAAATCAACAAGCCCCACCACTAATGCGTAAATATAACCTACAATGATTCCACCCAAGATTGGAATGATACTCAACATTTTTTTTGCATAAATCGAGAAGATAATCGTTGCAGCTAAGGTTACAAGCGCTACAGAGAAATGAAGCATGCTATATTTCCCGTCTGGGTTATTCATGGCCATTCCTACGGCTGTTCCAGAAAGTGCTAAGCCGATTACGATGATAACAGGACCCACTACGATTGGCGGGAGCAAATTCATAATCCAACGATGACCTGCTTTACTTATCACTAGTGCGACAATTCCATAAACAAGGCCGGCGATAAAAGTTCCAACCATTGCCGCACCCGGACCACCAGCAGCTTTAGCAGCTATTACTGGTGCGATAAAGGCGAATGATGAGCCAAGATAAGCAGGTACTTGAAATTTTGTGATTAACAAGAATGCTAAGGTTCCAAGTCCACTTGATATTAGGGCAATCGCTGGGTCCAAGCCTACGAGATAGGGTACGAGAATGGTTGCGCCGAACATGGCGAATAAATGCTGAATACTTAATGTCAGCCATTGGGATAGTTTTGGTTTATCTTGTACGTCTAAGATTGGTCTGTTGTTCATTATTATCTCCCCCGAAATCATTTTTTTAATAAAAAACCCTCTATGTCCATTGCATGACAAAGAGGGTTTGGAAATGCCGCAAAGAATTTCGGCAGTTTCCCCTTTGTCAGCCTCACAGGACTGCATTTAAAAGGGCAGCTATTTATTTGTCAAATATGCTAACTTGATCAATCTGGTCTACTTCAACAAGCTCGACTACGATTTTTTCTTCACTTGATGTCGGGATGTTTTTCCCGACATAATCGGCGCGAATCGGAAGCTCCCGATGACCCCGGTCGACTAATACAGCAAGCTGAATGGCTGCAGGTCGCCCTAAGTCCATTAGGGCATCAAGTCCTGAGCGGACCGTACGTCCTGTATATAAAACATCATCAACGAGAATGACTTTTTTATCACTGATGTTGACTGGAATATCTGATCCTTTAACAAGGGGCTCTTGATTTTCCGTTTTCTTCGATAAATCGTCTCGATAAAGGGTAATATCAAGTTCTCCAACAGGTATTGGGCTTCCCTCGATTTCTTCGATTCTTAAAGCAAGCCGTTTGGCTATATAAATGCCTCTCGTACGAATGCCAACAAGAATACACTCTTCTATCCCTTTATTTTTTTCAATTATTTGATGGGCTATCCTTGTTAATGCACGGCCAATTGCCTGCTCATCAAGTACAAGAGCTTTTTGATTCATAGGTACACCTGCTTTTTATAAAATAAAAGACCTCTCACCGATCGGCGAGAGGTTAACGTGTAAGTTCAACTAATAGGAGGTATAGACTGCCCCTTACTAATTTATCCGTTTCCTTCTCAGCCTCACGGGACTGAATTTAAAGGCTTATTAAACTATAGTCATCTTACAATAATACTAATATAATGTCAACGATTAATTTGAAGCTGGTTAAGCAGTCTTTCGAACTCTTCAGGAAGTGGGGCTTCAAATTCTAAATACTCGTTTGTTCTTGGATGAGTAAAGCCAAGCACTCCGGCATGCAATGCCTGTCCATCTATATCAAGCGTTTTCTTCGGTCCATATTTCGGATCACCCGCAAGCGGGTAGCCAATATATTTCATATGAACGCGAATTTGATGGGTTCTTCCTGTTTCTAATTGACATTCTACAAAAGTAAAATCTTTAAACCGTTCAATCACATGAAAATGGGTGACGGCATGTTTTCCATTATCCACTACTGCCATACTTTGTCTATCCTTTGTATCTCTTCCCAGCGGTGCGTCAATCGTCCCAAAATCATGAGGAATTACCCCATGGACAATCGCCTTATACTTTCGAGTAACGGTTTTTTCCACTAATTGATTGACAAGACTTTCATGGGCCATATCGTTTTTAGCGACCATTAGCAAGCCGGAGGTATCTTTATCAATTCGGTGAACAATCCCAGGTCTTAACACCCCATTAATTCCAGACAAATCCTTACAATGGGCCATTAATCCGTTCACGAGCGTACCCGTCATATGTCCTGGGGCAGGATGAACGACCATTCCACGAGGTTTATTTACTACCAATACATCTCTATCCTCATAATATATTTCTAAGTTCAAATCTTCAGGGATGACGTCCAGTTCTTCTGGATCAGGAATACTAATTTCAATTTCATCATTCAAGCTGCATTTATAATTGGTTTTAACCCTTTGTCCATTCACCAGGACATTTCCATCCTTAATCCATTGTTGTACTTGTGTTCTTGACCATTCTTCATCAAGAGTGGAGATGACTTTATCAATTCGATCCCCTTTTTGTTCTTCAAGAATGGTGTGTTCCATTTTCTCCATAAGACTTCTCCTTCGATTCCTTCTCTTCTCGAAGCATTTGAATCATCAACAAAATAACTCCAATCACTAATGCTGAATCAGCAATATTGAAGACAGGAAAATTATAACTAAAAATAAAAGTATGGATAAAATCGACAACTTCTTTCCGAATGAGACGGTCAATAAAGTTCCCGATCGCTCCTCCTAACATAAATGCCAGAGAAACCCCCAATAACCATTTACCTTTAGCTGCTTTGTAAAGATAATACATAATGCCGATAATGACCAATATGGTAATGACATAAAAGAGCCACATCTGTCCTTGCAGAATTCCCCAGGCGGCCCCGCGGTTGCGATGAGAAGTAATATACAAAATATTATCAATAATTGGAATGCTTTCTCCTAAATACATATTTTTCACGATTAACCATTTCGTAAATTGATCTAATAAAATGACAAAAAGTGCAATTAAGTAATAAAACACTAAGAAATACCCCCACATCAACCTATACTTACTTCTTTAGCATTTTAGCATACTTAATTGTAAAACGACAATGTAACATATAAAAATGATTAATGAAGAGTTTTTTTACAAAATACTTCTAAATATTCCGAATCCTTCACCGACTTAATTGTAGGGACCATTTTCAACAAATCATCAGATAAAAATTCACCAGAAATTTCGCATTGACCATAATTGCCATCGGCCAGCTTTTGGATTGCACAATTAATATCATCAAGTTCTTCTTCTAAGATTTTCGTTAACCAATCTTTTTTTTGCTTGTTTTTTAATGAATTTTCAATTTCTACCTTTGTTTGACGGAGTTCCAAAAACAGCTTTTCCTGCAGTGCATTCATAGTTGTTACCTCCGTGATTGTCTTTGTTTTATTATTACCGGCAGTGGTTTTCTGACACGGACAAACATTTGACATCAACTGAAACAATTAACGGAGAAGGAAAAATTTAAAAGCCCCGTACAAAAAATGCACGGGGCGAACTTTTATGCAAGGTGTGAATAGTTTTCTTTTACCACTTGCGCACAACGAGGACAAAGTGTTTTATGATCTTGATCTTGACCTACTTCCGGAGTAACAATCCAACAGCGATCACAAGTTTCGCCTTCTGCTTTTGTAATGACAATAGCTGCTGTTTCTAATCTAACAGCATTTTCAGGAGCCTGTTCGTATGAGCCTGCTACTTCAAAACCAGATACGATAAACAGCTGTTTCATATTTTCGTCAATCGATTCTAATAACGCTTTTGATTGATCATTAACATACAAACTAACCTTGGCTGTTAACGATTTACCAATTACCTTTTCATTTCGGGCTTCCTCAAGAGCCTTTAAGACATCATCGCGAAGCTTCATAAATGAAGTCCACTTTTCTTCTAAGTTTTGTGCACCAGGAAGGTCCACATATTCAGGAAGATCCGTTAATTGAACACTTTCCTCCTTAACTGCAGGAATGAATTTCCACACTTCATCCGCTGTATGAGAAAGAATTGGTGAAACCAATTTTGCTAACGCAAGCAAGGATTCATATAAAACAGTTTGAATAGCACGACGATCATGATGATCAACGGCTTCAATGTAAAGAACATCTTTTGCAAAATCTAAATAGAATGCACTTAAATCAAGTGTACAGAAATTATTAACTGCGTGGTAAATACCGGCAAACTCATAATTTTCATAAGCATGACGAACATATTTGATAAGTTTGTTTAATTTAACAAGCATGAATTGATCCACTTCACGCAAGTTTTCATATGCAACCTTATTTACCGAAGGATCAAAGTCTGCAAGGTTTCCTAATAGGAAACGGAAGGTATTACGGATTTTACGGTAAACTTCTGCAACCTGCTTCAAAATCGCATCTGAAACACGAACATCAGATTGGTAATCAACGGATGCAACCCAAAGCCTAAGGATATCTGCACCTAATTGATTCATTACCTTTGCAGGGACGACTACATTACCTAATGATTTACTCATCTTTCTGCCTTCACCATCAAGAGCAAATCCGTGGCTTAATACTCCTTTATACGGCGCTTTACCAGTAACGGCTACAGCAGTTGATAAAGAAGAGTTGAACCAGCCACGATATTGGTCAGACCCTTCAAGATAAAGGTCAGCAGGGCGGACTAAATCCTCTCTCTCAAGCAGAACGGCTTGATGAGATGAACCAGAATCAAACCACACATCCATGATATCTGTTTCTTTTGTAAAGGTACCATTTGGACTTCCTGGATGAGTAAAGCCGTCCGGCAGAAGGTCATTTGCTTCCCGTTCAAACCAAATGTTAGACCCATGTTGACGGAAAAGATTTGATACATGATCAATTGTTTCATCAGTAATAATCTCTTCACCATTTTCAGCATAGAAAACAGGGATAGGAACGCCCCAGACACGCTGACGTGAAATACACCAGTCTCCTCGGTCACGAACCATATTAAATAGACGGGTCTCACCCCATGCTGGAACCCATTTGGTCTCCTTCACGGCTTCTAGAAGTTCGCTGCGGAAGTCTTTTATGGAAGCAAACCACTGAGCTGTTGCACGGAAAATAACCGGCTTTTTTGTTCTCCAATCGTGTGGGTAGGAGTGTGTAATAAATGACAGCTTTAACAAAGCACCTGCTTCTTCTAACGCCTGACCAATTGGCTTATTTGCTTCTTCGTAAAATAGCCCTTCAAATCCTGGAGCCTCGCTAGTCATGTTACCCTTGTCATCAACAGGACAAAGCACTTCTAATCCGTACCTTTGGCCGACATGGAAGTCATCTTCCCCGTGCCCTGGTGCAGTATGAACACAACCAGTACCTGCATCAGTAGTAACATGTTCACCCAACATAACTAATGAATCACGCCCGTATAACGGATGAGAAGCAACGATGTGTTCTAATTCCGTTCCCTTGAACTTTTGAACTACTGCAGCATCTTCCCAGCCAATTTCTTTTGAAACGGCTTCTAAAAGCGCCTCAGCCACTAAATATTTGGTTCCGTTAGCTGAAACCACCACATAAGAAAGCTCTGGGTGAACAGAAATTCCAAGGTTGGCAGGAATGGTCCAAGGAGTTGTCGTCCAGATGACAATTTGCGTATCAGTATCTAGGACACCCTTGCCATCTTTGACTTTAAAGCCAACATAGATGGATGGAGACCGCTTATCTTGGTACTCGATTTCTGCTTCCGCAAGGGCAGATTCACTTGAAGGCGACCAATAAACCGGTTTAAGCCCTTTATAAATATATCCTTTTTTCGCCATTTCACCGAACACTTTAATTTGCTGTGCTTCGTATTCAGGTTTTAAAGTAATATATGGATTTTCCCAATCACCGCGGACCCCTAAACGTTTAAACTGGGTACGTTGATTATCAATTTGTTCGAGTGCATACTTGGTGCAAAGCTCTCGGAATTCTGCAACGGTCATTTCTTTTCGTTTAACACCTTTATTCGTAAGTGCCTGTTCAATGGGGAGCCCATGGGTATCCCATCCAGGTACATATGGTGCATGATAGCCGCTCATCGATTTAAAACGAACAATCATATCTTTTAGAATTTTATTTAGGGCATGGCCCATGTGAATATCGCCATTTGCATATGGAGGACCATCATGCAGGACAAACATTGGCCGCCCTTTAGTGCGCTCCTGCACTTTTTGATAAATGTTCATTTCTTCCCATTTTGCCTGAATATCTGGTTCTCTTTGCGGAAGATTCCCACGCATCGGAAATTCGGTTTGCGGCATCAATAACGTATCTTTATATTCCATTTTCTTTTCCTCCTGTAACTCACTTCATAAACACAGAATTGCCAATTGACAAATAAAAAAACCCTCTCATCCCAAAATAGGGACGAGAAGGTTTGATTCCCGCGGTACCACCCTGATAAATAGAACGATTCTTGCCGTTCTATCCTCTTTCGATTCGTAACGTGAATAACACGCCAAGACCTACTTATGCTACACGAAGTTCGACCTTAGGACTCGAGGGTGATCTTCCAATTTTTTCTGCTTTACCGGGCTTTCACCATCCCCGATTCGCTAGAAAAGCCTATGAAAAATTGTACTGTCCCTTTCATCGTCAATTGTAATCTATTCATAATAATCTGTTAAAAAATTATATGCTATTTATGCATATTTCGTCAAGCTAATGAATCTTCTTCTTCGTGGATTTTTAGCTCTGTGGCATCCACTTCATATTCTAATAAGTGATCCCAATCGTCCGTATTAAGCATGTCTAGTTGTGCTTCAATCAGCATCTTAAAACGAGTTCGGAATACTTTAGATTGCTTTTTTAAATCCTCAATTTCAAGCGCAATTTTTCTAGCTTTGGAAAGTGATTCATTCACGATTCTGTCCGCATTTTTCTCGGCTTCTTTAATAATTAGCTTTGCTTCTTTTTGAGCGTTACGTTTAACTTCTTCACCAGCTTCTTGAGCTATAATGATGGATTTGTTAAGCGTCTCTTCGATATTAGTAAAATGGCCTAACCGCTCTTTCATATCATTCAAGCGTTCTTCCATCTCTTTTTTTTCTCTGAGAACTAATTCATAATCCTTAATAACTTGATCTAAGAATTCATTTACTTCATCCTCATCGTATCCTCTAAAGCCTTTATTAAATTCTTTATTATGAATATCTAACGGCGTTAACGGCATGATGCCACCTCCATAAATCTGTACTACACTATGTATAAGGAAATATTCGACATGTTTTTCGAAAATCCTGCATAAAAATTAATTATTTTTGCTTTCCTGCAATAATTCGCCATTTTTCCTTTTTAGTTCTTCCTTCAATAGACATGATTTTTACTCTGCCATGACCACGAACAGAAATCATGTCACCGACTTGACATTCAAATGAAGGGTTTTCGATTAATGTCCAATTAACCTTAACAAGTCCTTGTTGGATAAAAGTTTGCGATTTTTGCCGTGAATGATGATGAATATTAGAAATAACCGTATCCAGTCGTAATGAAGAAACTGTTAATTCATTTACTTCCCATAATTCTTGAGAGCTAAGGGCATGACTAAGTGATGTTTCCACCAATTTAACCCCCGCCCTCCCTATTGATTGAAGATTACTTTGGATATACTCACTGACTTCCTTCGCAGCGAAAAATTGAATCTGCCCATCATGGGTAAGAATATCACCGAATTTCCCGCGCTTTAACCCTAAGGACATGAGGGTACCTAAAACCTGCCGGTGCTCAATTGTGACAAACTTTTTAGGATAATCTATTTCATAGAGGCAAATTTGAAAGTCTCCTTGAACAGCTGTCAAATAATCTGGCTGCACTAATGCTCTTTTTCTTTCTACTCCGGGGCTCCCCCCAAAAAGAGTATATTTCACATCGCCATTCTCACCAATTAACATTTTTAATATATGCTGTTCCCTTGGGTCGAGGAAATCAGTTAATTTAGGAGTATATTGTGTCTCAACATAGTTTCTCCAATGTAATACTTGATCGATAAAATCCCGTTCCTCTGGCCTGAAATGCTGATAAATGTTCATTTATAAACACACAACCTACTAATAAAATTCTTAGCTAAAACCAAGCAGCAACACGAAGTAAGCCACTGGTAGCAAATCTCAGAACAAGAAATGCCACAATTGGCGAAATATCCATCATTCCAATTGGAGGAATAATTTTTCTAAACGGCTCTAAATAAGGCTCACAAATATTCGCTAAAAAACGACCGACTACCGTCTCTCTTGCGTTTGGAAACCAAGACATTAGTATATAAATGATCAATGCCCACTGATAAATTCCTATTAACTGTGTCAGGAGACTCACTACAAAATCCATTTTATTACCACCTCTGTATTCGATTTACATCGTCGGGAATAAGGTCCGATATATTTCCTGATACCTCTACATTATCAGGAGTACATAAAAAAATACAGGTTCCGATCTTCTGAATTTCTCCCCCGATTGCATATACAGCTCCACTTAAAAAGTCAATAATCTGTCTACCTTGCTCATTATCAATTCGCTGAAGATTCACCACAACAGCACGGCGATTTTTTAATTGATCGGCAATCTCGGTAGCATCAGAATAACTATGTGGTTCAACCAATATTACCTTTGATGATTTTGAAGGGTTGCTAGTATTGATATTTGATGATTTTTGGACACTTTGAAGACTTACAACATTCTGCGTTTTGACCACAGCTTGTTTCTTTTGCTTTATTGGTTCAACCGCATCAAGATTATCACCATTGTTATCATCATATTCATCATCTAAAAAGAAAAATGTTTTTAATTTTGATTTTATCGTCATTTTTTTCTCTCCTAACCATCTTCACCGACAAGTGCCGTGCCTATTCTTACCATGGTTGCTCCTTCTTCAATGGCAATTTGAAAATCATTTGACATTCCCATCGAAAGCTCGGTACATGGAGCAAAATCCAAATGATCAGCCTGTACTTGAGTGCGAAGTTCTCTTAATTTGCGAAAACATTCACGAAGAACCTTTTCATCATCCGTTAATGGCGCCATTGTCATTAAACCCTCAATACTTATATTTTCATAAGGGCGGAGGGATTTAATAAAGCTAATGGCTTCTTCAGGAGATAACCCATGTTTGGATTCTTCCTGCGAAACATTAACTTGTACAAGGCACTTTATTTTTCGTCCAGCACGTTTATTAATTTCTTCAACTAAAGAAAGTCTGTCCAAAGAATGAATATATTCAACCTTATCGATAATATTTTTGACCTTACGGGTCTGAAGTGTGCCAATAAAATGCCAAGATGGCTTGTCCCTTAATACTTCCCACTTTGCAAGTAGTCCTTCATCTCGATTTTCTCCTAGATTATTAATCCCTGCATCTATGGCTTCTTTAGCTCTTTCTGTGCTGACATATTTTGTAACGGCAATCAACTTTATCTCTTCAGGATCTCTATTTACTTTTAGGCATGCCTCAATAATTTGTTGTTTAACTTGTTCTAGCTTTGATTCTACCTTCATAAACGAACCTTAGTCTCCTTCCAGCCAATAAAACTTAACATCCTTCCTGTCCTGCCTTGATCACGGCGGTGAGAGAAGAACATTTCATGATTACAGCTTGAGCAAAATTCAGTTATACTAATATTTTTATTCGGTACGCCTGCTTTTAAAAGGATTTGTCGATTTACTTCACGCAAATCTAATGAATATTGACCATCCCTAATTAGATTATATGGTTTTCCTTCGACATCTTCTAGTGTATTTTCAACTAAGTTAATGACACGATCATCCACTATATAACATTTTTCGCAGATTGAAGGTCCTATAGCGACAAATATCTGTTCGGGCGCTATCCCTTCTTTATCCCACGCTGCAATCATCTGTCCTGCAATTTTTCCTACTGTTCCCTTCCAACCTGCGTGGGCTGCCCCAATCATCCGTGAATCTGGAGCAATAAAAAAAAGAGGGACACAGTCAGCAAAGCACAGAGTTAACAGGATTCCCTCTTCGTTTGTATAAAAACCATCAGTGTTTTTAAATGACTGTTCGTAAGAGGTTGCTCCTATCCCACGCTCCGCTTTGGACACTTTTTTAATGAAAGTACCATGAGTTTGTTCGGCTCCAACCCAATAATTTAATGGGAATTCCATGAGCCCGGAAAGATTTTCTCTATTTGAACAAACATCACTAAAAGCATCTCCTACATGAAAGCCAAGATTTAATGTTCCATAGCTGCCGTTACTCGTCCCTCCGTTTTTAGTTGTCATACCGGCAACTAGCCCTGGAAATTGCTCCATCCAGGTTTCAATTGTTAAAAATGAATTATTTTTTAAAACAAAGGGCTCCATATTTATACCTCTTCTGTTTTCCTCTAGTTTATCATGAAACAAAAAATTGGTCATTTTAAATCAGCATGGTTAGACTTCTGCCTCTTCCGTAATTCGTTCTACACTTCCTTTATATCTTACCAAGATAACATCCTCACCAATTTTAATAATATTTTTCCAAGGAATCACTATATCTTCATCCTTCCCAAAAAAGCCCAGAACTCTTCCGCTCCCAGAGATCACGACAGCCTCTATCTTTCCAGTAGATAAATTAATCTCAATATCTCCTATATTACCAAGTCTTTTACCATCTGCAACATTTACAACATCTTTTATCTGAAATTCAGAAATTTTAACCATTCTATACCACTCCTAGTCATATTCCTAATTAGAATATATGATTGTGACAATTAATTTAGTAATAGAAAAAGCTGTCCCTTAAGACTAGCCACTGAAAATGTCACTATAATTTTGAGTGTATATTTACTTTGTCTGTTGATTTCCACTCCAGGCGACTTCGCTTTCCGCGGGCGTGCCGGGGAGCCTGTCCAGCTCCAGCGCTTGTCGGGGCTGAACAAGGCGCTTCCGCTTTTCTTCTCCTCATAGCTTCGCTCCTGCGGGGTCTCCCCTGCCCGATACTCCCGCAGGAGTCTTCGCCGCCTTCCGCTCCAATCAACAGAGTTCTTTTACTTAGTTTAAATTTAGGCTCTGTTTTAACTGAATGGTGATTTCACTGTGTTTGAAAAATAAACGGTAAAATTCCGCTTAAATTGGGAAATCCCCTTATTTCCTTAAAAATAAAAGGATTTTTCCGTTTATATTATTCAAATCTTTGGATTTTGTATTATTTAGAGCCGTTAATCGGAATATCTCCACTTATATCTGCTTCTTAAGCTTGCTATATATACATTAGCCGGAAATTCTCCGCATATGAATTCCCATACCAAAAGTATAGTTTTCATTTCTTCAAAAAAAAGATTGCCACACACTTAGCCAGATTGGAAAAAGTGTGTGGCAATTCTAAAAGTTGATTTGCCTCCCTATTGATTGGAGCGGAGGGCACTCGACTCCTGCGGGATAGAGAGGTCACTGGAGACCCCGCAGGCGCAAAGCGCCGAGGAGGCTCCAGGACCTCCCCGCGGAAAGCGAGTGCCTGGAGCGGAAATCAATAGGCCCATTAGCAAGGACAAACATTAAAAATTGGTGATTAGATGCTAACTAACTAAAAAATTGCCGAGAAAATTACCTTTTCTCGACAATCTGGGCTGCCCGATATGACAGCCTTAGCTTTGGATATTTTTATTCATTTGTCTAATCGCTGCTTTTTCTAAACGGGAAACCTGAGCTTGGGAAATCCCAATTTCATCAGCGACCTCCATTTGTGTTTTACCTTGAAAGAATCTTTTTCGTAATATTAATTTTTCGCGATCATTTAAACGTCGCATTCCTTCTTTTAAAGCAATTTCTTCAATCCAATGGATATCTTTATTTTTCTCATCGCTTAATTGATCCATTACATAAATGGGATCGCCGCCATCATTGTAGATAGGCTCAAACAAGGACACAGGGTCCTGTATGGCATCGAGGGCGAAGACAATTTCTTCATGTGGCACCTCTAAAACCTTCGCAATCTCTTCAGCAGTTGGTTCTCGTGAGGTTTCGCTCATTAATCTTTCCCTAACCTGAAGGGCTTTATAGGCGATATCCCTTAAGGATCGGGACACACGAATAGGGTTATTATCTCGTAAATATCTTCTTATTTCCCCAATAATCATTGGTACGGCATAAGTGGAAAACTTTACGTTTTGACCTAAATCAAAGTTATCAATTGATTTCATTAATCCAATACAGCCAACCTGAAATAGGTCGTCAACAAATTCCCCACGGTTGTTAAATCGCTGAATGACACTTAATACGAGTCGTAAATTTCCATTGACGAGCTTTTCCCTAGCGGAAATATCGCCCTCTTGCATTTGCTTGAAGAGAATTCTCATTTCTTCATTTTTTAATACAGGAAGTTTTGATGTGTCCACACCGCAAATTTCAACTTTATTTCGAGTCAATCTTTTCCCTCCTCACAGGAGCTGCTGTACAAAAAACAGTATTTCCTTGAGGAGGAAAAATATGCACCTGTCCAAGTGAAGCGAATGACGCATGATTGTCGAAAATTGCAATTAAATCACGAAATGAAAGGCTTTTTTTGGTAGAAAAAAATTTCTTAAACCATCTTATTAAATTCTTTTCTTAATCGTTTAATAATTCTTTTTTCTAATCTTGAGATATAGGATTGGGAGATTCCAAGCATGTCAGCTACATCCTTTTGCGTTTTTTCCTCACCATTTGCTAGGCCAAAGCGAAGCTCCATAATTTGTTTTTCACGATCGGTCAGCTGATGCAAAGCTTTAGTCAAGAGCTTCCGATCAACATTGGCTTCTAAATCCTTTGTAATAATATCATCGTCAGTTCCTAAAACATCTGATAATAAAAGCTCATTACCATCCCAATCGATATTTAATGGTTCATCAAACGACACTTCTGACCTGATTTTATTATTTCTCCGTAAGTACATGAGAATTTCATTTTCAATACATCTTGAAGCATATGTAGCTAGTTTGATTTTCTTTTCAGGATTAAAAGTATTAACCGCTTTGATTAACCCAATTGTTCCAATACTGATTAAGTCCTCAATATTGATCCCTGTATTCTCAAATTTCCTGGCAATGTAAACAACAAGACGAAGATTTCGTTCAATTAGGATTGACCTTGCCGCTTTGTCACCGCCAGGCAGCTTTTTTAATAGCATCTCTTCTTCATCTTTACTCAAAGGAGGAGGCAGTGCTTCACTACCGCCAATATAATAAACTTCATCTGTCTTCAAACCTAATTTTATCAATAATTTATACCAGTAGTAGGATAAGCGAAGTTTCCACTTTTTCATTCTTGTTCCTCCTTCTAAAATGTGTTTTTCTGAGTATAGTAATATTAACTTACCTTCACAGCCCCCCCTTGCTGCTTAGGTCCTGTCAGCATTTTTGGATGGACAATACATTCAAAGGCATCATCTCCAGAAAGCTGCTGTGTAGTGAAGGATACAAGCCCTTTTTCGCACAAGTACTCGTCACCATTTTGTTCAATTAATATTTTATCAGGTTTGATGGCAACAATTAGCTGGTGCTCTTGTCCCACCACCTTGCAAGGGACAATTCTTAACCTATTTTGCCATTCAACCGGAACATCATCGGTACTGATCAGTAGTGGATCTGGGCTCTCGGCAATTTTCCTTATTGGATTAGGAATTCCATCCAATTGGTTTTTGATTGAGACAAACATAACGGGGAGCTTTGACAACGGATCATACAGTTGGTTCCCACTGTCTATCAACCCTCTAAAAATAAATGTTTCCCCCTCAATAATCAGGCTTACATTTACAATTTGTTCAAATTGTATTTTAGTCATTTCCATGTCTTCTACATTTTTCTTTGAAAAGTGCCAAGCAATTGGAAAGCCAATTAAGACGAATAGCCAACTGACAGGATCCCCAAAGCCTTTTATACTAGACATTAACACCTTTGTAGTTAGTTCTACATCATATTGAATAAAATAGTGGGTCCCCAATAATGCGCCGCCAATTAAAAAAGTAGCTAGATATAAGGTCATTAATGCCTTAATAAAATAAGATAAACGTTTATACCCAAAGGCCGCCAGAACCATCATGATGGAACAAAACAGTTTTGCAATTGGATGGTTTGAGTAGACATTTAATGGTGTAAAGGCTAATAGAATAATTAGTGAACCAATAAATCCCCCAGCTAATAATCTCCAAATTCGAATCCTTCTTTTTAGAAAGATAGCTGTTAAATAAAGGAGTAGGCTATCAAAAAACAAGTTAAGAGCCCAAATCACATCTAAATAAACAACCAAACAGCTTCCTCCTTTAAGGCAGTTCTATTAATCTGTTTACGAAAAAGTATAACGTAGTAGAACCCTAAAGTGTGTCACTTTCTGTAATCAAAAAAACAGAAATTTTCACCTTTAAAAACGGATTTTGTCAGATAATATTTACAAAAAAAGGCATTGCCCCTAATAATAATGGGGCAATGCCTTTTTTAATAATTAACGTCTGCGATTGCGATTACGCAAGAATGTTGGAATATCCAATGTTTCCTCTGGAGAAGAATTGTTATTACGGACTGGCTCTTGATGAACCTCTTCTCGCTTTGGCTGCTGCTCTCTTTTAATGCTGTTTACTGGAGCTTTATTTTGACCAAAGGTTGGACGAGTTACCTTCGGCTGAATTACTTCCTCGTTGAAGCCTGTTGCAATTACGGTTACAATGATTTCGTCTTTTAAATTTTCATTGATTACGGAACCGAAAATCATGTTTACTTCCTGGTCAGTTGCCGTTGCAACAATATCTGCGGCTTCTTGAACCTCATAAAGACTTAAATTGGTACCACCTGTAATATTCATCAGAACGCCTTGTGCTCCATCGATAGATGTTTCTAATAAAGGTGAATTAATAGCTTTCTTTGCTGCTTCAGTGGCGCGATTTTCACCACCGGCAACACCAATGCCCATTAATGCAGAGCCTTTATTAGACATAATTGTTTTCACATCAGCGAAGTCTAGGTTAATAAGACCTGGTGTCGCGATAAGATCTGAAATACCTTGAACCCCTTGACGAAGCACATTATCTGCTTCACGGAACGCTTCAAGCATCGGAGTGCTCTTATCAACAATTTCAAGAAGGCGGTCATTTGGTATTACGATTAATGTATCTACTGCCTCTTTCATCGAGCCGATTCCGCCAGAGGCTTGATTTGAACGCTTTTTACCTTCAAAAGTGAATGGACGGGTAACAACACCCACTGTTAACGCACCCAAGTCACGAGCAATCTGAGCAATAACAGGTGCTGCACCAGTTCCTGTACCGCCGCCCATACCAGCTGTAACGAAAACCATATCTGCGCCGCGAAGTGCTTCCTCAATTTGCTCCTTGCTTTCCTCAGCAGCTTTCTTTCCAACCTCAGGGTTTGCTCCAGCACCAAGACCTCTAGTCAGCTTAGCGCCAATCTGCATTTTCACTTCAGCTTTTGATAAATTTAATGCTTGTGCATCGGTATTTACTGCGATAAATTCTACGCCTTGTACGCCATGTTCAATCATTCTGTTAACAGCGTTATTACCTCCGCCGCCAACCCCGATTACTTTTATGGTTGCAAGAGAATCTAAATTTGTATCAAATTCTAACATGACAAATCCTCCTAATTCGTCGATATCCCTTTTCGATTATGCCTATTCGAAAAAGTAACCAAGGAATTTTTTTACTTTTGATGACATCTTATCTTCCGGATGTTTTTCTACTTTAGCTTTTGGCTGTTGCTGTTTTGGTACTCTCTTTTCGATTGGCTCAGAAACAGATGATGAAGAGCTCATGGTTCCACCAGGTAATCTAGCATTCTTATAGGCATATTTTATTAAGCCAACCGCTGCTGTATATTGAGGTTCTCTTACACCAATGTAATCTGGTACTGCAATCCGTACTGGATTTTGAAACATATCTTGAGCAAGTTCTAAAACTCCTTGCATGTTGGCACCGCCGCCAGTTAATACAAATCCTCCTGGCAAACTGGTTACACCCAAACGCTTTAATTCATGGGCAACCAATTCAAAAATTTCTTCCATTCTGGCTTCAATTATATCGGAAAGTTCCAATTGATTGAATTGCTGGTGTTGATCACTGCCAATGATTGGTACACTGAACACTTCATCTTCTGATGCATCATCATAGAAGGCATGTCCATATTTCATCTTTATTTTTTCAGCATCCTCAGTAGAAGTTCTGAGTCCGACAGAAAGATCCTTTGTGATATGGTCACCGCCAATTGGAATTACACCAGTTGCGGTAATAAAGCCATCTTGGAAAACAGAGATGGTGGTTGATCCGCCGCCAAGGTCAATCAAAGCGACACCAAGGTTTTTTTCATCCTTGGATAAAGCATATTCACCTGCAGCTAACGGCTGAAGGATGATATCTGAAAAACTAAGACCAGCGCGCTCGACACAGCGTATGGTATTGGCTAGGACGGAATTAGAACCCGTAATCAGTGTTCCTTCCATTTCCAAGCGGACACCAATCATACCACGGGGATCATTAATTTCATCTTTACCATCTAAGATAAATTGCCTTTGGATAACCCCCATTTTCCCTCTTTCAGGAGGAATGGATCCTACATGGGAGGCTTCTATGACACGAATAACGTCTTCATTTGTGATTTCTCGATTTTGGCCAGAAACTGCCACAATACCATGACATGGCTGAAGTGTAACATGGTGTCCTGGAATTCCGACAACAACTTCCCTGATTTCCATTCCTACCATTCTTTCTGCCTGTTCGATTGCCCGCTTAATAGAATGAACCGTATCATCCATATCGACAATCGAACCTTTTCTTAACCCTTCAGATTTCACATTGCCTACACCAATTATATTTAACGAGCCTTTTCCTGAATCATGAACCATTTCACCAATGATTACTTTTACACTGGATGTACCGATGTCAAGGCTAACATATATTTCATTGCTGTTCATTCTTTGGCACCTCCTTCATTTTTCCTAAATATAGAACAACAATTTTCTTTGTTCAATTAAATTCACATAGTCATATCTTATAAAAATATTCGTCACAATTAAATGATTCCCTTTAAATAATTTCAACTTTTTTCTAATTTTTCTTTGTTGGTTGACCATTTTGTCAATAATATTCGACGAATTACAGCAATATTCTGAAACAATCTGACCCCAAACGCAAAAACTGCTGCTAAATACAAGTCTACACCAAGATGTACACCGAGAAAAGCTAAACTTGCAGCTAGTACAATATTAAAAAAGAAACCTGATACAAACACCTTTTCATCATAGATATTTTGCAAGTATGCTCTAATTCCACCAAATAACGTGTCGAAAGCCGCGAGGACAGCAATCGACAAATAATTCGAATATTCTTCAGGAATTCGTATCTCCGTTAATAAACCAAGAACGATTCCAATCACAAGTCCCATAAACGGAAGCCACATTAGGTACCGACCCCTTCTTTAATCGGTTCCAAGAACCGGATACGAATTGGATTATCATAGGCAGGAACCTTAATATTCTGACTAGGCGCCGAAACATTCAGTCTCAAGCCTTCAGTAAAAAACTCATCCCTTGATTTTGATACTTTCATCCGATTATATAATTTATCAGCTGTAGCGGAATCATCAACAGCCACCTTTACTTCAATTGGTAAACTCTTAATTGAATGACCATCAATTTTTGTTTCCTTGTTGATATCCCTAATAACGGTAGTATTAATAATTCGTTGACCATCAATGGAAACATATTTTGCTTCATACATATTTAACTCGTTCAATAGTCTCTTTAATAATTCTGGTGAGACACCCCTTGTAACAGGATCTCCTAATTGAGTATCCTCTACAGCTGGTTCAATCTCTAAAGTGATTCCAGGACCCGTTATCTCTGTTAAACCTGCCTCTTTTTTTAATTCATCTAAGGTTCCTCTTAGAGCTTGTTCCTTACTTTGCTTCCGTTTAGATTCATAGGCTGATAGTTTTTCTTCATTAGAACGTATTTCTGTCAATAAATTGGACTGAAGTTCTTTTTCCTGAAGCAATGCTTCCCTCAGCTGCCAAATATCACGTGTGTCCCGTTCTTCCGGTTTTTTCACGGTTTGAAATTGAACGGCAATCATAAAACCAACTACCGCGGCAATTAAAGTGAAACTAATACTTAATTTTTGTTTGTCCACTTTTTTCACCTAACCTTTTACTATGTTTATCGTGGACATCAAAATCCTTTTTTTAGCTTCCTAAAATTGGATTTAGAGTGATATCACTTTCTTTTTCCAATGAGAAAATAATATTGTCATTCACCAGCTGATCCTTAACCCCGCCTGTAAGATTCAATGCAGACGAAAGAACATTTGGGTCACCAATTGCTGTAATGATAAATGGTGCAGGATGCTGAATCCCATCAACTGTAATAACTGGTCCATTACAAACGATATAAGAATGGCTTGTTAGCCTTTGCCCATTTATCGCAACTGCATCTGCACCGGATATATAAAGTTCATTAACCACTTTAAATACATGATGTTCATGGACGAGATAATTATTGATATTATCTTCTTTTGGATCGTAAGCGCCGTCTGTTAGGGTAACCTTAACCCCACTACCTTTTACTTTCACCTTACCTAAGTACATCCGGTATTTTTCCGCGTCCTCGGCAAAATTTTGAAATACTTGTGCCTCTTTTGCGAGATTTTTTTCATTTTTTAACACTCTATCTTGCTTTTGATTTAATTCTTTTTGAAGCTTGCGATTGGTCTCTTCTTGTGCAATCAATTCGTTCCGTAATGCAAGGGTATTTTCATATTGCTTTCCGGACATCTTCGGCTTTTCTTTCTGATTTTCAATTTGCGTAAGATGATAGGAAAAAGCAAGCATAAATCCTAAAACAAGGCAGACAAGGGACAATATAACGTGTTTACCCTTTACCTTCATCCTATTCAACTGTTTTTTCCTCCACTTCCGTTTCAAAAGCTTTAAAATATGAACCAACTTCTAAGTCAATAATTCCTTTTTTATTTGGATCCAATTGGCTAATAATAGACGGATAATGCACCATCTTATCTGAAAAACTTCTTAAAGTGGCGCTAACCTCAAATCCATCATTCATAAATAAGGAAATGTGGTACTTATCTGTTTTTTTGGGAGTGTAATGAATTTCAGAAATGGAGTTTACGATTTCACTAGGAAGATTTTCTAACTCTTTTATCATTTCGCCAAGAGCTGCCCCTTCTTTGAAATCGAAAAGAATTGGAGAATTTACAGGAATCACTTCCGTTTTTCTATTTTTAAGAATTTTTCCATTTTCCATTACTGGTAAGTAGTTTGTATCCTTTTTTAAATAAGCGATCCTTTTATGCTCTTTAACTTCGATTAGAATGGTATTGGGCCACTTTGTCTTAACATCCACATTGTTAATTTCAGATAATTTTCGCACTTTTGAAGAAACAGTGTCCTTTCTAACTTTCCAAATATTCATATGATTCGAAAGGCCGCTACTCTTGATAATCTCTTGTTTTGTATATATTTCATTACCTTTAATGGTTATCGTCTTAACATGACTTAGTGGTGATTGTGTATAGGCGACAACCACGATCATGGTAAAAAACAAAATGAGCAGGAGCACAAGCCGTTTGTTAGCTTTACGTCGTCTCTGTTCTTTTAGTTTTGGAATACGGTCCTCGAGAGCAACGATTTTCCCTTTTTCCATTCATTATTCCCCCACATAAATGCAGTTGCCCTAAAATAACAACCAAAGCTTGTCCTTAAACTGGCTAGAGATAACCTTGAAAAGGAAACAACGGCACGAAAAATCATGCCGTCATTCGTTTACCTCAGAGTTCGCACCTATAATATTATCAGTTATTATACCACAAAATTTGTCATTCGTAAGAGTATAATTACTTTAAAAGTATGGATAAATTTGGAGGAAAATAAATGAACCACCACTATATTTCTATTTTCTGCCAATTATTTCTACTTCTGTTTCCATTCTTATTTCATATAGGCTATAGATGGTATCTTTCACGTGCTGAATTAATGAGAGGACATCTCCTGCCGTTGCATTTCCTGCATTGATGATAAAATTTCCATGCATTTCTGAGATTTTCGCACCGCCAATACTGAAACCTTTTAATCCAGCTACCTCAACTAATTTACCAGCATAATTAGGCAGAGGGTTGCGAAAAATACTTCCAGCACAAGGGTAATTCCAAGGCTGTGTTTCTTTTCGATAATCTTTATTTTTTTGCATTTGCGTTACGATATTCGCTTTTTCTCCTTCAACAAGCTGAAATACCGCTTCAACAACGATTCCAGGGCGTTTCTTCTGAAGGACCGATGTTCTATAGGCGAATTCCATTTCTTCATTAGAAAGCCACTCCATCTTTCCATCTTCAAACAAAATATGAGCTTTTGTTAATATTTTACTAATATCTGAACCATGTGCCCCTGCGTTCATATAAACCGCACCGCCGATGGAACCGGGAATGCCGCTGGCAAACTCAAGACCTGACAGCCCCTTTTTACTGATAAGTGTTGACAAACTAACAAGGGAGTGACCGCCGCCAACCGTAATTTCTGACCCAGAAATATCTAGGTGATCAATTCCTGATCCAAGTTTAATAATGGCCCCTTCAATCCCTTTATCAGAGACCAAAAGATTGGATCCTCTGCCAATAGCACGCCAATTTATCCGATGTTTATTTATGATCTCCATTACTTTATATAAGTTTTCTACAGACGAAGGTTCAATAAAAATATCTGCAGGACCGCCAATTTTAATTGTGGTGTGATGGGCCAGTGGTTCATTTTTCTTTACTTTCCCAAGATTTGAAGCTTGTAATTCAGCTAATATTGCGTCCATATATACCACCCTAACTTTCCAAACGTACATATAATTTTAGTCTATGCAAAAAAATAATATGGGCTACTTTTGATTCCCTTCAACAAGCTGTTCCATTACCTTATAAAGCCTGTTTGCAGAGTCTGGAACACCCAGTTTTTTGGCCTTTACTTTCATTTCGTTCAGATTTTCATTATTTAAAAGAATTCGATCAATATGTCCAATTAAACTTTTGTTAGTTAATTCTTTTTCTAATAAAAGTTTTGCTGCCCCATGATCACTTAAGGAGCGGGCATTTTTTTCTTGATGATTATTAGTCACGTAAGGACTTGGGATTAATATACTTGGAATCCCAAGCGAGGTAATCTCAGCTAATGACGTTGCACCAGCCCTTGAAACAACTAAATCAATACCTGCCAATACTTCCGGCATATTATGAATAAATGGCTTTATCACAACATTTTTGGGATTCCCCACCAGCTCTACTTCCTTTTTAACATCATCAAAATGCACATCCCCAGTAACATAGAGAATCTGGTAAGGTTTTTCACCAAATTCCGCTAATGCCTTAACGACAGCTTCATTGATAGGTCGTGCCCCCCGGCTGCCGCCAAAGATGAGGACAGCGGGCATTGTTGTACTTAACCCTGCTGATAGACGCCCTTTGATTCCATCCTTGCCAATCACCTCAGAAGCACGGGGATTTCCAGTAAACACAACTTTGTCTTTTGGAAAATATTCTTTAGCTTCTTCAAAACAAATCGCTATTTTGCTAACGTAACGGCTTAAGAATTTATTTGTCAATCCAGGAACACTATTTTGTTCGTGAATAATCGTAGGGATACGGAGCTTAGAAGCTGCGTAAACGACAGGTCCGCACACATATCCTCCAGTCCCAATTACTACGTCTGGATTAAACTCTTTTAAAATTTTTTTACTGTCCTGAACGCCTTTCAGAAATCGAAAAACAGTTTTCACATTTTCAAAGGAAAGTTTCCTTTTAAAGCCTGTAATATGGATGGATTTAAAGGCAATATTTTCTCTTGGGACAATTTTACTTTCTAAGCCATTGATTGTACCTATGTATAAAAACTCAGCTTGTTTGTTCTCTTTTTGAATTTCTCTAATGAGAGCGAGTGCAGGATAGATATGTCCGCCAGTTCCCCCGCCGCTTACTACTATTTTCATTTTTCCACCTCATTAACAATTTAAAACCTGAATGCATTCCTATCTTACTATAAAAAATGAATAAAAAAAGCAAATGATATGAGAATGTTATCTAAATGTAAAAATAAAAGCGCAAGCGCACGTCTAGCGACGTATGGCCTGGAGCACTCCAACTGAGATAAAGGAAACACGAAGAGCGACAGCGCATTCGTGCTTGACTTATCGTAGGGCGGAGAGCGAAGGACACTAGTCGCTGTGCGCTGGAGCTGGACAATATAAAAAACCCTGCGGGAACAGGGTATCCTTAATATCTTGAATAGCGGCTAATATTTAAGAGAACACCTATTGCCATTAGCATCAAGGTTAATGATGAACCGCCATAACTTAGGAACGGCAAGGTAATACCTGTTACCGGCATTAGACCCGTAACAACCCCGATATTAATCATAACTTGGATTGCCACCATTGCGATAATTCCAACCGCGAGAAAGCTTCCATATAAATCAGGTGCGCCTAAGGCGATGCGGATTCCCCTCCATAACAATAAAGCAAATAACAGCAAAATAAATGATCCGCCAATAAAGCCTAATTCTTCCGAAAGAATCGCAAATATAAAATCTGTTTGCGGCTCAGGAAGATAAAAAAACTTTTGCCTGCTTTCGCCAAGCCCTAATCCAAATAAACCGCCTGGCCCTATCGCATAAAGGGATTGAATGATTTGAAATCCACTGCCTAACGGGTCGGACCAAGGATCTAAAAAGGAAGTAATCCGTTTTATTCGATACGGAGCCGAGGCGATTAATCCAACAAACCCTGCCACACCCAAAAAGCCCAAGAAAGCAAAATGACTAACCCTGGCACCAGCAATAAAAATCATAACAACGCAAGTTCCAATCATCACCGTACCAGTTCCCAAATCAGGCTGCAGCATGATCATCGCAAATGCGACAAAAGCCAAACCTAATGATGGGACAAGTCCTTTTTTAAAGGAAGTAATCAGTTTTTGCCGTTCAGACAAATATTTAGCCAAAAAGGCAATCATCGCAAGCTTCATAAATTCTGATGGCTGGATGGAAAAAGCCCCCACTCCAATCCAGCTTCGCGATCCATTTCTGACATTTCCTACCCCAGGAATTAAAACTAAGACTAATAAAACGAAGCATACAATTAAAATGGTTTTCGCCCATGTTCTCCAGGTCCAATAGTTAATGTTCATAATGAAAAACATGGCAGCGATCCCTACTCCAGCAAACAAAGTCTGCCTTTTTGCAAAGAAAAATGAATCATTGAATTTATACTCTGCCCAAATAGCACTTGCGCTGTACACCATAATGAGCCCAATTGCCAGCAGCGTAAATGTAACAATCATTAGAATAAAATCAGGAGTAGTTCTCTTTGTCGGCACCACTAAACACCTCAACTGCAAGTTTTTGGGCTTAGTAGTGAGTGAAGTCTAGTAAGACAAGCCCTTATTTAAGCTTATGCACCGCATCGATAAAAATGTCTCCCCTGACTTCAAAAGTTTTATATTGATCCCAGCTGGCACAAGCAGGAGATAACAAGATGACATCTCCTGAATCAGATAAACCGAATGCTTCAGGCACAGCCATAGCAACATTATCGACATGCTTAATGACTTTTATTCCAGCCTCACGTCCAACACGCTCAAGCTTAGCTGCTGTTTGCCCAAAGGTAATTAATACTTTTACATTTTTAAGATAAGGCTTGAGTTCATCAAATTCATTGCCGCGGTCAAGTCCACCAGCTAACAATATGACTGGAGTCTCAAAGGCAGCAAGGGCATTGATAGTGGCTAAAATATTCGTTGCCTTTGAGTCGTTATAAAATTTTCTGCCATCCACTTCCGTAACATATTGCAAGCGGTGCCTTACACCTGTAAAGGTACGGAGTACTTCCCCAATTGCTTTATTCTCCACACCAGAAAGCTTTGCAGCGGCCATTGCCGATAAAATATTTTCTAGATTATGTTGGCCTGGCAAAGCAATTTGCTCAATCGGCATGACCTTTTCATCATTGAAGTAGATCCATCCGTCACGGATATAGGCACCTTCCGACAATTCTTTTTTGGTTGAAAAGGGGATTATTTTCGCTTTAGACTGCCGGGCAATTTCAAAGGTCTCTTCTTGATCGGCATTGAGAATTAGATACTCCAACTCTGTTTGGTTCTTCGTAATATTTGCCTTTGCCGCAATATATTCTTTTCTTGTCCCATGATAATCCAAATGGGCATCGTAAAGATTTGTGATGATCGCAATCTTCGGATTAAAGGTTTGAATTCCCATTAGCTGAAAAGAAGATAATTCGATTACGATTGTATTTTCCTTTGTTGCTTTTTGAGCAACTCCCGATGCGACTGTTCCAATATTGCCAGCTATTAATGGCTTCTTGCTGCCCTCATTTAACATCTCGTAAATAAGGGTTGTGGTGGTTGTTTTACCATTTGTGCCAGTAATTCCAATAAAAGGTGCTTCAGAGATTTCATAAGCAAGCTCAACTTCCGTAATCACCGGAATTCCCTTTTCAATTGCACCTTCAATCATCGGGTTATTATAAGGGATTCCTGGATTTTTTACGATTAGCTCAAAGCCTTCATCTAGCAACTCAACAGGATGGTCTCCGCAAATCACCTTAATTCCCTGCTCTAATAATCCTTGGGCTTCCGGATTTTCCGAAAGGGGTTTTTTATCATTCACTGTTACAAATGCGCCAAGCGTATGTAATAAAGCGGCAGCGGTAACCCCGCTCTTAGCCAATCCAAGAACTAGAATTTTTTTATGACGGTACTTTTCAATCTGCTTCACTTACAACCACACCTCTATATAGATTCCTAGTATTGCAAGTATTAATCCAACACTCCAAAAGGTAACGACAACTCTCCATTCTGACCAACCGACTAATTCATAATGATGGTGAAGAGGACTCATTCGGAAGATTCGTTTACCAGTTGTTTTAAAAGATGCAACTTGCAGAATAACTGATAATGTTTCAATGACAAAAACGCCGCCAATGATAATAAGTAATATTTCAAGCTTTGTCAGGATCGCAATCGTGGCTATCGCCCCACCAAGTGCAAGAGAACCGGTATCCCCCATGAAAACCTTTGCTGGATGGGCATTGAAAACGAGGAATCCTAACACTGCTCCAACAACTGCCACAGAAAAAATGGCAATCTCCATTTGTGATTGACTCCAAGCAAGTACGGCAAATGCTCCAAAAGCAATGGCTGCCGTTCCTGATACCAAGCCATCGAGTCCATCTGTCAGGTTAACAGCATTGGAAAATCCGACCAGCCAAAAAATAATAAAAAATATGAAAAACCATCCCAAATCGAAGGAGGTATCGGTAAATGGAATATTTATTTCAGTAGAAAAACCATTCTGTTTATAAACTAAATAAAAAATGACTGATATGATGATTTGACCTAAAAGCTTCTGTTTAGAAGTTAACCCTAAATTTCGTTTCAAGACCACTTTAATAAAATCATCTAAGAATCCAAGTAAGCCAAATCCAAGTGTTACTAAAAGAAGCAAATACGTCTTTACAGTTGGTTCTGAGAACTTTTCTGCCATCACAATTGTCGTGATCACAATTGAAAATAAAATCATAAGTCCGCCCATTGTTGGCGTTCCGGATTTTTTTTGATGTGATTTAGGTCCTTCTTCTCGAATGCTTTGTCCAAATTTCAACCTTCTCAAGAAGGGAATAAACACTGGAGAAAGCAAAACTGTTAAGAGAAAGCCCATTATAATTGTGAAAAAAATAACTTGCTGCAGCATATTACTCCCTCCCTTCTGAATCAGTTTCTTGTTCATGCGTTAGCATTTTAAGCATCACAGCAATATCATATGTTTCTTCGTTTTTATTAAGAAGTTTTTTATTTGTAAATTTAAAGTTCGTTTTCTCCATTGTCTTTTCTGTTTCTCCATTTTTTTTTTCAAGATAGAGTTTTAATAGCTTCTCTATCGCTTCATCCTTATTTGATGTAAAAAACACCGGAAAATGATTGGGGGTATAATGAGGCAGCTTCTTTTCACGATCCCAGATAGCTGCTATAGCTCCATTTGCTATCGCTTCCGAAAGTTCCCCCGCATCTGCGTCTATCGGCACAAACAAACCTCTCGGCTGAATGACGCTTGCTACATCTGTAACAGTATAAAATATCAGATTGTCTTGAATCCCCTGATGTTCTGAAAATAAACTGGCTATGTCATCTAAAGCTAGATACATACTTATCTCCCCTCAATGGCCTCACGTGCCACAAGCCGGTCATCAAAATCATAAACTTGACTGCCAATAATTTGATAGGTTTCATGTCCTTTACCGGCAATCAAAATCACATCCCCTGCTTTTGCCTGCTCAACAGCACTTTTAATAGCTTCTTTTCGATCAGGTATAACATGATAGCTGAATGATCCTTCTTGCACCCCAGCCTCCATATCCTTTAATATCTCTACCGGATCTTCACTCCTTGGATTATCCGATGTAAAAATTGGATTGGTTGCTAATTTACAAGCAATTTGAGCCATCAATGGACGTTTGGTTCGATCCCTGTCTCCACCACAGCCAACAACAACGAAAACCTTTTTCTTGGCAAAATGTTGAATGGTTTTTAATACATTTTCAAGACTGTCTGGGGTGTGCGCATAATCAACGATGACTGTAAAATCCTGTCCAGCATTTACAAGCTCAAACCTTCCTGAAACACCATCTACACTTTCAATAGAATTAATAATATCGGATAACGGGATTCCAGATACAATCGCAGCAGAAATACTTGCCAATACATTGTATACACTGAATTTCCCAATTAACTGCATTTTAATAGGGTAACTGCGCTCCGCTATAACGAGCTCAAACTGTGTACCGGCAGATGTCATTTGAATGTTAGTTGCCAGTATATCTGCCTTTTGATCAATTCCATATGTAATGACATGCGCCGCTGTCGATCTTTTAAACATATCAGATGCCGGATCATCTGCGTTTAATATCGCAAATTTGGGCTTTTCGATATTAAAGGTATTGCCTAACTGAGCAAACAATAGACCTTTGGAGCGTTGGTATTCTTCCATTGTTTTATGGTAATCAAGATGGTCCTGTGTCAGGTTTGAAAATACTGCCACATCATAATCACAACCATGCACTCTTCCCAAATCAAGAGCATGCGAAGAAACCTCCATCACGGCAACCTCGACACCTTCCTGCACCATTTGTTGAAAGGTTTTTTGCAGTGTTAAGCTTTCTGGAGTGGTATTCTTTGTTTCGATTTTCTTTTCAGCTATTTTTGTATACATTGTACCGATTAGGCCCGTTTTTTTATCCTTGTCAGCAAATATCTTTTCAATTAAATGACTAGTAGTTGTTTTTCCATTCGTTCCTGTAATGCCAATCAAATGTAGTTTTTTAGTTGGCTGCCCATAAAAAGCGTCAGCCAGCACTGCCATTGCTCTTGTTGTATCCTGAACAATGATGACTGGGACATCAAGCTGTAGCGGCCGTTCTGCAAGTATAGCCGCTGCTCCATTTTTTACAGCAGATTCTGCATAATCATGACCGTCCACTGTATAGCCTTTAATACAAATAAATAAGCTCCCGTTTTGCACCTTTCGATTATCATTTTCAATCGAAGTAATTTCTGGATCTTCTCCTTTAAAAGGAATTAATAGGTGCAAATTTTCAAGTAGCTTGTGTAACTTCATTGCTCTCAAATCCTCTCATAACCTTACATACAATTTTGTCAGACTAAAAAAAACGCTAATCTCCTGACAGAAGTTCCATCTTATTTTACATTAAAATATTTTATTTTGCTATTTAGTAATCAAACCTTAAAGAAAAATTAGGCGGCAGAAAATCTTCCGGCCGCCTTCATGTTTGTATTATCATAATTCTGTTATTCTTCCTTACCGAAATAAAGCCTAATTTTTGCTCCTTCTTTTACCTTGGTTCCCGGGGCTGGAGACTGCCTAACTACAACATCTCCTTCACCGCTGGCATCTATTCTTAAATTAATAAGCTGCTCCCCAAGCTCTAATTTTGATAATCCGACAAAGTCAGGCAGCTTAATTAAAGGCGTATCAGGCCATTTAATTTCTTTTTCAATTTGATCTTTACGAGGCGGAACATCTAAAGCACTTAATCCATCCTTCATAATATTGCCTACAATCGGTGCACTAACGGTTCCACCAAAAGCAGTCACACCTTTAGGATTATCCACTGCCACATATACAACAATTTGCGGGTCATCAGCAGGAGCAAAACCAATAAACGAAACGATAAAGTTATTTTCTAAATATCTCCCGTTTTGTGCTTTTTGGGCTGTCCCTGTTTTCCCACCGACACGATATCCCTCCACAAAGGCCCTGCCTCCAGTACCTTGTGCAACAACACTTTCAAGAGCATGGCGAATTTCTTTAGATGTTTTCTCTGAAATGACTCTTCGTTTTTCAACAGGTGAATTTCTCATCACCACTTCTTTTGTAAGGGGATCAATTAATTCCTTGGCGATAAAAGGCTTGTATAAAATTCCGCCATTAATGGCCGCTGAAACAGCTGTAACTTGTTGAATAGGTGTAACGGAGACTCCCTGTCCAAAAGCAGTGGTAGCCTGTTCAACAGGACCAACTCGATCTAAGTTAAATAAAATTCCCGTTCCCTCACCTTGCAAATCAATTCCTGTTTTCTGCCCAAAGCCAAAATCCTTCACGTATTGAAATAGCTTGTTTTTTCCAAGCCGCTCACCTAATTCTACAAACCCTGGGTTACAGGAGTTTTGGACCACCTCTAGAAAGGTTTGGCTTCCGTGACCGCCTCTTTTCCAGCATTTTAACCTTGCTCCTGCAATCTGAACCGAACCTGAATCATGAAAATGTTCTTTTTCTAAATTTACTTTACCCTCATTTAGGGCAGCAGCGAGCGTGATAATTTTAAATGTAGAACCGGGCTCATAGGTTGACCAAACAGGCAGGTTGCGGTTATACACCTCTTGCGAGACATTTCTGAAATTAGCGGGATCAAACGTTGGCCGGCTTGACATTCCTAAAATTTCACCATTATTGGGGTTCATTGCAATGGCAATTATTCCATCTGGATTATATTTAGCCTCGGCATTATCCAGTTCTCGCTCCATTATTTTTTGGATTTTTGAATCAATCGTCAGTTTTAAATCCAGGCCATTAACAGGGTGCTCATAATCATCAGCCATGCTATTCATTCGTTCACCTTTAGCATTCGCGTAAAATTTAACAGCCCCTCGTTCACCACTAAGCTCTTTATCATAGTATTGTTCTAATCCCATTAACCCTTGGTTGTCCACCCCTGTAAAACCTAAAACATGAGAAAGAAAGCTTCCATATGGGTAATAACGTTTAGAATCCTCACCAATATATACACCTTCAAGTCCTAATGCTCTGATTTCCTTTGCCTTTTCATGTGAGATCTTTCTGCCCTCTTTAATTCGAACAGACGAGGCTTTTTTCGTTATATCCCGATAGGCCTTTTCCTTTGACATATTTAACACCGAAGCAAGCTTTTCTGCTGTTGTTGCCGGATCTTTGATTTGTCTAGGTATCACATAAACGGTTGGTGCACTAATATTGGTTGCGAGCGCTACTCCATTTCGGTCAACAATTTGGCCCCGTTCGGGTTCAAAAGGAATATTTCTGCTCCACAATCCCTTTGCTCGGTCAGTCAACGTATCCCCTAGAAAAAATTGTACATAGCCAAGGCGAACATCAATAATTAAGAAGGTTAGAATTCCAATGAATAGTGCAATCATTAAGCGTTTACGAACAGTTACATTTGAAACACGCATAGTATGAACGATCCTCCTCTTAACTTATCGTTCAAATATATGCTTGTACTTATTTGAATAGACCGACGAATCAGGGTCACAACTAGTAAAAATCCCGCTTCATTCAGCGGGATTCTTCGTTAATCTTTAACTTTTTCTTCTGGTTTTTCCTCTTGTGTTCCTTTCACATCTTTCTTAGTGCCGGTCTCATTTTTCCATTGTTCTTCAGGAGTTTTTAAATCGACAATAAGGAAATCTCCCTTATTTAAAGGTGTCTTAGGTTTGATATTTTGCTGATTGACATAACCTTTGCCTTTAGAATTTAGTTTTAATCCGGAAATGTTAGCTATTTTCATGACATCTCTGAGAGACCAGCCTGTTAAATCTGGCGCAAGTAACTGACCGTCCGTTTGTAAAATGATTTTCTCACCCTCTAAAATGGAGGTCCCTGCCTCTGGCATCTGACCGATCACTTCATTTCCCTTTCCTAAGACAACGGTTTCTAAGCCCTGAGCCTTAAGCAATTTTACAGTTTCATCTACTGACTGTCCCTTTAGATTTGTTAGTTTATTGACTGTCGTTTTTTCTATTGTTGATGGCTGGATATTCAAATAATGCAAACTATTTTTCATAACCGGGTTAAAAATTGCTGATACAGGAAGTGCCCCTTGGCCGGTTCCATCAAGATCTGGTTGTTGAACAGCCACATAGACAATCAGCTTCGGGTCGTCTTTTGGTGCCATCCCGAGAAATGAGAACATATAATTGTCCGCGCCCTTTAAATATTTCCCATCAGGGCCTGGGATATTAGCAGTTCCTGTTTTCCCTGCAACACTATAGCCATCTATTTTATAACGAACACCTGTACCCTTCGGAGATGTTACAACTGTTTCGAGAATGTCACGAACCTTTTTTGCGGTTTCTGCCGAAATCGGTGTTCCAACTACTTCCGGAGATCCATCTTTGATTATTTCTCCCGTATTATGATCGACAACTTTTTCAACGACATGTGGCTTCATCATTTTCCCGCCATTTGCTATCGCTGTAGCGGCTTGAATTTGTTGAATCGGCGTGATGGCTGTGCCCTGTCCATAGGCTGTTGTGATCTTTTCAATTGGATAAGTAAATTGAATTTTCCCTGAAGTTTCATCCGGTAATTCAATACCCGTTGGTTTATCAAAGCCAAATTTGGTTAAATATTCTCTGAATCTTTCAAAACCCAATTTTTCCTTGGCAATTTTTGCAAAGGCAACATTTGATGAACGCTGGACACCTTCGAGGTATGAGATTGTTCCCCAACCTGATCCATTATGATCATGGATGGCCTTATCCTTATTGGTTACCTGATAAGAACCAGACTTATAGAGTTCATTTGGATTAAAAACATTTTCCTGGACAGCTGCAGCAAGTGTAAAAATTTTCATCGTCGATCCAGGCTCGAATGAGGTTTCGACAGCTTCATTATGCCATCCCTCATCAATTCCTTCTTTCGTTCTCGGATGGAAGGATGGACGTTGTCCCATTGCTAAAATCTCACCGGTCTTCGGGTCAGCAACAATAGCAATAATTTTTTTCGGTTTATAATCCTTTACCACTTTATTCATCGCATCTTCTAAAAAGGTTTGGATCTTTTGATCAATGGTTAAATAAATATCATTTCCATTCTGGGCGGCCTTGATTTTTTCATTGCCGTCAGGGAGTAAATATCCCCACAAATCACTTTCATAATTGATTTCACCATTCTTACCTGTTAAATCTTTGTTAAAAGCCTTTTCAATCCCCATTTTTCCTATTGATTTATAGGTTCCATCCTTCTGCTCGATACGATCCGCATAACCGACTAGATGTGAAGCAAAAACACCGTTAGGATAAAAGCGTTTCGAATCACGGGTAAAAGTAATCCCAGGAAGCTTTAAGGCTTCGATTTTTATCTTAGTTTCATGCGAAATATCTCTTCCTGCCCGTCCAAACTCCACTTGAAATCTTTTCTTTTTCATCCCATCGGTTAAGATCTTATAAATCTCGGATTCATCCATTTTAATGTACTTAGCAAGCTCTTTAGCTGTAAAACTCGGGTCCTTTACATGATGAGGTTCTTTAGGATTCGTTGTCATCCTCTTATCCAAAACAGCAATTAAGGTATAGGCTGCAGTATCTTCAGCCACAACCTCTCCGTTGCGATCAAAAATAGTTCCTCTTGAGGCTTGTAAGACTCCATTTCGGCTATATTTTTGCTCTGCTTTAGCCGCGAGGGCCTGCCCTCCAACTTCGCCAGTAATTTGAATGGTGAAATACCTGATAAGTAATACAAAAAAGAGCAGGCCGAATAATCCAAATAAGCAGGCTGCTCCTAAATTCATATATGGCTGTTTCTTGTTCATTTCTCCTGCACAACCTTGACGTCATTTTCATTTATTAATAGACCCATTTTCTTAGCCTTTTCAAAAATCCGTTCATATGAACTTAATTCACTGACTTGATCCTGTAAATCTCTGTTAACTTTTTGTTGTTCGTCTACCTTTGTCTGGACATTTTGAATATCCTTATTCACTTCATAAATTTTAGCTTGGTTTGAAATCAGGTGGACGGCACCGAAACACATCAATCCAGCAAAAGCTACCCCAATAATTTTTTCCCCTGGAGTAAGCCAGGATTTTTTAATTTTTACTTGGCTCCTGTCTTGGCTTTTTTGTTCTACTCGCTGCTGTTGCTCAAAATTCCTGGCAAGATTACTCATTCTTTCCCCTCCGGATTATTTTTTCTTATTTTTTATAGTTTTTCCGCAATTCTAAGTTTTGCAGAACGTGCACGATTGTTTTGTTCTAATTCTTCTTCGGATGGAATAGTCGGCTTACGGGTAATTAACTTTAAAATTGGCTTGTACTCTTCCGGAATAATTGGTAGGCCATGAGGTAAATCAGGGGTTTCACTTGCCTTTTTAAAGGCAGCCTTGCAAATCCTGTCCTCTAGGGAGTGAAAAGTAATCACACTTATTCGACCTTCTGGGTTTAACAATTCAATCGCTTGGTTTAGTGATTTCTCAAAAACAGCCAATTCATCATTAACAGCAATCCTCACTGCCTGAAAAACTCGTTTGGCAGGGTGTCCGCCTTTTCTTCTGGCAGGAGCAGGGATCGCTTCCTTAATCAGTTCAACTAACTCAGCCGTTGTTTCAATTGGTTTAACTAGTCTAGCCGCTTCTATTTTCCGCGCAATTTGCTTGGAGAATTTCTCCTCACCATAACGAAAAAAGATGCGGACTAAGTCTTCATAGGACCAATGATTAATCACATCGTAAGCTGAAATATCCGCTTCATTGTCCATCCTCATATCTAACGGGGCATCGTGATGGTAGCTAAAGCCTCTTTCTGGTGTATCCAGCTGTGGAGAGGACACTCCTAAGTCATAAAGAACTCCATCTACTTTTTCGATTCCTTGTTTTAACAGTTCTTCTTGTAAAAATAAGAAATTGCTTTTAATAATGGTTAGTTGATCCTTGTATTCGGTTAACCTCTCTTTAGCATTTGCTATTGCAGTCTCATCCTGGTCAAATGCAAACAGCCTGCCATATTCTCCAAGTCTTGAAAGAATAAGTGAGCTATGTCCGGCCCCACCCAATGTACAATCAACATAAATACCATTTGGCTTAATGTTTAGGCCATTAACGGCTTCCTCTAATAACACAGTTGTATGTTTAAACATATTCGTACCACCTTTTCCAATCAAACGATAATCTAGACAGAAAATATATTAATATAACTTATCCATTATATATCAAAGCCAATCATATTTTCTGCAATTTCCGCAAAAGATTCTTCTGACTCTGTAAAATAGTCTTCCCAAATCTGCTTGCTCCAAATTTCAATTCGATTGGAAACACCCAAAATCACACATTCTTTTTCCAGCTTTGCATATTGCAAAAGTGGTGCAGGGATATTGATTCTTCCTTGCTTGTCCAGTTCACTTTCTGTAGCACCTGAAAAGAAGAATCTAGTAAAAGCACGGGCATCTTTTTTGGTCAGAGGTAAGCCTTTTAGCTTTTCTTCTATCAGCTCCCACTCTGATAATGGGTAACCAAACAAACATTGATCCAAACCTCTTGTGATGATAAACATTTCACCTAGTTCATCACGGAATTTGGAGGGCACAATCATACGGCCTTTATTATCAATGCTGTGATGGTATTCACCCATGAACATACCCATTACCCCCACTTTCTATTAAAAATGTACCACATTCCCCCACTTTCCACCACTTATTTTTTTACAATTCGTCTTTATATCATAAAAATCCTTTTAACACTGTGATTTTTTTTACAAAAAAGTCTCTGATAAACAATATTCTTGTATTTTTATGTACTGATGATTGGAGCGGAAGGCGCTCGACTCCTGCGGGAGTACGGGGCTGGGGAGACCCCACAGGCGCAAAGCGCCGAGGAGGCCCCCCGGCACGCCAGCGGGTTTGCTGAGCGCCTGGAGTGGAAATCAACAGCCTATCTAACAGAGCCACAAAAAAAAGAAAAACTCCACAATAAAGTGAAGTTTTTCATATTTTAATTACCTTATGTGTTCCATCAAATTCAAACGAGCATGTCATGATATCATTAATAAAGTTCAGTCCATATCGATTTAAATAATAAAAGATATTCCAAACTCTTTCTTGTGGGTAACCATCCGGCCTTATAGCAAAATCAACTCGAGTAAATTTATTAAGATTGACTTCATGCTTCAATTTAACCGCTTCATCCAATCTAGTTTGCATAAAACCTATTTCTTTCAGTAAATAACTTTCATTCTTCTTTAAAAGTGGCAAAAGGCCTCGATCCAACTCCAAGGTTTTCTCTTCTATTAGCCGATACTGACTTACTAGCTGTTCTTTTGCCTGTAAAAATAATTCGTCCATTTCTTTGTCTTTAATTGAGGATAAGAATTGTTCTCTCTCCTTAGCTGTACCACGCTTAAGAGCATCCTCGATATTTACATTTAACTCCATTAAATCCGTTTCAATGGAACGATCTAAAAAGGTAATATTTAACCTTGGGACAATAGGTGGCATTTTAATTTTAAAATACTCAAAAACAAGCTTCAATTCTGCCCAATAGGAAATTTCACCTGGCCCGGCAATGAACGCAAGTGTCGGAAAAAGCCATTCTTGCATAAGGGGTCTAGTCACCACATTATTGCTTAATGTTGCCGGATTCTCTTCCGCAAGCTCCACTAATTCCTCTCTTGAAAAAGAAACGCCACCACTTTTCCCCACAAACCGGTCATCAATACGATCATATTCCAATAAAATACGTTCATTCTTCTTTTGATCATAATAAAACAGATTAGCGTTTTGTTCGCCTGCATCAATGGTAATCGGGAACCCATTTTTCTCAATCTCTTTTTGCTGTTCGAGTAAGGAGAAAGTGATTGAGTCATGATGAACAATCTGATCTTTTAAGAATTCTTTCTGCAAACGGCGGAAATCTTTGTCGCCTGAATCGACGATTAATAGTCCAGAATCCTTAAACATCTCCATAATGATAAAAGCAAAGAAGTCGACAAATGTTGTAGATTTACTAATTTTTTCTTCGGCAAAAGCTAAAAGATGATTACTATGGTCTGTTTCTCCGAAATTTTCAATTAAATTTTTCACCCATGATAGACAAAGGTCCCGATTTAACTGGATATCCGACACCATCTTTTTTTGAAGAACTTTTTCAGGGTATACCCATTTATCTACTTTTTGCTTTACTGGAACAAACACATGGTTTACTTCTTGAAAATCATGGTCTTCACCGGCAATCCAAAAAACTGGAATAACCGGAACGCCAAGCTGCCTTTCCTTTTGCTCCGCCAATTTTATAATTGAAATCACTTTATGTATCGAATAAAGCGGTCCTGTAAGGATACCAGCTTGCTGGCCTCCAATTACAACTACGCTTTCACTTTGTCTTAGCTTCTCAATCGAACTTTTAACAGCTTTTGAAGATGGAAAACGCTCCATAAAGCTCTCAATATGTTCAGCAACCTCCAAGCGCGGGAATGTCCTGATTCTTAATTCAGCAACTCTTTTTTCGTCATCGCTTAAATCATTATATCGATAATGGAAAAAAGGCTGAATAGCAGCAGATTGTTCCAAATAATTAGAAGCAAAGCGATTGGTTGCTGGTAAAGAGAGATTTAAAATCTCCATTCATGTACTTCCTTTCTGATCACCCAAATTCATTCTTTTTCGAGTATACCACTACCCACCCTAATAAAAAAAAACATTTGCTCCAATATTTTAGGAGGAAAAGGTAAAAGTTACAGCACGATGTATTAAACCATAAAGGGTCAGGGTGATATAAATTATGATAAAGAAAATAAAATTAAAACGCCAAAAACCCTTTAATACCTTCTTGAGGACAATTTCTTCCTTCACTTTCCAATGTACAATGACAAAAACCATTGCAAAAACAATCATTATTAGTATTATTAACCAAAATAGTGATTTTCCCCAGATAGTAATGATTAAAAAATGCACGGAGAAGATGAAAAAAATGGTTGTATAATCTAACGCCCTATGTACGGATTTACGTGTATTTTTCGTAACCAGTTTAAATATGAACAGCGTAAACAAAAATCCGAAGAATGGCAAACTAATGAAAAACGTTAATACCGTCGAAATGATGCTACTCAAAATTATACTCCCCCTTGTTCCCGTTCTTTCCCTTTAATCAAAAAAAATAAATTTTCTATTTGAGGAGCACTTCTTTTTTGTCTTTTCGCTTCCTCCAATATATAGCCTAAGATAGCGTCAACTTCTGTAAGTCTTCCTGCTTCAATATCTTTTAGCATAGAGGAGCGATTCTCTGCAGTTGACCTGCAAATATTTAGGATTTGGTCAAAATAAAATTCTTTGTTTTCAATTTTTAATATGGAGCTAGCTTCGGAAAAAAGGTTTTTCAAAGCTTGAAAATAAAAATGATTTTGGACTAATTCTCCATTCTTCACTCGAAGAATCGCTGTTAATGGATTGATCACCACGTTTATCATTAATTTATTTACTAGCATCTCATAGTAATTCTCTTTCAAGATGATAGGAAAATCTTTAGGTGCGAAAGCTATAAATTGAATTAACGGTTGTGAATTTCCGTTAAATACCGCAACATTTGTAATACCTTCACCATTATGACTAACTGTATAGGGATTCTCTCTTAATGCCCCATGCTCAATGGAGCCCACATAAGTGTTATGTGCGCGAATATTATCTAGCAACTTTAAGTGGCCCATCCCATTCTGTAGGAATAATAGATTTTTAGGCATGGAAGCTAACTTATTATTGTGCATAATAATCTCTTTAAGTTGATATTGTTTTACGGTAATAATGGTAAAATCCTCTAAACCTCTCCACTCAGAAATTGGATAGGCTTTAACCACCGATATTGTGCGTTCAGATCCTTTTTGAACACAAATACCAAATTTATTTATTTCAAATGATTGTTCAGGTGTTCTAGTGTATATTTCAACATCAAAACGCTTACTTAAGTAGGCTGCAAATAATAATCCAATTGAGCCGGCCCCAATAATTCCAACTTTCATGCGAACCCCTCTTTTTTATCTTCTTTATCCAATTTTAGTATGATTTTATGATAAAATAAACCCTTTTCGATGATGATCGAAAAGGGTTTTAGATTTTTATACCGGATAAACGGGGTGCTTTCGTACACTAAAGTTTAATTCTTTTGTTTCGTAAAAAGCAAAGCGTTCAATAAGTGCATTTCTTAATTCTGCTGGTGCCACAATTTCATCGACAATCATCTCGGAAGCAAGCTTATATATGTCGATATGCTCTTTATATTCTTTTTGTTTTTCTTGAACGTAAGCGATTCTTTCTTTTGGATCAGTAATTTCATTTATCTTATTCGAATAAACAGCATTAACGGCTGCTTCAGGACCCATGACGGCAATTTGCGCTGTTGGCAGCGCAATACAACAATCCGGTTCAAAGGCAGGACCCGCCATAGCATATAATCCGGCACCATATGCTTTACGAACAATGACCGAAATTTTAGGAACAGTGGCTGAGCTCATGGCCGCAATTAATTTTGCACCATGGCGAATAATGCCTGCACGTTCAACCTTAGTTCCAATCATGAAACCTGGCACATCTGCTAGGAATAATAACGGAATATGGAAAGCATCGCAAAGTTGAATAAATTTTGCGGCTTTATCAGCGGAATCAACAAATAACACTCCGCCTTTTACTTTCGGCTGATTGGCAATAATTCCTACTGCTCTTCCGTCGATTCTTGCTAATCCCGTAATGAGTTCAGGCGCAAACAATTTTTTAATCTCGTAAAAGCTAGCATTATCAACTAGTCTATCAATACACTCGTACATATCGAATGGGGCATTTTGATTTTCCGGAATAATCGCTTCAAGTTCACGGCCTTCTTTTACAGCAATTCCATTCACCAATTTTGTTTTTTCTTTGAAGCTAGCCGGAAAATAACTGAGATATTTTTTAGCAGATTCAATTGCTTCTTCTTCACTGAAGGCAAGGACATCGCCACAACCGCTTACTGAACAGTGCATGCGGGCACCGCCCATTTCCTCAAGTGTTACCTTTTCACCGATAACTTTTTCTGCCATCCTAGGTGAGCCAAGGTACATGGAAGCATTTTGATCAACCATGATGACAATATCGCAAAAGGCTGGGATATAAGCTCCGCCAGCGGCTGAAGGTCCAAATAAAATACAAACTTGTGGAATCATCCCGGAAAGTTTCACTTGGTTATAAAAAATCCTTCCAGCCCCGCGGCGGTTCGGAAACATTTCTAATTGATCGGTAATTCGAGCCCCAGCAGAATCAACAAGATAGAGAAGTGGAACCTTTAATTTCTCTGCGACTTCTTGTATACGAATTATTTTTTCAACTGTACGTGCTCCCCATGATCCCGCTTTGATGGTAGAATCATTAGCCATAACACAAACCGTTTGGCCATTAATTTTACCCATCGCTGTTACAACACCATCAGCTGGGAGATCACCTGCTTTAAAATTGGCGAACTTACCATCTTCTTCATACTTTCCTTCATCAAACAATAACGCAAGGCGATCGCGTACAAAAAGCTTTTTCTGCTCTTTGGCTTTCTCATGATATTTTGGATGGCCGCCTGCTTCAATGAGTTTTCTATTCTCATTTAATAGATCTGTTAACGTATTCATTGATGCCATATCAGTTCCCCCTCATAACACTATTCTAGAACAAGTAAAACATCGCCTTCATTAACAAAGTCACCGATGTTTACCTTCAATTCCTGTACCGCCCCCGCTGTTTCACTTTCAATCGGGATTTCCATTTTCATCGATTCGAGCATTAATACTTCCTGGCCTGCGTTTACTTGATCCCCTGCTGCCACAAAAATATTTAATACTGTACCTGCCATTGATGCTGTGATTTCTTTCATTCTATAACACTCCTTATTTGACTAATTTTTTGGATAAAAAGCTGGTTGTATATACCCCATTTTGAAAATCGTTATTTGTTAGAATATTCAAGAATAACGGGGCATTTGTTTTAATCCCTTCAATTTGTACATTTCTAAAAAAGGTTTCCGCAGATGCTAATGCTGCTTGACGGGTATCTCCATGGAAAATACATTTTGCAATCATTGGATCGTAAAATGGGGTTACTGAACCACCTTCTTCGTACCCTGCATCAATTCTCACGCTTTCCGTTTGATTCCAATTTAATGTAGTAATTTTTCCAGGTGAAGGTAAAAAGCGAACAGGGTCTTCAGCATACAAACGGAATTCAATTGCATTTCCTGACGAGTTAATTTCCGCTTGTAATAATGGTATCGTCTCACCTCTAGCGATAAGAATTTGCCATTTAACCAAATCAAGTCCTGTGATCATTTCGGTAACCGGATGCTCTACCTGCAGTCGTGTATTCATTTCGAGAAAGTAGAAGTTCTCCTTCTCATCAACAATAAATTCAATTGTTCCTGCATTGACATAGTCCACGGCCCGGGCAGCTTTTAGAGCTGTTTCGAACATTTTTTGGCGAACCTCTTCTGAAAGGAAGGGAGAAGGTGATTCCTCTACAACCTTTTGGTGCCTTCTTTGGATGGAACAGTCTCTTTCAAAAAGATGAACAATGTTACCTGCATCGTCTCCAAACACCTGCACCTCGACATGTCGGCTCTCTGCAATATATTTTTCTATAAAAACTTCATCAGAACCGAAATAGGCCAAGGCTCTTGATTTTGTCGAATCATATGACTTAATGAGCGCTTGCTCATTTTCACAAAGCACCATGCCAATTCCACCGCCGCCACTGCTTGCCTTAAGCATAACAGGATAGCCGATTTCTTCAGCCAGTTTACTTGCCTCTTCAATCGACTTTAAGCCAAAGCCACTCCCTGGTACGACAGGAACTCCTGCCTTTTCCATCGTTTGACGGGAAACAATTTTATCCCCCATTAATTCAATCGTCTTTGGCTTCGGACCAATAAAAATTATACCTTCATTAATAGCTTGTTCTGCAAACCTGGCATTTTCAGACAAAAAGCCATACCCTGGATGGATTGCGTCTACTTTTTCACTTCTGGCGATTTCTAATATTTTATCTGCCTGTAAGTAGGATTTGTTTACTGGTGGTTCTCCAACCCATACCGCTTTGGTAGCCGCTTTTACAAATGGCATATCCTTATCAGCCTCTGAATAGATCGCGATTGTTTCAATTCCCATCTCATGGCATGTTTTTATAATTCGTAGAGCAATTTCTCCCCTATTGGCAATTAAAATTTTTTGCACTTTATTTCCCCTTTCATACCCCTTTTCTTCCTCCAAATAATATGTTTCTACATCTTTCTCCGAATTTCCTGCAAATTTTGAAAACGGTTTCTAAAGTTTCTTAGAAGAAATTTTTTGTTTTTTGTTATATAATGATATTAATTCATTTTGAAAAATGCAAAAATTATTACCCTTCATAATTATTCACGATAAAATGAATATATACAAATAGAAGGTTATCATTATTAGGAGGTTTGACAATGAGAGCAAAAGTGGAAAAATTAAAAGTTAATTTTAAAACGCTTGAAGAATTTAAAAAGTTTAAGGAATATGGGATACAAGAATTATCGATGCTTGAAGATCTTGAAGCCAATATGGTTGATAATGATAGTGACTCACCCTTTTACGGTGTATATTTTGGAGACAAACTAGTAGCGCGTATGAGCTTATATCAAATTGATGCAAAATTTGACCGCTATTTTTATCCACCGCAGAATTATTTAGAATTATGGAAGCTAGAGGTACTACCTGAATATCAAAGTAAGGGTTATGGAAAACTACTTGTTGAGTTTGCCAAAAGCTTTGGGCTGCCAATAAAGACAAATCCAAGGGTGAAATCAAGCGGATTTTGGGAAAAAATGAACTTCAAAAATGTAGAATATGATATGGAGCGTGACCGAGGGGAAAATCCATTAGTATGGTATCCTGAGGGTGTCGAAGCACAACTTTAAAAAAAGCGGACTGGTGAAGTCCGCTTTTCTACTTTTCTATCCTTTCGAGATTACCGTTTTTGTCCATTTGAAATTTTACTTTTTGCTGACGGTCTTCATCTTGTAATACGACCATTTTACGAGCTCTTTCCATAATTTCAATTAACGAACGGTAATCTTCTTCAATAGCTTTCAAGTTTTTTGTCAGTCTTTCATTCTCCGCAGCCAAATAGTAAGTTTTCTTCTCCAACTCTTTGATCTTTTCGATAGATTTATTTCTATCCTCTGCAATGGCGGACGAATCCTCCACTTTTTTATGGAGACTTTCTAAATAATGAAGGACGGCAGGAAAGGTAAGAGTACCAACTTGGTCGCTGGTAGACGGTGATGATCCCATTTCCACTTCAATTTGTTCTTGAATTGGTTCCCCTTCACTTTCGACTGCTTGTTTTTTTAACTCTTTTCTCTGTTTCTTAGCAAGCTCAATTCCTGATTTATATTGCTTTCTTACAAACGAGTTCCAACGGAAGCCACATGCTGCTGAGGTCCTTGTCAGCTGTTTTCCAACTTCTTCAAATGCTTGCAGCTGTGTACCTCCTTCGCGGATATGTCTTAACACTACTTCTGCGAGTAACAAATCCTCGTCCTGAGACCACGCATCTTGTCGAGTTGGTGACATCAGAATATCCCTCCTAGTGTTTTTATAATACATATGCATCTACTAGAAAAGATAGACTTAACATGCGTGCTGATTTACTTTTATTTATGAATTTTTTCTTATAAATGTTTTCACATAGTCAAGATGAGCATCACTTTCCCAAAGGAAGGAACAATTTCTAACTTCTTCCTCTATTCTTTCATAAAGCATAGATGCCTCCCACTTCCGCAGCCAAATTCTTTTATACGATTGCAATACACTTCCATCTTTAGCTAATAGCTTTTCTAAGAAGGCCTCACAAGCTGCATGAGAATCATTTTCGTAAAGTAAATCTACAAAACCACCATCTTTTAGATATTCGGCTGATTGTAGTTCTGCTTCCATTAATAACTTCATAGCAAAGGAGGCGGGAAGCTTTTCTGCAAGGATGGACCCTCCACCCCAGCCGGTCGTAATTGCTTGGTTCCCTTGAACAAAGCCCGCTTTAATACCTTTACGGGCTAAACGAAAATCACAAGCAGCTGCCAGCTCACACCCTCCTCCTACCGTAGTCCCATTCATTAGGGCAATTGTCGGAATGGGTAAGGTTAGCAGCGAAAATAGAATTTTTGCCATTTTGGAAAGCATTGGATAAGCTTCCTCTTTCGTATGAAGAGCATGAAAAACTGACAAGTCACCGCCTGAGCAAAATGCTTTCTCACCTGTACCAGTGATAACAAGAGCCTTCATATCAGCTTGTTGGGATATTTTTATTGCCTCGCTCAGCCCTTCCATTACTTCATAATTGATCGCATTTCTTTTTTCACTTCTTGCAATCGTAAATAATAAATATCCCTTTTCTCGTTTTTCGATTATGTATGACAAATCTACCTCGTCCTTTCATTTAGATATAGCCAGAAATGACAAAAGCACAAGGGCATAATGCTCCTTGTGCTTTATCTAAGTAGAAACTTAGTCGTTTACTACATCTTTTCCTTTGTATGTTCCGCAAGCTTTACATACGCGGTGAGCAAGTTTCATTTCACCACAGTTTGGGCAAGCTACCATACCAGGTACGTTTAATTTAAAATGAGTACGACGCTTTCTTTTTGCAGTTTTAGAAGTTCTTCTAAAAGGTACAGCCATTCTTCCCACCTCCTTAAAGAGTTATAAGAAAGTAATGAAGGCCAGGAATGCTGGTTCTTCACTTTGCTTCTTTTTTTGCCGATTATGAATCGGAAGATTTGTTTTCGTCAAAAAACTTGGCAAGTCCTGCGAGTCGAGGATCAATCCTATTCGACCCGACTTCTTCGTGAATAACTTCCCAATCCTTGCCGGATTGCGGGGCAGCTTTTTCACTATCAAAATCTTCGCAAAAAACTTGCATTGGAACCTCAAGTAACAGGATTTCTCGAATGACTGGTTTTAAGTCAATCATATCACCCTTTACTTGATGTGATTCCTCTTCAGTTTCATATTCTGAACCTTGCAAGAGGAACGTTTCAGTTGTTTCGACATTAATCGGAAGTTTTACATCAACTAAAGTACGAGAACAAGGAAGGATTAGATAACCAACTATTTTTAAATGGAAGGTTACTTTCGTTGAATCAATATCACCCCGACCCGTAATATGCATCGGAGACACTTCTCGAATTGATGGATCCGTCTCCTTAATCTCATCAACTCGAATGATATCATCAATTAGAAATTCCTTGTTTCGATATTTTTGTAATTGACTTAATGTCCATTTCAAATGAATCACCCCAAGGCAACAAAGGTAATTATAGCCTTCGATAATATTTTTGTCAATGTTTTTTCTTTACACCTCGTCAGGTGATTTTTAAAAGAATTCCTTTACTATTGTATCCATTAGCGCTTTTTACAAACGTCTTGAACATCTTATCATAATATTTGATTGATTTCCTTATCAATTTGCTATAATGATAATAATTTTATTTTCAAAACAAGGAGAAAGCAAATGAAAGCTGTTGGCTTAATTGTCGAATACAATCCTTTTCATAACGGGCATGCCTATCATTTACAGGCTGCAAAGGAAGCAGCCGGTGCGGATGTTGTGATAGCGGTGATGAGCGGAAACTTTTTGCAAAGAGGGGAACCTGCTCTTGTTTCAAAATGGTACCGTACACGAATGGCGCTATTAAATGGAGTTGATCTCGTCTTTGAACTTCCCTACCGTTTTGCTGTGCAAAAGGCAGAAACCTTTGCAAATGGTGCCGTTTCCATTTTAGATGCTGCAGGCTGCGAATCGTTATGTTTTGGAAGTGAAAGTGGGGATATTTCTTCGTTTCTGCAGACCATTCATTTCCTAGAAGAAAATCAAAAATCATATGACGAAAATATAAAACAGTTCATCCATACTGGCGTCAGTTATCCAAAGGCAATGGCATTGGCATTTCAGCATTTATCTGATTCAGAAAAGTTTTTAGATTTAGCAAAGCCCAATAATATTCTTGGATTTCAATACATAAAAGCCATCCATAAACAAAAAAGTTCGATTAAGCCATTGACGGTGCAAAGAAAAAATGCCGATTATCATGATGAACATTTTGCTTCTGAAACGATTGCTAGTGCTACAAGCATAAGAAAGGCAATCTTTGCTGGTGACGACAATAATATAGACATCAGCCAATTTATACCCATTCCAACTAAGCACTTATTAATCGAATACATACAAAAATTTGGTATGTTTCATCATTGGGAAAGTTATTGGAACTATCTGCAATTTCGGCTTATTCAATGCACTCCTGAACAACTTAGAGAAATTTACGAAGTCGAAGAAGGGCTGGAAAATCGATTGATTGCGGCAGCATTAGAGTCTGATAATTTTCAGGACTTCATGCAAAAGATCAAAACAAAACGATATACATGGACAAGACTGCAAAGACTATGCATACATATTTTAACCAATACCTGCAAATCGGATATGGCTGGACTTCCTGAAAAAGCAGATTATTTACGACTTTTAGGTATGACATCCACTGGTAAAGAGTATCTAAATAAGATGAAAAAACAGTTTAGCCTGCCGCTTGTTTCCAAACTATCTTCCTATAAAGAGAAAAACATTTTTAGTGATATTAAAGCAGCCCGAATATATTCATTGGGAATTAGAATTAACATTAATCACGCGCTATTACTTCAAGAATATAAAGAGACACCAATCTTTATTAATTAAGGCTTTGTTAATAATATAAAAAAGTGTGTTCATTGGCCGAAAAACGAAAATGAGAGCTTCTTCGGTAAAGGAAAGTGCGGTGCATTTACCCAAAATCGAAAATGTGGGCGTCTTCGGTAAATGAAACACTGAGACAGGGTTGAAAAGAGGATTCGGGTCACGTAGACATGTTTTTCGTTACCTAAACTGAGATGATATGAGGATTTGAGTAACATGAAGGGGTCTACGTGACCGAAACTGAAATGAAGTGAGGATTTGAGTAACATAAACAGGGTCTACGTGACCGAAAATGAGATGATATGAGGAATTGGGTCACATAGACTCGGTCTACGTGACCCAAACCGGCAGGATAAGAGGATTAAGGTCACGTACAAAGGGTAAACCTAGTTTTTAAGCAGAACATAAAAAAAAGATGGCTTGCACCATCTTTTTTTTACTTTTCTGGAAGCTTTTCTAAGTAACTAACAGCATCATCAAACGTATCAATTGGGACTATTTTCATTTTCGTATGAATTTCATGAGCAGTTTTCACCGCCGCTTTGTAGTTGGAACCCTTAATTCCTTTTTCATTTGGAGCTAAAAAGATTTCTGCTCCCGCCTTGTCTGCAGCAACAATTTTTTGTTCAATTCCACCAATTGGTCCGACCGTTCCATCAACATCAATCGTTCCGGTTCCAGCTATTTGGTACCCTTTCGTTAGGTCATCTTTTGTTAATTGATTATATATTTCCAATGAAAACATAAGTCCTGCAGATGGTCCGCCAATTTCATCAGTTCTAACTTTTACTTTCGGGTCAACTTTTATTTCTTTATCGTCCACTAGGGATATTCCAATTCCTATCTTTTTAGGGTCCTCTTTAAAAGGCTGCAAATTTACGTTAGCTGTTTTCGTCTCTTTGTTACGAAGAAAAGTAACCGTAATTTTTTCTCCAGCCTTTTTATATCCAACATAGTTAATAAATTTTTCTGAAGATGAGAATTCGTGCCCATCCACTTTAAATATCCGGTCACCGGCTTGAAGTTTTCCCTCCGCCGGCATACCAGGCAGAACTTGCATGACATAAATTCCTTTATAATTGTAATCTACTGGCAATCCAGCATGCCGATATGCCACTTCAATGGCATTCAGCTTCGATCCGGCCATTAAATGAAGCTGCCTTGCATTGTATTCTTCTTCTGTTTCTTTTTTATTTAAAATCAAATCCACAGGATAAATTTCCTCATATTTTCTGATCTTTGCTTCCAAATAAGAGTAAATATTTGCTCTGCCCATCCTAACCGTTGTCAGCATAAAGTTTCCTTCGTCCTTATATCCATTTTCAACCGTTATAATCGGAGCAAGTTCTTTAGCCATCCCCGGCTTCGATACATAATAAGGCAATGAATAATACATACCGCCAATTAAAATAAAAATAAGCAATAAGAAAGATCCAATAGATAATTTTTTACGCATGCAATATTCACCCCTTCCATTGTTCAATTTCAGCTTTAATTTGCTGCAAATGTTTTTTTGTTTCTTCTTCACCCAATTTAATAATTTCTTCGACGTTGGTGAACGCTCGAGAGCTAAAAATCTCAACTGGCGGTCGTATCATTATGTTAGCCGCTATCTCCCTACTATTAAGAATTTCAGCTTGCATAATATCAATGCTTTGCATGATAACGTCGTAAATCGAGGAAATTTCAGCGTTACGTTTAACTCTCGAAACATCAACTGCAATGACGATATCTGCCCCCATTTCTTTAGCAACAGAAACTGGGACTCGGTCAGATACACCCCCATCGACAAGAATCCTGCCATTGTATTTTTCAGGTACGAAGATCCCTGGTATGGAAATACTGGCTCTAACTGCTTCGGCAACAGGCCCTGACTTAAAAACAACCTTTTCACCTGTCAATAAATCAGTTGCCACTATACCAACGGGTATTGTTAAATCCTCAATGTTTTTCCCATGAGTAAATAACCGAATAAATTCTTTTACTTTCTTACCAGAGATTAACCCCATTTTAGGTACAATAAAATCCAAAAAGTACTTCCTTTTAAATGCGGTTGATAATTTATATAACCGTTCTAAATCAAGACCAGCACCATAAAAACTAGCGACAAGAGCCCCCATACTGCTGCCAGCAATCAAATGAATCGGAATTCCAGCTTCTTTTAAGGCGATAATGACACCTAAATGAGCAAAACCACGGGCACCACCTGAACCAAGTGCCAAGCCAATTTTAGGGTGCTCCATGTTCGCTACCTCCCAAAAAATCAAATAATGACAATAACGATTAAATCGAAACTCGTTCAATCTTATGGTCTAAATTAATGTTCTATGAGTATATTTGTGTTATATGAGGACAAGGCATTCAAGAAGGAATTATTCCTATTTTATCATTGAAATCACATATTGGACAGTAAGTATAAAAAACCTCTGGGGAGGAGGACAACTCCATTGTTTCGTTCGAAACTAAAAACAATCATTTTATCTATTTCGGTTACTATATTAGCCGCATCACTTATTTCTTTCCCACAAGAATCGTTTGATGCCTCAATCCGCGGACTTAATATGTGGTGGGAAATTGTCTTTCCTTCCCTTTTGCCATTTTTCATAGTTTCCGAAATGTTGATCGGCTTCGGCGTTGTAAAATTCATTGGGGTATTGCTGGAGCCCCTTATGAGACCTCTTTTTAAGGTGCCTGGAGTAGGAGGATTTGTCTGGGCTATGGGTATGGCCTCAGGTTTCCCTGCAGGAGCAAAATTTACCGCTAGGTTACGCCAAGAAGGACAGCTAACACAAATTGAAGCAGAAAGACTTGTTTCTTTCACAAATTCATCGAACCCATTATTTATCTTTGGGGCTGTTTCTATTGGCTTCTTTCATAATACCCATTTAGGAATTTTGCTTGCCCTGGCTCATTATTTAGGAAATATATGTGTTGGAATTATCATGCGCTTTTATGGAAATGAAACCCCAGAGGATGATTCGAAGAAGCAGAAAAAATCCAAAATTAGGTCAGCTCTTTCCGCCCTGCATCAAACTAGATTAAAAGATAATAGGCCAATCGGTAAACTTCTCGGGGATGCTGTAAATTCTTCGATTCAAACGCTTCTAATGGTGGGCGGTTTCATAATTTTATTTTCCGTGGTAAATAAACTGCTTTATCATTTACATATAACAGCGATACTGGCAAAAACAGTTGAACTTCTACTCTCGTCTTTGTCATTCCCGGAAATGTTAAGTATACCTTTTATCTCAGGACTATTTGAAATCACATCAGGAAGTCAACTTACAAGCCTTGTCAATGAGTCAACGCTTTTGCAAAAGGCCATGATTACAAGCTTCATTCTTGGATTTAGCGGCTTTAGTGTGCAGGCACAGGTTGCCAGTATTCTTGCCCAAACTGATATCAGATTTAAGCCATTTTTTTTGGCTAGAATCCTTCAAGGCATGTTCGCTAGTCTGTTTGCTCTAATCCTTTGGAAACCCGTTTATGTTCGTTTTAACAATAGCGAACAACCCTCTAACGCTCTGCCTGTTGGTTTTTTTGGTGACGGAACCTGGACAGGTCATTTTTACCATCAATTAATCGAAATAGGTCCAATCATTACAATCTTTTCGCTATTAGTGTATGTGATAATATTAGTTTTCAGATTAAGGAATAACTAATAATTAAAGAGCCAGGCCAAGGCCTAGCTCCTTTTTTAATTACCCATTAAATTTTTTTTGCAATTCTTTTTCAACAATTGGCGGTACAAGTTCTGAAATCTTTCCATTATACTTAGCTACTTCTTTAACAATACTAGAACTCAAGAAAGAATATTGATTGTTGGTCATGATAAAAAAGGTTTCTATATCTTCATTCAGTACCCTATTCATTGAAGTGATTTGCATCTCATACTCAAAGTCAGAAACAGCTCTCAGGCCGCGTAGAATGGCATTTGCGTTTACACTTTTAGCGTAGTCCATCAGCAAGCCCGAAAAAACATCTACTTTTACATTTGGTATATCTTTTGTCACTTCTCGAATGAGACTAATTCGTTCCTCCACAGAAAATAGAGGTTGCTTTGCTAAGTTGTTTAATACCACCACATAAACTTGATCGAAAACTTTAGCACCTCTGCGAATAATATCTAAATGACCATATGTAATTGGATCAAAACTTCCTGGACAAACGGCAATACTAGCCAAAATGACTCCCCCTCTACACTTCATCAATTTTTGAATAAATCGTCACTGCAATAATCCCATATTTTTCATGTTTAATTTGCTTAAAACGTCCAACCATTTGAGGTAATTCTACGTCAAAACTATGTTCACAAACAATAATTCCATCCGTTTTGACTATTTCCTGTTCATCCATTTTTTCCATTAAACTGACCAGCTGCTGTTTTTTATACGGTGGATCTAAAAATATATAATTAAAGCTGATTTCTCTTTTTATTAGAGCTTTCAAAGCCCTGTCTGCATCATTTCGATAGACCTCAGCTTTTTCTTCAAATTGGCAGGCTTTAATATTTTCATGAATAACCTGTATTGCTTTTGACTCCCGATCAATAAAAATAACCTTATCTAATCCTCTACTAAGCGCTTCCAAGCCCAAACCACCGCTTCCGGCAAAAAGATCCAAGCCCAGCCCGCCTTCAAAATAAGGACCAATCATATTAAAAATGGCCTCTTTGACCTTATCGGTAGTCGGTCTTGTTGAGCTGCCGGAAACAGCTTTTAAAGGCCTTCCTTTACATACACCTGAAACAACTCTCACAACTATCACCACATTTTATTCAAAATTAGCTTTAACTTTGATTACTGTCCAGCTACAGCGCCTAGGGGCTCGAGGCGCTTCCGCTTTTCTAATATCCTACCATAGTTTTAATCCGAATAGAAATTTTATAAAAAAATACGTATAAGCTTTTTGGTGTTGGAAATAATGTTATTAACAACATCAATTCGAGGATGTTGTTGCCAACCGCGGAGAAGACTTACGTTTCCCCATAAGTTCTTCCTCCGGTTTCTCCTCTCCCTTTGCCTTCTATCCTATTGATAGGATGTAGAAGGACCCTGTAGAATTTTTCTGCAGGGTTTTTTTTATTCTATTTCAAAAAAAGACTACAAGTGGTAAAGTATTGATGATTAACATTTTAAAGGAGAGTTTTACTTGATACAACGTTTTATAGAATTAGGTGAGGGATATTCTGATTTATATGAACTTATCGAGCTTGCAAAAGCGAATCAGCACCGCTTGCATTTAATGATGGTCTTACACACCAAAATTGAAAATAAGGAAGTTTCCTCATTAGTCGTAGGTCTAAAACCCACGGACCCAGGTAAATTTCAGGGACTTTATATTTGTCGTGAGGGGATTCCAAATCCCAATTATATACCAAACAAACGCTATGAACTATTTGCCCAAACAGCCAAGGAACTGGACAAGCCCATTTTTGAGCTTTCGGTAAAGGCTTCTACTCTTTTTCATGAAAAAGAGTTATTTTATCAGTATCTAATTGGGATTTTAAGATTGAATCATTATATCGCTCCACTCCAATAAGAAAAGGTGAGGCTTAAGATAGCCCCACCTTTTTAAATGCCCATTTTATAATCATATTCTTTAGCTTTATCTGGTGCTGAATTCTCGTATTCCATTTTTAAAAATGGTTTATAAGAAGGTTCTACTCTTTTTACAAATGAAAAAGAATTTAACTTTTCCATGATTCCATCTACTTCATCTTGATTACAGTAAAGGACAACATATTTAAGTTTCTTTGAAACGTAATGTACATTTCCAAAGCGCCTAAGCATTTTAGCTTGTTTTAAAGAGTAAAGCCAAACTACTAATCCTTGTCTTTGAACAAACATATTTTTTCCCCTTCAACAAAACCATCATTATAAATAAGTCTAGCATACCAAAACATTATATTTCAATTCAAACTTTTCAAAACCTTTAAGAATATAAATGAAAAAACAGCTTTCAGTGAAGCTGTTTTTTCAACCACAACCACAGCTTCCTCCACCACCGCAGCCGCTGCCATGGCCGGAATCAAAAAACGGGTTGCCAGTTGGTACTTTTATATGTTCAGACACTGCACCGCCAATTAACATGCTAATTTCATCTAAAAGACCTTGCAAATCATTTTCTGCTAACTTAAAGTCTGCTACGAGCGGGTCTAAATCCATTTCCCTTTTATATTCCCTTATTTGAGTCATTACTCTTTTGTAGTCAGGGTGGTATTTGCCAAACCGTTGAACTTCTTCATAAAGCTCTTTTAATCCAACAAATTGGTTTATTTTCCGCTGTGTTTCCTTATTAGATTGCATTTTATATAAACAAATCTGATAGTGTTCTGCGATATCAGACTCTAACACCATTTTAGCTAGATGATTCGCCTGTTCCAATAATTCAATTCTTTCTAAAGTAGCAAGCACTTATGCTCACCTCCAAAGCCATTTTACCACGAAAGCTTAGAGAAAGCGAAAATTTCCGTTTATTTAGGGATATTTACCACAAATTCCTCGGCTAAGCCGTATGGTTCATTATTTAATTTAACGACTTCAAGTTTTAATTTATGGCTGCCTGGTGAAAGATCTTTTATTATAAATGCCGCAGTTTTGACTTCTTGATTCTTTTCCCCATCTACCCAGAGCACCAATTTACCGACTTTATCTTTTTTATGGTCCAATTCCCGAAAACTAATCCCTGTGACGACACATTCAACCATAACCTGATTTCCATTTATGTGGTGCTGTACAGAGAACGTTGGAAATTCTTTTGAAGTGAACCCACAAATAAAAATTATCATCAACATTATGAGGCCAAATGGAAGAAACCTTTTCAAAACCTATCACTCCTTCTTTCCAGTATTTTTCGCCTCCTTGATAATTTTTAGTCTCTCTAAGTTAAAATAAAAAAAGGCCACATCCTTTTTCATGTGGACTTATGTTAATTTTGATTTTTCATTGCTTGGAACATATGATACATCATCGAAGCCATTTGTACGCTATTTGAAAACTTTTCAACTTGGTCAGGTATTGTCTTTTTATAATAGTGTAACGAAGCAACCTCGAGTGATTGCAGTTCGTATGGATTCCTTGAAAGTTTGCGATACCATTGTGGTTGTTCTCTGACAAATTGTTTAAGATCCTTTTGATTTCCTAAATACTCTAAGACCTCTCGGCGCATAATTGATAGTCACTTCCTCTAATCTTTTCTAAATGAAAAGGGGTGTTTTGGTCCTTCTTGAGACTTTGCTGTTCCACCTGAAGAATTCGTTCCTTGGAATTGTGAAATAACACCTTGAATAGCACCAAGTGCCTGACTTAGGTTATTAATATGATTTTGCATTTGATTTGGATCCATTTTCTTGACCATTCCGATAATACTGGACATCCAATCTCCCTTGGAATCAGCACTTGCTTCAGGTTCTGAACTTCTTTCTACTCCATGTGATTCCCACCGTTCATCTTCTTCACCCAATAAATACCAGTCCTCGTATAACTCCTGCCAGGTTGCCTTTCCTTTCCTTACCTCTTGAATAATAGTTGGATTATTTTTTACGAATTCTTTAAATTTTAATACAGATGGGTGCAATTCTTTTTGCGTCATATTTCTCACCTCTGCCCATTCTCATCGCCACTAATACAATATGAAAAATAATTTAAAATGTGAAACCTCTTATCAAGGTGAAAATATTTATTAATATGACAGTAAGTGGTAAGATGACTAAAGAAAAAAATAATGAAAGAGGTAAAAGTATGAAAGATGAGCTGCGTCAACTTTTAGAAACCTGCATCGAAACAGGTTCGAAAGAGGACTTAGAAGCCCTTTCCTTCATGATAGAAGGGGTTCAAAGAAAAATTAATCGTAAAAACAGTACCTATATTGACGGGCTTCTCCATATGGAGAAAAAATTGGATAATCATTCTTGTGAAATTACCATTCCGCTTAATTCAGCAATTCATAATAACTTAAATATCGTTCATGGCGGGATCACTGCAACTGTTCTTGACACAGCGATGGGGACATTGGCTAATTATCTGCTTCCAGAAGGCTATGGTGCAGTCACTAATCAACTTAATATCCATTACACTGCTCCTGGCATTGGGGATCAACTTCGCTGCAGGGCGGAAATCGTTCATCAAGGTACAAAAACTTTTGTCATCTCTGGGGAAGCCTATCGAAGCGATGGAAAGAAAGTCGCTTATGCATCTGGTACGTTTTTTATTATAAAAAAATAATTTCATCAGGAGTTTGATTAAAAATGGTGACCGCCATTGTAATCCCGATTATTTGCCTTTATTTTTTTTTGCTTACTCGAAAAGAGATGAAAGAGCACGACAAAAAATGGCTCGCGGCAGGCAATTTTCCTCATGAGGCGGTACTAACGGGAGAAGTAAAAAGTATTGTAGAGGAGAAACAGCGCTTTTATTACCATAGATACATAGTTATTCAAACTCTGCAACTTCAAACAATCGACAGGTTAGTTACAGCGAAAAAAATTACTCCCCTTACCGAAAATGTTCAAATGATGAATTTTCATAAAGGGGAAATGATTCGTGTTTTTGGAAGTTGGGAAGGCTCAAAATTTGTATTTAGCTATTTTGAAGCAATTAAATAGTAAAGGTGGCAATTTCATTGCCACCTTTTCTGTTTCTTTATTGTTCAACCTTTTGAATGAAGTTTTGTGTATAGTATTTTTGATATACACCTACCCCAAGATGTGTGAAGTCTTTATTTAGTAAAGCATCACGATGTCCTTTACTATTAAGCCAGCCTTCTACAACGGCAGGACCATCTGTATAATTGGCTGCAATATTTTCACCTGCAGATTGGTAGGCAACTTTGGCTGTTTTTAATCGATTAGAAAGATCACCAAATTTCTTGGATGTATGGGAAAAATCATTATTCTCTGACATATCTCTACTATGACCAAAGGCCACCTCTGCCGTTAGTTCATCCCATTTCAAAGGTTTTAATTTATGCCTTATACGTAAAACATTGGTTATATCAAATATCTCATGTTCTGTACCACTTTCAATTAATTTCATCTTATTTTCATCGGGTACAGGAGGTTCAATTAATTGCCCGCGATAGCTCAGCTCGTAGGGCCGTTGCTTAATCAAGGTGGTTGCATTTAGAAAGCGGACACTAGAAAGGTTTCCAGTAAACTTATCAATATAAAGTTGAACATACACATCACCTAGCTGAACAATGGGACGGAGATTTAAATCAGTGTCATTTAATTCAAAACGATAGGAGTTCCCATTCAGGTCAATACTTATATTTGTATCAATAAATTGTGTGTTAAATATCTCCTCAACAGGTTGTCCAATCTCAAAAGGTGCGACATCTAGATTTTCACCAATAGCATAGATGGTTACAATTTGTTGGTCCTCAACGCCAACCTGTACGTAATGCTTATTATCCTGATTAAATATATACCATTGATAGCCATACAATGATTCATCAATCCGAACTGGTTTACCAAATTCTTTTTCAAGGGAAGAAATATCATTACCAATAAATAAAGCCAATCCTTGTTTAGGTTTTTCAGAAGCGGTTTTATTACTGGGCTTGTTATCTGGATTCTCCTGTGACGAAGATTGTTTCATTTCCGAGGTATGATCTTCCTTTATTAAAACCCTATCTTTAGGTTTATCGTTTATACTAGCATAGAAACCAATCGTCAAGAAAACAGCGGAAAGTATTAAGATTCTAAGCAGTGCTCGCAGAGGCTTTCACCCTCTCTATTCCTTTTTCTATCATATATATGTATAGATAAAATAATTATATCATCATTAACTTGATTAGTAATAGTTATTATCAAATATGTCTGATAAATGCATCATTAATTAAATAAAACAGGTGCATTTGCACCTGTTTTATAGTTTAAATCCTATTATCAAAATAATATTTCTAATGTTGAACTCCATTATAGTTCTGCTCAGAAATTTGGGTAAGTGCTTCCTTTGCTTGGTCATCGGTTAATTCACGAATAGCAAAATCTCCTAATGAGACAATTCCTATTAGCTTACCATCCTCTACAACAGGAAGCCTGCGAATTTGATGCTCCGCCATTAGCTTTGCCGCCTCATTGCTTGCTGTTTCTGGAGAAACCGTAATGAGTTGGTTACTCATTATATCTTCAACCTTGGTTGAGCCAGGATGTTTTTCTGCCACTCCACGAATAACAATATCACGGTCTGTAATCATACCGACAAGTTTTTCCTGATCCACAATTGGAATAGCACCTACATTTAGTTCTTTCATCTTTACAGCTACTTCAAAGATATTATCTAATAATGTGCAGCATTCAATCTCATCTGTCATAATATCACGGATTTTTTCCATTACTTCGCCCCCATGTTTTTTTGCTCGGAACATAATTTAGGTTTTCCAACTGAGAATGATTTATTCACTGAATGTATCCATTGCAAGTTGTAGCATTTTCATCTATTATTAAAAATGAATTAAACTTGCTATAATTCCAAGTAATGATCTTTAGGGGCATGGCATTGTTTTTAGGAGGGATTTATTGTGAAATTCGAGAATACTGGAATTGAGAAATTAAAGGCTGAAATAAACCGTTTGGATGAAGTAATGCATAATCACGGTTTAATTCGTGCCGGCCAATGGGACTACGATCGAGTTACATATGACCGCAAGTTCGAAATGAAGGAAGGGGTATTTTACCTTCGTGTTCAAGGCTATGCGACTGAAGGTGATGTCGATACCTTTAAAGCCACTATTCAATTAATGACACCATTATTAGGAAAGCATTATTATCCTCACGGTGTTGAATATGGCGAGGGTGAAAACTTCCCAGCTTCCCTTGTGACCCAATGTAAAAAAATTCTCGATGAAGTAAAGAACGAAGTAAGTAAGTTCGCAGAATAAAAAAGAAAGGCGCATGAGCGGTCATGCGCCTTTCTTTTTTAAAATCCAAGAATTGCTTTAATCATCGATGTCGTTTGTCCGCCTTGGTAGAATACATAAAGTAACAAATAGACCGCTACACCAGTAATGGAAGTAAAGAACCAAACAATACTGGTGATTGGGCCTAGCTTGCGATGTAGTTTTAGGTTATTCTTATACCCTGTAGTAAGTGAGAAGGCACCTAAAACCGCACCAATTGTAGCCAGAGTAATATGAAACACTAAAAAGATTGTGTAATAAATTTTAATATCATCAGGTCCACCAAACGAAGTATTTCCTATAAAAATGGTCCTAGAAGCATAAATAATAAAGAAAATTAGAGCAAAAATGCTTGCCAATGTCATTGTCTTTTTGTGTGCTTCAATATTTTTTTGCTTAATTTGCCACCAGCCAATTGCAACAGTAATTCCACTTAAAACAATAAATGAAGTACTTATCGTTGGTAATATCGGTAAGGAGATCATTAACTAGTCCTCTCTTTTTACATTATTCTATAATAATAGTAGTGTAATTCCCCAATTTTTTCAATGATTGATAACCTTCTGCAAAAAAAATCTCCCATTGTTTATGGGAGATTATTTAATCAACGATGGATTCAGAGATTGCTTCATTTCCCGTTCAGATTCCGCTTGGTCTTTTCGGTACCAATCAAAGAAAACATGACCAAGCATCACACCATATATGACTTCTTGGATAATTTTCATAATAACACCACCCAGCCGCTGGTCATCAATTATTGACATCGAACTGAACAGCTCTGGTCCACTTAAATTCAAACTGTCAAAATTGGCCGTTCCCACACACAAACTCATTACTTGTCCCCATACGTGAGGATCTGAATATGTTGCATAGATAGGATTATCAGCGAAAATGATTAGAGCACAAGCAGGTGTTAATAAAATCCCATCAGCAAATATATAACCGACCTTTTTTATGCCGCTTAATGTCTGATGCTCGGGTAGCGGGTTAATCAATGGCCACCACATGAAGATAGCGACAGTAAATAACAAGACAGAATAGCCTGCGTGTAACCAAATATTTTGCATGACATGGTCAAATATTAATGGAACATGATAAAACGAAAAGAATCCATTGAAAAGTACTAACGCCATGAGAGGCTTTGTAAAAAACTTAAATAAGGAACTTACGATTCTTACTCTTAAAACCTTCCTCCAAACCCAGTTCGGTACACCGAAAATGAAGATTACAGGAACAATTAATACGAGGGCAGCCATTTGAATCATGTGCATCCAGAACATAAGGTGGGCCAGTAAATCAATAGGAGATCCTTTGATGGCATAGAGGAGAATCATCGATAGTAAAAATAATGCTCCTTGTTTCTTTGTTAAGGGCTCACTATCAGGAAATAAAGACCTGAATTTAGTAGTCAGGATAAAAAATCCTGCTGTTAAAACAGCTAAAATGAGTAAAAAGTAAGGGCTCCAAAGTGCTTTAAAACCAAAGATATCTAAAGTAAGCACCACATATCACCTCAATAATATTAAAAATATCACAACTTGATTATACTCTTCGTATAAGTAGGAAGCAAAGCAGGATACTTTCCAATTCTTAAAAAAGAAAATCGGCCAATGCCGATTTTCTTTTTTTGTATTTACCACCAAATAATGGTTGAAAAAGCTAAGACGGTAATTGCTCCAACTAATACACCAGAATATAAAAATAGTGATGGAGCCTCATGACCTTTATGACTCATATGCATGAAATAGTAAAGTTGGAAAATCACTTGAACTACGGCTAACAGGATAATAAATGGTATAGTAAACCATGAAGTAAATCCTTTAATCGCTACGGCCGCAAAGGCAATGAGAGTTAAGAAAATCATCAAAGCAAATGAAACTACTTGATATCTCATCTCTTCAGCACTTTTTCTACGGCGATATTCAATGTCAACTCTTGGGTTACCTGAATTTAATTGTGGATTTGCCATCAGTTTATCCCACCATTCCCATTAAATAAACTACTGTAAAGATAAACACCCAAACAACGTCGATAAAGTGCCAATATAAACTAAATACATAGAACTTTGGTGCGTTGTAAAGGTTCAAACCACGTTTTCCATTGCGCAACATTAGCGTAATACACCATAACAATCCAAAAGCAACGTGACCTCCGTGGAAACCGACTAACGTATAGAATGCAGATCCAAAGGCACTGCTTGTAAATTTATGTCCCTCATGGACATATTTACTAAACTCATAAACCTCTAGGCCTAAGAAACCGGCGCCGAGTAGTGCCGTAATTCCAAGCCATAGCATCATCTTTTTGAAAGCAAAGTTTTTCATATGATACATTGCGTAAACACTTGTTAACGAGCTGGTTAATAACAGCATTGTTGCTACAAATGTCAGCGGTAATTCAAACAAATCCTTTGCTAAAGGCATGTTTGTATTCGGTACTTTATCCTTCAATGCAAGGTAGGTTGCAAAGAGTGAGGCAAAAAGAACTGTCTCCCCCCCTAAGAAGAACCAAAAACCTAAAAATTTATTTTTTGCTTCAAGGGTTGATTTTTCCGGCGCAGCAGGCCATGTTTCATAAGTAAATTTTTCCTCAGCGTGCATTATGCCTTAACCCCCTTATCATCATCGTCCATTAGCTCTTCCTTGTGAATATGGAAACCATGATCATCTTTAACTGAACGCGTAAACATTGCACCAAATGTAATCAGTAAGCCTAAAATCATTACTGGCAATGCCCATGCTTCCTTATCAACATGATACATTACACCAAAAGCAGCAATGAATAATCCTAACGACATAATAAATGGTAAAAATGATGAGTTAGGCATATGGATATCACCAAGCGGTTCCGCAGGTGTCATCCCATTTTTGCCTTCCATTTTTTCTAACCAATATGCATCAAGACCGCGTACAAGCGGAAGCTGTTTAAAGTTATAGAAAGGTGGTGGTGATGGGATAGCCCATTCAAGTGTTCTTCCGTCACCCCATGGGTCATTCCCCACTTTAACATTCTTCACTGATGTCATGATGATATTAATCAACATAACGATTACACCAACAGACATAAATGCTGCTCCAAGTGAACTTACCGCGTTTGCTGTTTCAAAGCCTTGACCAGGAAGGTATGTGAATACACGGCGTGGCATTCCCCAAAGGCCTAAGAAGTGCTGGATAAAGAATGTCATATGGAAACCAATGAAGAAAGTCCAGAAGGTAATTTTTCCTAATGTTTCATTCAACATTGTACCGAACATTTTTGGCCAATAAAGATGAGTACCTGCAAAGAGTGCAAATACCACACCACCAACAATTACGTAATGGAAGTGTGCAACAACAAAATAGGTATCATGGTATTGATAATCCGCTGCTGCAGAGGCAAGCATTACCCCTGTCACCCCACCGGCAAGAAATGATGGAATAAATGCAAAGGCCCAATGCATTGGTGTAGTAAACTTTACACTTCCTCCCCACATGGTGAAAAGCCAGTTAAAGATTTTGATACCTGTAGGTACACCAATTGCCATTGTTGCCACTGCAAAGATTGCATTAGCAACTGGTCCTAAACCAGTTGTAAACATATGGTGGGCCCAAACCATGAAACCTAAGAAACCGATTAACACGGTTGCGAAAACCATCGATGAATAACCGAAAAGACGTTTTCTTGAAAAGATTGGAATAATTTCCGAGAAAATTCCGAAAGCAGGAAGTATAAGAATATACACTTCAGGATGTCCAAAAATCCAGAAAAGATGTTCCCAAATAACAGTATTACCACCCATTGCTGCTTCAAAGAAATGAGCCCCAAACATACGGTCAAACATCATTAATACGAGACCAACCGTTAATGGAGGGAAAGCAAATAATATTAGGGCCGAGGTAACAAATGTTGTCCATGTAAACAACGGCATCCTCATATATGTCATACCAGGTGCACGCATATTAATAATGGTGACAAGGAAGTTAATACCTCCCATTAATGTACCAAAACCAGAAATTTGCAAACCTAAGATATAGAAGTCAACACCATGTCCCTTAGAAGCCATGGCTAGTGATGCATAAGATGTCCAACCTGCATCTGGCGCGCCTCCTAAAAACCATGAAAGGTTTAGGAATACTCCTCCAAAGAAGAATAACCAAAAGCTAATGGCGTTAACAAATGGAAAAGCAACGTCACGAGCTCCAATTTGCAGAGGCATAACCGCATTCATAAAAGCAAATACGAGCGGCATCGCTGCAAGGAAAATCATCGTAGTTCCGTGCATGGTAATAATTTCATTAAATAAACCTGCACTTACGAAATCATTGTTTGGCACTGCAAGCTGGATGCGGATAAATACCGCTTCAATTCCGCCAATCACGAAGAATAATCCGCCTGCAATCAGATATAGGATGGCGATTTTTTTATGGTCTACAGTTGTTAAAAAATCCCACAAAGTTGCGCCGAATCCCTTTTTTTGAGCATAGGTACTCACAATTTTACCTCCCTTTCAACCAAATCCCCTTTTAGTCCTGAACCTTTAATCCCATTAAATATTCTGCTAATGCATTAATTTGATCATCAGTCAGATTTCCATATTTACCAGTCATCATATTACCCGGTTTATACGCTTCAGGATCTTTAATCCATTTCTTCACATCTTCTTTGTTATGATCTAAAATACCAGCAACTCGAGAGCGGTCGCCGAAATTGGTTAAGTTCGGTGCCACACGAGCGGTATCAGGCATTTTGTTAGAAGGTGTTACAGCGTGACAGCCAATACAGCTTTTATTGAAAATGTCTTGTCCTTGTGATGCTAAATCAGTTGTGGCTTTTTGCGGTGCTTTAACAGACTGCATCGCAGAAACCCAATCATCGAACTTGTCACGGCTGATCGCTTTTACTTTAAAATCCATCAAAGCATGGGATGGTCCGCAAAGTTCAGCACATTTACCATAGAAAAGATTTCCGGCTTCATTTGCTTTTTTATCATCAAATTCCAACCAGAACTTATTGATATTTTCGGGATTTGTATCCATTTTTCCGCCGACAGCGGGAATCCAGAACGCGTGTTTTACATCATTTGACTTTAAGCTGAAATATACTTTTTCATTAGTAGGAACGACTAATTCCTGACTTGTTACAATTTTTTGTCCTGGATATTCAAAATCCCACCAATATAAATGGGAGCGAACATTAATGACGAGTGCTTTAGAATTCTTTTTATCCATCGGTGCAACATCAGCAAGTTTAAATGTAGCAGCAACGGTTGGGACAGCCAGAATTAAAAGTAAAAGAATCGGGATAGCAGTCCAGATTATCTCCAATTTATGGCTTCCTTCAACTTGTTTTGGAATTTTTTCGTCTTTTCTTCTAAAACGTAAAAAAACCAAAGCGAAAATAATCAATACGACAATGATTACACCAACCATTATCAAGGTACTCAACTTCATCAAATCATATTGTGTCTTTGCAACTTCACCGGCTGGATTTAACGTTGAAAGGAACGGTTCACCACATCCGGAGAGTACAAGCGCTAAAATCGCGAACAACGATATCAGACGCCATTTTGCAAGCCTTTTCATAGCTTAATCAAACCCCTCTTTCGCTTATAAATTCTTAAAATTTTATGTTGACCAAAGAAGTATGTAGGACGATTCCTCCATTGTAACAATAATTGCTTAACAACCGGAGAGAATCAATTTGCAAAACTAAATTAATGTAACTATAACCATCGCTACAAAAATAATAGTTAAATATTGCAGTGAATAAACAAACATTAGTTTTGCCCACTTTATGTCATCTTTGATCTTATATCCATAAATCCCTAAGACAAGCCAGCCAATATTTAAAATGGTAGCTAGAATTAGAAATGGGATTCCTAACTTAGTTAGAAAAAATGGGATTGGCAATAAGAGCGCTATCCAAATTAGAATGTGTATTTTTGTGGTTTTAAATCCTTTTACCACAGGAAGCATTGGAATACCAGCTGCTCTGTACTCCTCAACTCTTCTCATCGCAAGTGCGTAAAAGTGAGGGGGCTGCCAAACAAACATGAGGACAAACAATGCCCAGGCCATTATATCCAGGTTACCATCAACTGCAGCCCAGCCAATTAGCGGAGGAACCGCACCAGAAATACTGCCAATTATTGTGTTCGATACTAACTGTCGCTTTGACCACAAGGTATAGAGGAAAACATAACTAAAAACTCCAAGCAGTCCAATTACTGTTGCAGTCATGGTAGTAAAGAATAAAAACAGTGTTCCCAACCCAATAAGTAAAATACCCAACACAAGAACTTTTACCGGAAGTACTTTCCCTGTTACTGTAGGTCTTGCTTTCGTCCTGTCCATTAAATGGTCAATATCCCGATCAACATAATTATTAATCGCGCATGAACCAGCAATTATTAGGGAGGAACCAGCAACTGTGAAAAACACGATATCTAGATTATTCAGAAAGCTTTGGCCTGAAAAATGAAGTGCTAACCATAATCCTGTAAAGGTTGTTATAAGGTTAGAATTCACAATTCCAATTTTGATTAGTGCCATAAAATCTTTCCAAACGGAAGTTTTTTCTGTATCAGAATGAAGGCTTGAAGAACCAGTATTAATGGTTGTATCTCCATAAGCCTTTGAGTTGGACATATTTTTTCCTCCTAATCCTTAATAAACCAATCTTCAAACATTTTTTTGAAATTAAATAATAAAAAGCCGTGATTTTAACATCACTTTCTCTGTATATTAAATCACACTTTGCGATATTTTTGTGAATTTTTTTTGAATAATTTTTGACTAAATTGTGACAACGCCTATTTACTACTTATTATACTGCATTTTTGAAAATCTAGTTACTAAATAATATGTATTTTTAAATGCTCCAATTATAGTTTTAACAGACTGAAAACCGAGTTTCAACGTTTTTCACTATAATAATAGTGTAAAATAAAAATTATTGATTAAGTGAAATTAAATAAAAATTTCCCTTAAAAAATCTTGACTTAAATTCTGTTCTTTTTCTTGTTTATTCGTTATGATGGGATATGTACTTTTAATCTTTCTACTTTTTTTCACTCATTATACTGTCAAGGGAATATTTTGACAAATGATTGAACTTTTTTAAGAGGTGAATTTTTTGCGACGCTCTTTGAAGTGGTTGGCTGTTGCCACTACAATCGGAATGATTTTTATATTAATTGGAGGAGCACTAGTAACAAAAACTGGCTCTGGGATGGGATGTGGTCGATCCTGGCCATTATGTCACGGGAAATTTCTACCACTAGATATAACACCTGAATTAATGATTGAACTTGCTCACCGCCTCGTCTCAGGTATCGGTGGAATCATGGTGTTAGTATTATCTATCTGGTCATGGAAAGCAATTGGCCATGTTCGAGAAACTAAATTTCTTTCTTTTCTCTCTTTCTTCTTTTTACTTCTGCAGGGGTTAATTGGTGCTGCAGCAGTGAAATGGGGACAATCTGATTTTGTCCTTGCATTGCATTTTGGAATTTCTCTTATCTCGTTTTCATCAGTATTTTTGTTGACGTTACTTATTTTTGAAGTTGATAAAAAGTTTGAAGCAGAAAAACTAATAATCGATAAGAGAATGGGCTTTCATATTGTTGGTGTTTCCATTTACAGTTACCTTGTTATTTATTCTGGGGCCCTTGTACGCCACACAAAATCAAGTCTTATTTGTCGGGATTGGCCTTTATGTCTAAACGACGCACCGGCATTTCCAAGTAATATGTACGAATGGGTGCAAATGGGACATAGAGCTGCTGCAGGATTAATCTTTATCTGGATCGCCTATATTACCTATCTGGCTATCCGTCATTACAAGGATCAAAAAGTTCTTTATTGGGGATGGATCATTTCCTTTATACTCGTTTGTTTACAAGTGACTGCAGGTGCTTTAATCATTTTTAGCCGCTTAAATCTTTATATTGCGCTCCTACATGCCTTCTTTATTACTTGTTTATTCGGGGTATTAAGTTATTTTCTTCTTTTATATTCAAGATCAAGAAGGAACCATCCATAAAAAAAGTTGTCGGGAAAATTCCCGACAACTTTTTAATTTATGCTTTATCTACTTCTAGTAACAAATCGCCTGTTTGAATCGCAGCGCCACTCGTTACATAAATATCTTTTACAATTCCTGAAAAAGGAGCTTGAACCGTCGTTTCCATTTTCATCGCTTCCGTAATCATTAAATGATCGCCACGTTCAACCCTTTCACCCTTTTCAACAAGAACCTTAATAACCGTTCCTGGCATGGATGCTGAGAGATGTTGTTCATTTTTCGGGTCAGCTTTTAACCGCGATATTACGGTGGCTTTAATATTTTCATCTTTAATAACCACTTCACGCGGCTGGCCATTTAATTCAAAATATACAATTCTTGTTCCATCTGCTTGTGGCTGACCGATGGAGACAAGCTTGACAATGAGCGTTTTTCCTGTTTCGATTTCCACTTCAATTTCTTCACCTAAGCGCATTCCATATAAGAATGTGGGGGTATCAAGTACGGAAATATCACCGAATTGATCAACTGTTTTCATAAATTCCATAAATACTTTTGGATATAATGCATAGGAAATAATCTCAAATGTCGTTACTTGTCTTCCTAATTCTTCAAAAAGTTCTTTTTTGAGTTGATCAAAATCGACTGCTTCAAGCAACTCACCCGGTCGGACTTCTAAAGGTTTTCTGCCTTTTAAAATCACTTTTTGAAGGTCTTCTGGAAAACCACCGTGCGGCTGTCCAAGGGAACCTTCGAATAATTCAATTACTGAATCAGGAAAATCAAGCGACTGTCCTTTTTGTAAAACATCTTCTTCCGTTAATTCATTTTGAACCATGAATAGCGCCATATCACCGACTACTTTAGAAGATGGAGTAACCTTAACAATGTCACCAAACATTTTATTTACCCGCGCATACATCTCTTTTACTTCATCCCAATGTTCACCCAGCCCAACTGCTTTTGCCTGCTGTTGAAGATTGCTATACTGTCCCCCTGGCATCTCATGCTGATAAATCTCGGAATGAGGTGACAATATACCACTTTCAAAATCTTGATAATATTTGCGTACATCCTCCCAGTAATAAGATAACTTTTCAAGTGACGCAATATTAACGGCGGGTTTTCTTTCTGTCCCTTCCAGAGCGTAATATAAGGAATTAGCACTTGGCTGTGAAGTTAATCCTGCCATTGTACTTAAAGCTGTATCAATAATGTCAACACCTCCAGCAATGGCCCGGGAATAGGTGAAAATTCCATTTCCGCTAGTATCGTGAGTATGAAGATGAATAGGGATATCGACAGTTTCTTTTAATTCAGACACTAATCTGTAGGCAGCTTCCGGCTTTAACAAACCCGCCATATCCTTTATTCCTAATATATGAGCCCCTTGCTGCTCCAGTTCTTTTGCTAATGTTTTATAATATGTTAGATTATATTTCGTTCTTGTTGTGTCTAAAATATCCCCTGTGTAGCAAATAGAAGCCTCAGCAATTTTTCCTGTTTGTCTAACAGCATCAATGGCTGTTTCCATCCCTTTAAGCCAGTTTAGGCTGTCAAAAATCCGGAAAACATCGATTCCAGCTGAAGCTGATTGTTGAACAAATTCTCTAATTAGGTTATCAGGATAATTTTTATATCCGACTGCATTTGCACCACGAATCAACATTTGAAACAATACGTTAGGAATTTTGTCCCGAAGCGTTAATAATCGGTCCCATGGGTCCTCTTTTAGGAAACGATAAGCCACATCAAACGTGGCACCGCCCCACATTTCGAATGAAAATAATTCTGGTAATAGTTTTGCTGCAGGTTCTGCTATGTGTACCAGATCTGTCGTTCTCATTCTTGTCGCTAATAATGATTGATGAGCATCTCTAAAGGTTGTATCTGTTAATAATACCTGTTTTTGACTCTTAACCCACTTAATAAGGCCCTCAGCACCATTCTGATCTAATATTTGCTTTGTACCTGACTGGTATGAAAGGTCAAATGGTAATGCTGGTATTCTTGGCTTCGAAAAAACAGGTCTTTTCTTTTTCTCAATTCCTGGAAATCCATTTACAGTAACTGTTCCGATATAGCTTAACATTTTGGTGCCACGGTCTTTACGAACTGGGAAAATAAACAGCTCAGGAGTCGTGTCAATAAAAGATGTATCATATTCGCCATTTCGGAACTTCTCATGTTTGACGACATTTTCTAAAAAAGGAATATTCGTTTTAATTCCTCTTATTCTAAATTCCTGCAGATTTCTAACCATTTTGGAAGCAGCCTGTTCAAACGTTAATGCCCATGTTGAAAGCTTTACGAGTAATGAATCATAATAAGGAGTAATGACCGCACCTTGAAAGCCATTTCCTGCATCAAGCCGTACTCCAAAACCGCCTCCTGAGCGATAGGCCATTATCTTACCTGTATCAGGCATAAAATTATTTAGCGGGTCCTCTGTTGTAACACGTGACTGAATGGCGAATCCATTTAACTGGATTTTATCCTGTTCAGGAATCCCAATAATCGGCCCATGCAAGTCATGACCCTCCGAAACTAAAACTTGCGTCTGTACGATATCAATACCGGTTACCATTTCAGTAACGGTGTGTTCAACTTGGACGCGAGGGTTTACTTCAATAAAATAGAAGTCATTTCCTGCAACAAGAAATTCAACAGTACCAGCATTAAGATAGGAAACATTTTCCATTAATTTTACTGCTGCGTTACAAATCTTATTTCTTAGTTCATTTGAAATAGAAACGCTTGGGGCGACTTCAACAACTTTTTGATGGCGTCTTTGCACCGAACAATCCCTATCAAATAGATGGACGATATTTCCATGTTTATCCCCAATAATTTGCACTTCTATATGCTTGGGTTTCTCAATTAACTTTTCCACATAAACTTCGTCATTTCCAAAAGCTGCTTTAGCCTCCGATTTTGCACGGTTATAAGCTTCCTTGACTTCATCATGGTTCCTAACGATTCTCATGCCACGGCCACCACCGCCAAGCGAGGCTTTAATAATGATTGGGTAGCCATGCCTATCTGCAAATTCCTCTACCTCATTAAGCCCAATTATCGGGCCATCACTTCCAGGAATAACGGGGATTTCTGCAAGTTCTGCCTGCTTTCTTGCTTTTACCTTATCACCAAACATATCAAGGTGTTTCGAGGACGGGCCAATAAAAATAATCCCCTCCTCTTCACACCGCTTAGCAAAATGAATGTTTTCAGACAAAAAACCATAACCCGGATGGATAGCGTTAGCACCGCTTTTTTTAGCAATAGCAATTATTGCATTAATATCCAAATAGGCTTCAATTGGTTTTTTCCCTTCCCCAACTAAATAGGCTTCATCTGCCTTATAACGATGAAAAGCCCCTGAATCTTCTTTGGAATAAATCGCAACAGTCCGAATATTCAGTTCAGTACAAGCGCGAAAAACCCTTATCGCTATCTCTCCTCGATTGGCAACCAATACTTTATTAATCTGTCTAGTCACTTAGAGCACCTCATAATCTATGTATTTTTAAAAAACGCGAGGAGCAAATATGACCCCCGCGTTTTATTTAAATATTGCAATGTTAAATTTGGTTGTTGATTTCCGCTCAAGGCACTCGCTTTCCGCGGGGAGGTACTGGAGCCTCCTCAGCGCTTTGGCGCCTGTGAGGTCTCCAGTGACCTCTCTATCCCGCAGGAGTCGAGTGCCCTCCACTCCAATCATCATAGTTACAAAATAGACATTTACCTTTACCACAGCTAAATATAAAAAACCTTACCATCACGATTTTGCATTTTTTTGTTTGGTTGTTCTTGTTTATGTTTATATTTTTTTTCATATTTAACAAACATGGATACATTAACAAGGATTCCGGTTGCTGCGGCAAGCATTAACAAGGATGAACCACCATAACTAATATATGGCAGCGGTACACCCGTTAGCGGAATAATCCCCGATACACCAGCTAAATTAATAAAGGACTGAATTCCAATCATGCTTGATATTCCAATTGCAAGTAAACTTCCAAAAGGATCTTTACATTGAACACCAATATAAATTCCCCTTAATACAACATAGGCAAGCAAGATTAATACAAAACCGACTCCCCATACTCCTAATTCTTCTGCAATAATAGCCATAATAAAGTCCGTATGTGATTCAGGCAAATAGCCGAGCTTTTGAATACTTTTACCTAGCCCCAGTCCATTTACACCCCCAGAACCAATGGCTATGAATGAGTTTGCTAAATGAAAACCAGCATCCTGAGCATCAGCAAAGGGATTTTTTAAAACGTGAATACGGCTCATTTGTTCTTCTGAAAATAACTTTCCAGTTCCCCATAGCACTAATACAAGCGGAATCAGAATGATAAGAGCCGATATGAGTAACTTTCCGATACTTTTGAAATTCATCCCAGATGATAAAATGATTGTAGTTGCAATGAGAGCAATGATAAATGCCGTACCAAAGTCTGGTTGAATAACAATAAGGCCGCATACGATAACCAGATATACCAGTGGTGGTAGGACACCTTTGTTAAATTGATTGATATAGTCTTGCTTTTTTGCATAAACTGATGCTAAATAAATAATCACAGCAAGCTTAACAAACTCAGCGGGTTGGAATAAAAAGGTTCCAATTTGATACCAGCTTTGCGCATTGTTTTTGGTTTGTCCAAAAACAAATAAACCAAGGAGCGTAATAATAGAGGCAAATACCATTGGTACTTGAAACCATTTGGTAAACTGCATCATTTTATAAGGAACAATAGCTGTAATCAAAAAGATTACAGCAAAAACTAGTAAAAAAGTTTTTTGCCTTTGATAGAAAAAATCACTTGCCACTTCATACCTTTGAACAGCATAAGCCATACTGGCACTATAAATCATTACCAGTCCAAAAGCACATAAAAGGATGATGGCAATTATTAAAGTAAAATCATAGGATTTTAATATTTTTTTAACCATTTTTTATTTCCTCATTTTCAAAATTAAATTTCTACATTCTATTATAATGGATTATGCATTTCATTACTTGAGGAAATGTTACTGTTGAAGTATTTTTTTAATCATGAATATTCAGAATTGTACTATTAATAAAAAACCCAAACAACTCGACTTCATTGTTTGAGTTTATGTTCTTATTTTCTTAAGGATGCGTCATGCAAAGCAGATAATTCTCTTTCTAATTTATCTAGTATCTCTTTTCCATCTTTACTATCTATTAAGCCTAATCTTACAGCAAAGTCTATTTCTCTTGAAAGGCCGAACATTTGTGTATCCAACACCTCTTCATAAAGAGGGCATTGAGGCATCGTGAGATTGTCCATTTGCACTTTGATTAGCTTTAATATTTTTTCAGCGTCAGCCTGTAATAAAGCTAAAGCTTTTTCCTGGTGATTCACGATCATTTCAGACGCCAACATTGATCCCCCCATTTCAGAGCGATTATTCAACTTATCTATAAATTTTACCTTTAACTATCGAAAATTGCAAGAACAATAAGGTTTAGGACACCAAGCATTCGGATTATGACAATCTTTTGAAAAAAGGCTATACTTAATAATGTTAACTATAGGGGGTAAGAACATGGAAAATATCCTTATCATTTCAGGGAGTGTAAAATATACCATTACTCTTGATCCGGGTGTCTGGATTTTCGACGACCGTCGAATTGATTTAACTACTTATTTTTCAACTGATAAAGAGAAGATTGATTCACTTGAGGAATATACAAAAGCTGTTTCAAAACACTGGGATCGTGAAATTATGGAAGGGGCAATTTATCCACCAACATTAAAAAGCGAAAAAAAATTTGAAAAAGAAAAGGTAATGACCGGCACTTTTGGAATTCCTTTTCAACCATTTTTGAAAAATGCTGAACCCGCTGATGATTCACGCTTCTTAGTCGTCAAGTGTGTAAATAAGAATTATGAGGTTCCTATAGAAAAAGCGTATGATCTTATCTTAGGTTTCTCACAAAATGGTAAACCATTATCATCAGATGGACCAGTACATATTTATTTTGGTGACGGAACAAATCAGTTAAATCCAATAAAAAATGTTATAGGCTTTTTGGTGAAATAATAAAACGGGTGCCCTTGGGCGCCCGTTATCTTTTTTATAGTAAATCTGCTGCTAAGCGTGCTAATCCAGACCGTTCACCTTTTAAAAGTTTCACATGTCCAGAAATATCCTGATCCTTAAATCGTTCTACCACATATGTTAAGCCATTATTATAGGCATCCAGATAGGGATGATCGATTTGTTCCGGGTCACCCATTAACACAATTTTACTTCCTTCCCCTACACGGGTTAAAATGGTTTTTACTTCGTGCTTTGTTAGATTTTGTGCTTCATCAATGATAATAAACTGTTTTGGTAAACTTCTTCCGCGAATATATGTTAACGCCTCCACCTCAATCGAGCCCATTCCAGCTAATATAGCATCAAGTTCACCAGGTTTTTTTGTATTAAATAGATATTCCAGATTATCGTAAATGGGCTGCATCCATGGCCTGAGCTTTTCTTGTTTTTCACCTGGCAAAAAACCTAAATCTTTTCCGACTGGTACGATTGGTCTAGCAACTAAGAGCTTTTTATATTCCCGGAAATCTTCAGTCTGCATTAAACCAGCTGCCAAGGCTAACAGGGTTTTACCTGTTCCTGCTTTTCCGATTAAAGTGACAAGCGGAATATCCTTTCGCAGCAATAATTCAATCGCCATCGTTTGCTGAACATTCCTCGGATGAATCCCCCAAACATGTTCTTGATTTAAGACCAATTTCTTTACTTTTTTGCTGGTTTTATCAACCATTCCGATTGCAGAAGCGGAACTTCCATTTGCATCTTTCATAATGAGAAATTGATTTGGATAAAAGGGATGATTTACTATTTCGGATAGGATTAATTCCCCTTTTTCATAATAGCGGCCGAGTAATTCAATTGGTATAAACACCTCATAAAATCCAGTATATATATGATCGATTTCAACAACACGATCATTTAAAAAGTCCTCCGCATCTAATCCAATTGCATCTGCTTTAACCCTTACTAGAGCATCCTTACTAACAAGGATGACCGGTTTCCCATTTTCCTTCGTTTGCTCCTCTAGGAATAAATTTTTTGCTACCGCTAGGATGCGGTTATCATTCGTTTTTTCAATAAAAATGTCTTGAAGCTCATGAAATGTACGATGATTAAGTTCTATTCGAATTGTCCCGCCATTTTCGAGTGGAATCTTTTCATGTAGCTTGCCTGAGGCCCGAAGACCATCAATTAATCTTGATACATGCCTTGCATTTCTCCCGACCTCATCCATGTACCTTTTCTTTGAGTCCACTTCTTCGAGAACAACTGCAGGAATAACAACTTCATTGTCTTCAAAGGAAAAAATGGAATACGGGTCTTGCAACAAGACATTTGTATCTAACACGTATATTTTACTCAAAGCGACGCCTCCGCTTCACTTGTTGTAAGGCTTGTTTTTAAAGATTAAACAAACCTTTTGCTAGATTGGACTTTGGTAAAATATATGTTTATTGGAATAAAGATAGAAGACGTTCCGCACAATAATTGTAAACAGGACTATCTTGGAGGTGGGGTATAAATGAAGTATATCTTAATGACATTTGCTTTCTTCTTGCTCCTAAGTGGATGTAATACCGAAAAAAATAAAGAAATAGCGAATAATGAAAAACAGTCGTTAGTGAATGTAAAAAACAGCTACATGGATAATGTCGATCGTAAAACGGGTCAACAAATATCTAAGCGATTGGTCGAGTTAGCTACGAGTATCCCCAATGTAAATGATGCTACTGCTGTAGTATTAGGTAGATACGCCATTGTTGGTATTGATGTAAATGCCAAGATTGATCGGTCCCAGGTTGGGTCGATTAAATATTCTGTGGCCGAGAGCTTAAGAAAGGATCCATATGGAGCAAATGCAGTAGTCGTTGCTGATGCTGATACCACACAACGTTTAAAAGAAATTCAGTCAGATATCAATAAAGGGAGACCCATTCGAGGCATCATGGAGGAGCTCGCGGATGTGGCCGGCCGACTTATGCCAGAGATTCCTGGTGACTTAATTACACCAAGCCCGAAAAACGCAACTGAAAAGCCAGATAAAAAGCTTCCCCCAAAACAAGAAAAAAAGCTTAAAAGAGAACAGGAAGACCAATCAAACCATTATAAATAGAAAAAAGCTTAGGGTTTTCCTAAGCTTTTTTCATCGCATCCATAACCTGACGATCTAATTTTTCGGCAGCATTTTTATCATATGTTTTGTCATATTGGACTTCAGAGACAATTTTTGAACCATAAAACATGACATCTCTCACTTCTTTAATACCAATCTCCACCAAGGCTAACTTTAATGGAACATCAGGTAGTCGCTCTTCTTTTATTGTTGCTTCTCCGAAGATCGAATATGTAGATTCATTAGCAATCAAATTAATGACTACCTTGTTATTTTTCCTAATATTCTCGAGAATTCTCGAACGATTATCCACAGCAAAATAAATGGTCCCTTCATCTTTAGCCAACACCCAAGATATTGAACTTACATTAGGTCCGCCTGTTTCATGATCAATTGTTGCTAGCGTTACAAACCTTTCCTTTTGCAACTCATCATATAAAGGCTTAATCAGCCTTTCTTCCACTTGATTTGCCATCCTTACAACCCCTTTATTAATTCCAAATATCTATTTCAAAACAGATATTCTCATATTACTACTATCCCTTTTTTTCATCAACTTAAACACTTATTTACCTAATGTACTCTAAACTGGTATAGTATAATTAAAGTAATAAGTTATGATAATGAAATCATGAGGTGCTTTAATGAGAGTAAAATGTGTAATATGCGATAAAATTGAAGCGATTGAAGATGAGTCATTAGCAGCAAAACGACTCCGTAATCGGCCTATTCATACATATATGTGTAAAAACTGCAGCGAGAGAATTACAGAAAAAACAAATGCTAGAATAGATACTGGAAATTTCAAGTTTTATCGTGCCAAATCCGAGAAGGATGATTGGTAAAAAAACACAGGGCATACTCTAGTATGCCCTGTGTTTTTTTAATCCTCAATTGGGTAGTTCTCATATTTTTCAGGCTCTTGATTAATTTGATTGAGCATAATCTCAATTAATTCACGAGGGTACCGTGTTTTTTTATTTTCCCCGTTCTGTTGATACGATACATAATACATGACATCATCTGTTGTGACCTCTATGTTCGATACATGATGCTGTGAGATTAACATATCATCGAAAAGATCAAGTGTTTCTTTTGCGGCTGAGTCATCGGGACGTGCATCGCAGACAATCTTAATCGTAAGCCAATTATAAAGTGCATCTTGTAAGGATTTCATTACGTTTTACCCCCGTTACTTACTTTGCTTCTGTTTGCTGTTTCTTCGATTGGTGTAAGCGGATTTTATAAATAATTAAGATTAAAGCCGCGACTACCAAGCCCTCGGCGACAGGCAAAAAGATTCCCAAAAAAGTAAGAATTGTGCATCCTACACCTAAAAAGATGTAAATGATAATTGATTTTCCAAGTGGCAGCTTTTTGGCAAAACCCAGTTTATAAACAACAATTGATAAAGCAACAATTGTTAAATATAAAAGCCACATACCAACCTTGGGTTGCTCGCTTACTTTATAGAGGGCAGCAAAGAATGAGAGACGTTCTGCAACATCCACGATAAAACCTCCTCAATTAACTCATTTCAGCGTATTTCTTCTTTTTCGCCATTTTTTCACGTTCGTTTTTATCAAGAATTTTCTTTCGAAGTCGAATTGATTCAGGAGTTACTTCACAATATTCATCGTCATTTAAGTACTCTAAAGATTCTTCTAATGTCATTATTCTTGGTTTCTTAATGACAGACGTTTGATCTTTATTTGCTGAACGAACATTGGTTGCTTGTTTTACCTTCGTAATATTGACTGTTAAGTCATTTTCACGAGTATGTTCTCCGACAATCATTCCTTCGTAAATCTCTGTACCCGGTTCAACGAAAATCGTACCACGGTCTTCAACCTGCATGATTCCATAGGTGGAAGCTTTTCCAGATTCCATTGAAACAAGTACACCTTGGTGTCTGCCGCCAACATTTCCTTGTACCATCGGCTGGTAGCTATCGAAGGTATGATTGATAATTCCATAACCACGTGTCATGGTTAAGAACTCTGTTGTATAACCGATTAGTCCACGAGCAGGAACATTGAAGATCAAGCGAACTTGACCAGTCCCGTTGTTAACCATATCAAGCATTTCACCTTTACGGGCACCAATTGATTCCATTACAGCACCAGTATGTTCTTCTGGAACATCAATCTGTACTCTCTCAATCGGCTCACAACGAACACCGTCAACTTCTTTTACGATAACTTCAGGCTTTGATACTTGCAGCTCATATCCTTCTCGGCGCATATTTTCGATTAAAATCGATAAATGAAGTTCGCCGCGGCCAGAGACAATCCAAGCATCTGGTGAATCTGTATTTTCAACACGTAAACTAACATCAGTCTGTAATTGGGCACGAAGTCTTTCCTCAATTTTTCTTGATGTTAAATACTTGCCCTCTCTTCCTGCAAATGGACTATTATTAACAACAAACGTCATTTGAAGTGTTGGCTCATCGATTCTTAAAATTGGCAATGCTTCTTGATGTTCCACTGGACATACGGTTTCACCGACATTAATATCTTCCATACCGGAAACAGCAATTAAATCTCCTGCTTTTGCTTCCTGAATTTCTTCTCGTTTTAATCCAAAGAAACCAAAAATCTTAGTTACACGGAATTGTTTAACAGATCCGTCTAATTTCATCAATGCTACTTGTTGTCCAACCTTCATTGTTCCTCTGAAGACGCGTCCAATTCCGATTCTGCCTACATAATCGTTATAATCAAGAAGCGCTACCTGGAATTGAAGCGGCTCTTCACGGTTATCAATTGGTGCTGGAATGTGCTCAACAATGGAATCATACAAGGATTGCATGTTTTCGTCTTGTTTTTCTGGATCAGTACTTGCCGTACCATTTATTGCTGAAGCATAGATGACAGGGAATTCAAGCTGGTCCTCTGTTGCCTCAAGTTCAATAAATAAATCAATAACTTCATCAATTACTTCTGCTGGACGGGCAAAATCACGGTCAATTTTATTAACAACCACAATTGGTGTTAAGTTTTGCTCAAGTGCTTTCTTAAGCACGAAACGGGTTTGCGGCATACAGCCTTCATATGCATCAACCACAAGTAAAACCCCATCAACCATTTTCATAATACGCTCTACTTCGCCTCCGAAGTCTGCGTGTCCAGGTGTATCTAAAATATTGATTCGTGTATCTTTATATTGAATCGCCGTATTTTTCGCGAGGATGGTAATTCCGCGCTCTCTTTCTAAATCATTCGAGTCCATTGCACGCTCTTCCACATGCTCGTTCGAACGGAATGTACCTGATTGTTTTAACAATTGGTCAACCAAGGTTGTTTTCCCATGGTCAACGTGGGCAATAATCGCTATATTACGAATATCTTCTCTAATTTTCAAAAATTTCCACTCCTGCCTTTATAATAAAAAATAAAACTATTTATAGTTTCCCATTTACAACTAAAACATTATACCATAATTAATGTGGAAACCTAAAAGCATTTTATGTAGAATAAAAATAAATATATATTTAAGGGGCAAAAAAAATGAAAAACATTAAATGGCCATTACTGATTTATGCAATTTTAGCCGCAGCAAGTATTATGGGGATAGGCGTTGCCATAAGTGAAAAAAGCTTACTTGGGATTATTGGAAGTATATTGGCCGTGATCGTTATTATGGGACTAGGCTTTTCAACTAAAAAAAGAATGCGTGAAAACGGGAAACTATAAAAAAGAAGCCAATCGATTGGCTTCTTTTACCATTTTCCATCCTTTAAATATTCCTTCAGTATCGTCTGGTGAAGACCAGGTTTGGCAGCGAAAAGGGAATCCTGGGTGAGAAAGTCCAGCTTTTCCCCCCTTAAATTTGTAACATTTCCGCCAAGTTCCTCTATTATGACCACTCCAGCAGCATAATCCCATGGTGATAGGCGCATCGAAAGGTAGGCATCCACTCTACCTGTAGCCACAAACACCATTTCAAGGGCAGCTGTTCCATATGATCTTGTTCCCCTAGCAGCCCGTACTAATGGTATCATTAAATTATGATCTATTCGACGATTCTCCATTACCCATGTCGCATTCAACGCAATAATCGATTCCTGTACGGTAGTTTCCTCTAAGCGAGGAATAGGTTTTTCGTTTAAATATGCCCCTTTTCCATTAAAAGCATGATAAAGCTCATCATGGACCACATCATAAATAATCCCAATTTTTCCTACACCATTTTCATATACTCCGAGGGAAATCGCGAAATTCCTTTGCTGATGAATAAAGTTCATCGTTCCATCAATGGGATCAATTATCCAAACAGTTCCTTCAAGGTTTGTGAGCTTGTCTCCAAATCCCTCTTCCCCCATAATTTTATCCCCTGGGTATACCTCTTTTATTTTAGCAATAAAAAACTGTTCAATTTCCTTATCCATGTTCGTGACCAGATCATTTGGGTTTGTTTTCGTCTGAATATTTAAGGTCTCATTAAAGGAGGAGCGGATTCTATCCCCTGCTTCTTTTACCCATTCTTTTGCATTGGCATAAATACTTTCCCAATTCATGATTCCCCTCCAAATCTCAATGGATTATTTTTCAAAATTTCTATGTAGTCGTATCTATAGCTTAATCAAATTGTAAAGCCATATCAACTTTTGGGGTTTCCTTTTTATTCAATCTCCAGACAATAACAAACGAACTCCCCTCACTTTTTGGAGTTCGTTTAGATGAGTCCAATATTAATCTTCATTCTATCTTGTTTCCCCTTAGAAAGATATGAACATGCCAAATTAAAGAGCTTTTAATCGTAATAATTCTTGGCGAATTTTTTCTAATTTTTGCTTACACTCTTTCATTTTCTTTTCATTCTTTTCTTCAATCGCCTCAAATAATACCGCTAATTCATAATCCATTTCTAATCTCAAAACAGCTGTTCTTTCCTTATCACTAGCTTTTTTTAATGAAGTATTCATCAATTGTTTCACACTTCTCCTCCCCTTTCGAAGATTTAACTAATTTTTCAGATTATTTTTTTTACTGTATAATATGAGCCGAATTGATATGTTGCAACAAATATGTGCTTTAACCTAGAAATGCATCAAACTTCTTGTCTTTTTTCTGATATGCTACAATAAATGACAAATGGTTGGTTGGGGGTAAAAAAATGGAATTCAAAGGATTTACAAATGAGGATTTTGATGTATTTAAAATAGATGGTTTAGAGGCAAGAATGGAGGCACTTAAAGAAACGATTCGTCCGAAATTGGAAGTTTTAGGCCAGCATTTTGCACCGATCTTATCTGCGCTGACTGGAGATGAAATGTTTGTCCATGTAGCGAAACACGCAAGAAGGACCATCAATCCACCAAAGGACACCTGGGTCGCATTTGCAAATAATTCTAGGGGCTATAAAATGCTCCCTCATTTTCAAATTGGCTTATGGAACACCCATTTATTTATTTGGTTTGCAATCATTTATGAAGCACCACAAAAAGAAATCATTGCGGAAAGATTCACCAAAAAGATAAACAAGCTTTTCAAAGAAACGCCGAAGGATTATGCCTGGTCTGGCGATCATATGAAACCAGACACTGTCATACACGGGAATTTGTCAAAAAAAGAATTGCAATCCCTAATCGACCGTTTCCAAAACGTAAAAAAAGCAGAATTATTATGCGGGTATACAATTAACAGGGAAAGTTTAATCGAGATGGGTCCTGATGGATTAGTACATAAAATCGAAGAAGTTTTTAAGCAAGTAGCTCCACTATATAAAATTGCACTGAACATCAAATAGAAAAAGCTCCTGAACATGGTTCGGGAGCTTCTCTTATTTACCTCATCAATATTCTATCTCCAGATGATGCTTCTTTTGCTTTCTTCATTGTCCGATAGGATGAATAACCGCTGATTTCTTCAAATTCTCCACAAATTGTTTTCTCTTCTGCCTTGCTAGGGACAATTTCTTTAAAACGGCGATAATGCATCATTACTTCATCACGTTCGATTCCCTTTTCGTAAGCTCTTTCAATTGCTTCAAAAAAGTTAATAACGTCAACGATTTCATCAGTTGACCAGTTATAATCAATCGGGTATTGGTACTCCATTCACTCACCTTCTTACTTGTTTCTTCAAGAGTATCATACCTTATTTTCCCCATTTAGCACGAATTTGTTCCGATTCAGTTATCATTCGTTCAAATAGTTCAGATACTGTTGGAACATCTTTAATGAGGCCCATAACCTGCCCAGCCCATGCAAACCCTTCATCGACAGCGCCATCATATATGTAACGTTTATTGGCTATCCCACTAATGAAATCTTTTAATTGTTCATACTCACCTTTATTTTTTTCAATTTCAAGGATTTTTTCAGTCCAGCTATTCAAAACGGCCCGTGCAGGCGCGCCTAGTGTTCTCTTAATGACAACAGTGTCCGCCTCTGTACCTCTTATTAGCGCCTGTTTATATACCTCGTTAGCATGAACACATTCTTTTGTGGCAATAAACCTTGTACCCATTTCAATTCCTTCAGCACCCAAACTGAGCGCAGCCATCAGCCCTCTGCCGTCACCAATTCCCCCGGATGCAATGACTGGGATGGAAACGCTGTCCACCACCTGCGGAATTAATACCATTGTTCCAACGTCATCACGACCGAGGTGTCCACCACCTTCCTGCCCTACAACCATGACCGCATCAGCGCCAAGCTCTTCTGCTTTAACTGCCTGTCTTCTGGCAGCAACAAGGACAAGAGTTTTAATAGATGTTCCCTTTAATTGTTCAAAAATGGGTGCAGGATTACCGCCAGTCATCGAAACGACAGGTACCTCTTCATCAATGGCAACCTGCAGGAACTCAGAGAACGGCCTGCCATGCTGCCCAATTGCGAAATTAACACCAAAGGGATTATCAGTTAATTGTTTCACTCTCCTAATTTCTTCCCTTAACAGTTCCGGATTTTCTAAAGACATGGCCGTAATTTGTCCAAGACCTCCGGCATTGGACACTGCAGCTGCCAAATCAGAGTAAGCTAAATACGCCAGTCCCCCTTGAATAATCGGATATCGAATGTTGAGAATGTCTGTTACCCTCGTTTGCCAATTCAATTTAACTTCCTCCTAATAATTTGATTCTTTCTTATTTCGTCCTAAAAGGGTAATTTTCCTGTCTTAAAGGAAAACTAAATTAAATCCTATGCAAGGTAAGAGATAAGTGCTATAATGCTTTTGTTTGCCTAAAGATAAAATGAGTATTTTTTAGATAAAGAGGTGTGGTTATAAATTGTCACAAAATCAAACACCGTTATTTAGCGGGTTATTAGCGCATGCAAAAAGAAATCCGATCCAATTCCATATTCCCGGCCATAAAAAAGGAGCAGGAATTGACCCTGAATTTCGAAATTTTATTGGAGATAATGCCCTCTCTATAGACTTAATTAATATTGGACCACTTGATGATCTGCATTCCCCAAAAGGAATGATTAAACAGGCCCAGGACCTTGCAGCTGAAGCTTTTGGCGCCGATCATACATTTTTCTCGGTCCAAGGAACAAGCGGAGCAATTATGACAATGGTAATGGCCGTTTGTGGTCCTGGAGAAAAGATTATCGTTCCAAGGAATGTTCATAAATCTGTTATGTCAGCGATTGTTTTTTCTGGAGCTATCCCTGTATTTATTCATCCGGAAATCGATATGGAATTAGGAATTTCCCATGGCATTACAAATGACGCTGTTGAAAGAGCACTTGAACAGCACCCTGATGCAAAGGGAGTACTGGTTATAAACCCTACCTACTTTGGCATCTCTGCAGATTTAAAGAAAATCGTCGAAATTGCCCATTCCTATGATGTTCCTGTTCTTGTTGATGAAGCACATGGCGTTCATATTCATTTCCATGAGGATTTGCCCTTATCGGCCATGCAGGCTGGAGCAGATATGGCTGCGACAAGTGTTCATAAACTTGGCGGTTCCATGACACAAAGCTCCATTCTTAACGTGAAAGAAGGACTAGTATCTGTTAAACACGTTCAATCCATTCTAAGCATGCTGACAACAACTTCTACTTCCTATTTATTGCTTGCTTCTCTTGATGTTGCTCGTAAGCAATTAGCAACTAAAGGGAGGGAATTGATTGATAAAACAATTGACGTTGCCCAATCTATTCGCAAAAGAATAAACGAAATTGACAATCTGCATTGTGTTGGCGAAGAAATTTTGGGTTCAAAAGCAACCTTTGATTTTGACCCCACCAAGTTGATTATTTCTGTTAAAGATTTAGGGCTAACAGGTTTTGAAGTAGAAAAATGGCTGAGAGAAAAGCATAACATTGAAGTTGAATTATCTGACCTTTATAACATTCTTTGTATTATCTCTCTAGGGGACACAGAATATGAAGCAGACCTCTTAGTATCAGCTATGAAAGATCTTGCTGAAGAATGTAAGCACCGTGCTGAAAAAGTGGAACCAGTTGAAGTTCTTCTTCCTGAAATTCCTGTGCTTGCCTTAACACCTCGAGATGCATTTTATTCGGATACAGAAGTAATTCCTTTTGATGAATCCGAAGGAAGGATTATTGCAGAATTTGTGATGGTATATCCACCTGGGATCCCAATCTTTATTCCTGGAGAAATCATTACGAAGGAAAACCTTCATTATATCAAGAAAAACCTGGAAGTCGGCCTGCCTGTTCAAGGGCCGGAGGATGACGAAATCAAAACGATTCATGTCATAAAAGAATATAAAGCCATTAAATAAAAAGACAGGATTCCCTACAAGGAATCCTGTTTTATTTTATCAAAAAACAATTATGCTTCTTCGTGGTTATGCTGTTCTTCGCAGCAATTGCATTTAGAATAAAGTACTGTTACTTTTTCATCTTCAAAATGATCAATAGTAGAGTTACAAGTTTGACATACAAGTGTTCCCATCTGTCCAATCCCCTTTTCATTAATTAATATTGACCCTTATTGAAAGCGTTTAAATATCCCTAAGACAATAATAATATATCACATTTAATTTTTCAAGCCTAATTTGTATGTCACATTTAAAAAAATAGCATAAAAAAAGACCTTTAAAGGCCTTTTTTATACTCTTTATTCATATTGAGTGACAAACGGTATAGCAGGTAGTGCTTCACTAAAGAACTCAGCCAAATCAGATGCTTGTTGTTTATCTGGGATACGGAATACAGTTTGAAGGTAATCAATATCTTCAATATCTTTGGGGTCGAGGAGAGTTGAACGGCCGGTTTGCATGCAGATGACAAGAGGTTTTCCGAAAAACATAGTTGTGTAAATAATACCAAAGTCGTAACGAGTATGTTCTGTTGTAAAGCCAATAAACCTCACTTTAGCGTTTTCATGCTCATCATAGAGCTTATCAAATAATTCCATTTTACTCCTCCTTTTCATTTAATATTTAGAATATTATTATAATTTATATTTTAAAAAAAGACAAGAAATCTTGACAATTTATTTGTAAGTGTTGTCATCACTTTTTGTTCAATGCTAGAATAGAAGGGGCATACATATCGGACTAGTGAGGGGGAATGATGATGGCTGAAAACGCATTTATTAAGCTTGTGCCTTCATCTGCAAAGCAAACGATAACTATTGAAGAGTTAAAAGAATTTTTTCATTACTATAAGAATATTACTGCTAAAACCGGTGATCAATTAAACTGGCAGTACGGAGAAAATGCTTTTCCATATGAAATTAAGGAGACCGTAGACGGAAAAGGCAAGTGGTTTTATTTACACTCTGACCACGAGCGCTACTATGCAATTTTAACAGGAATCGATAAGGAAACTATTCGAGACGAAAATGGGCAAGAAAGAGAACAAATGTACATCCAAGTTACTTTACCTGAACAGTCCACCTTTGGAGATAAAGGAAAAGCAAATGAATTTTGTAAATTCTTGGCGAAGAAACTTCAAGGAGAACTACACCTTTTTAATGAAAGAATCATGTATTACTATCCAAGAAAATAAAAAAGCTCCCTAATGGGGCTTTTTTTAATGAAGGCTATTTTCGCATAGATTGTTGTTTTTCGTATAAGTTTATCAACCCGTATATCTAGAAGCATCGTGGCATCTTTTCGTAAGAACATTTTGCGAAAATTGCCTAGAAACTTTGTAAATGAACCTTATTAAGTTCCAAAAGCGGCAAAGTTTACGAAAAGAGCCCTAATGGGTAAAAAGGGCCATTGTATAATGGATGGAAGTATAGATGACTAAACTTAAAGAGGTAAGGAATAGCGTTTTACGCGCAGACCGGGTTACCTGATTACCTATTAAAAAAGCCAAATAAAAAAATACAAAAAACATAATTACTTTATAAACTAACTGATCATGCTTTGATAGCCATTCAATTAATGTATAACCACTCCAAATGATAAATTGCAGCATCATGACAACATAGACCCTCATATTTATCACCACACAAATTGCATTTATCTATATATTTATTCGCCAAAAAAAAATAAAGTCCTTTCCTTTTTATTACAAGGAATAGGACTTTATTTTACTTTTTATTTGATTATATGGATCGGACTACCAAGAGCTACTTCAGCCGCTTCCATTGTTATTTCGCCAAGCGTCGGATGGGCATGAATGGTCATTGCAAGGTCTTCAGCAGTCATTCCTGCTTCGATGGCAAGACCAAGTTCAGCAATCATATCTGAAGCGCTAGCACCGGCAATTTGCGCCCCAATTACAAGGCCGTCTTCTTTACGAGTAATTAATTTTAAGAAGCCATCACCGCTATCGAGTGATAAAGCACGCCCGTTTGCCGCGAATGGGAATTTAGCAGCAATTACATCTATGCCTTCTTCTTTTGCTTGTGATTCCGTATAACCCACAGAAGCTAATTCTGGGTCAGAGAAAACGACTGCAGGTATGCCTAAATAATCAATTTCTGAAGAGTGACCGGCAATCGCCTCTGCGGCAATTTTAGCTTCATAGGATGCCTTATGTGCTAATTGAGGTCCAGCAACTACATCTCCAATTGCAAATATATTGCTTATATTTGTTCGACATTGTTTGTCAATTTCAATTAAACCTCTGTCACTTAATTTCACACCTACTTGTTCCAAGCCCATTTCATCAGTGTTTGGACGGCGGCCAACCATGACAAATACGTAGTCAGCTTCGATTTTCTTCTCTTCGCCTTTTGTTTCAAAAGTGACAACTACACCATTTTCTGTTTCTTCTACACCCTTAGCTAATGCTTTAGTATAGAATTCTGCACCTTTTTTCTTCATAGTTCGCTTAACGAGTGCAGCCATTTGCTTATCAAAAACGCCAAGACCTAAAATTTCATCCGCACCCTCTAATACAGTTACCTGACTGCCAAAGTTTGCGTATGCACCGCCAAGTTCAATTCCGATTACTCCGCCGCCAATAACAACGATTTTTTCGGGAATATCATTTAAATTAAGTGCACCTGTAGAATTAAGAACTCGTTTCGAATATTTGAAAGCAGGAAGCTCAATTGGACGAGAACCTGTCGCGATAATGGCATTTTTAAAGGTATACGTTTGTGCAGAATTTTCATCCATGACGCGAAGGGTATTCGCATCCACAAAGTAAGCTTCACCACGAGCTATCGTTACTTTATTTCCTTTTAATAAGCCTTCGACACCGCCAGTTAACTTGTTTACAATACCAGATTTAAATTCTTGAACCTTCGAAAAGTCAACTTTAACATTTTCAGCTGTAATCCCAAAGCTTTCAGAATGTTTGGCTGTTTCGTACCGGTGACTCGCTGCTATCAATGCTTTTGAAGGGATACAGCCTACATTTAAACAAACTCCGCCAACATATTCTTTTTCCACTATGGTAACCTTTTGTCCTAGCTGTGCCGCACGAATGGCTGCGACATATCCTCCGGGACCTGCACCAATGACAATAGTATCTGTTTCTATCGGGAAATCTCCAACTACCATTTATTACGCCTCCATTAACAATAGTTCTGGATCGTTCAACAATCGTTTAATGTGATTTATTGCATTCTGCGCTGTAGCACCGTCGATCATACGATGATCAAAGCTTAATGAAAGTGCTAATACTGGTGCAGCAACAATTTCTCCGTCTCTAACAATCGGTTTTTCTGCAATTCTTCCAACACCTAAAATAGCTACTTCAGGGTGATTAATAACCGGCGTAAACCATTGTCCGCCTGCAGATCCAATATTTGAAATCGTGCATGACGCGCCCTTCATTTCATCCGGAGCAAGTTTGCCATCACGGGCTTTGGTTGCTAATTCATTGATATCATTAGAAATAGAGAAAACTGACTTACGATCTGCATCTTTTACAACTGGAACTAATAAGCCTTTTTCTGTGTCAGCCGCAATTCCAATGTTGAAGTAATGCTTATGAATTATTTCACTTGTTGCATCATCAAGTGATGTATTCAGTGCCGGGAATTCACGTAATGCACTTGTTAAGGCTTTTACGATGTATGGCAAGAATGTAAGCTTGATGCCTTTAGCTGCAGCCACTTCTTTAAATTTCTTTCGGTGTGCAACGAGTTTGGTAACATCCACTTCGTCCATTAATGTTACATGTGGAGCGGTGTGCTTAGAATTAACCATAGCTTTTGCAATAGCCTTCCGAATTCCGCTCATTTTTTCACGAGTTTCAGGATATTCACCTTGTGGAATTGGAGTTGCTGCTTTTGCCGTTTCAACTTTTGGAGCCTCTGCTTGAGTTTCAGCAACATTTGCCGCTTGAGGTGCTGCAGTTTGCGCTCCGCCAGATAAGAAGGTATCAATATCCGCTATCATTATCCGGCCATTTTTCCCAGTACCAGCAACTAATGCAATCTCTACACCTTTATCTCGGGCGTATTTCCTTACTGATGGCATTGCGATGATGCGGCGATTTGGATCAACCTCCGCTTGAGGCTGAGCAGGAACAACGGCCGCTGCAGGTACTGTCTGAGGTGCTGCTTCTGGCTTTGATTCAGGCATTGGTGCAGCCGCTTCAACTTGAGCAGGCCCCTCATCACCATGATCACCTTTAAATTGCAAGTTTTCATATCCTGGAGCATCAAAGGTAACAAGCACCTGTCCGACAGTTGCTACGGTTCCCTCTCCAACTAAAACCTCTAATACGGTTCCTTCAACAGGCGAGGGAATTTCAACTACCGCCTTATCATTTTGTATTTCGCAAAGTACGTCATCTTCTTGAACTTTATCGCCCGGTTTGATGAACCATTTGACGATTTCACCTTCATGAATACCTTCACCAATGTCAGGCATTTTAAATTGAAATGTGGTTGCGGTTGCGCTCACTTGGATTCATCCTCCTATTGTTTATAGATTTCTGAAAATTCTCTATTAGAATGATAATACTTTTTTAGCTGTTTCAATTACGTCTTTGTAGTTTGGCAACCAATCTGATTCTGCTTGTGAGAAAGGATAGATTGTATCAGCTGCAGCAACACGCAATACTGGTGCTTCAAGGCTTAAAATTGCCCGGTCATTGATCTCAGCTACAACGTTCGCAGCAACACCTGCTTGCTTTTGAGCCTCTTGAACAACGATAGCTCGACCTGTTTTTTCAACAGAAGTAATGATCGTTTCGATATCAAGCGGGCTAATAGTACGTAAATCAACTACCTCAACAGAATGTCCCTCTTTTGCTAATTCATCTGCCGCTTTTAATGATTCATGAACCATCGCACCATAAGTAATAATGGATAAATCTGTACCTTCACGCTTCACATCAGCTTTTCCAAGAGGAATAGTATACTCTTCTTCAGGAACTTCTTGACGGAAAGCACGATATAGTTTTAAATGCTCAAGGAAAATGACTGGGTCATTATCACGAATGGAAGAAAGTAATAATCCTTTTGCATCATATGGTGTGGAAGGAACAACGACCTTTAATCCCGGAGTTTGTGCCATTAAACCTTCCAAGCTATCTGAGTGCATTTCAGGTGTATGAACACCGCCGCCAAAAGGAGAACGTACAGTTATTGGCATGTTGTAACGGCCGCCTGAACGGTAGCGCATACGAGACATTTGGCCGGCAATCGAATCCATTACTTCGAAAACAAATCCAAAGAATTGAATCTCAGGGATTGGTCGGTATCCAGTCAGCGCCAAACCAATCGCCAATCCACCGATACCAGATTCTGCAAGAGGAGTATCAAATACTCGGTCCTCGGTAAATTCTTTTTGTAAGCCTTCCGTTGCACGGAAAACACCACCGTTAACACCTACGTCTTCACCAAAAACTAATGTATTGGGGTCTTTGCGCAGTTCCGTGCGCAGTGCATCGGTAATAGCTTGAATCATTGTCATTTGAGCCATGACTTACTTCGACTCCTTTGCTTTATAAATTTCATACTGTTCTTTTAAGTTAGAAGGCATTTCTTCAAACATGATGGACATGAGGTCGGTAACCTTTTGTTTTGGTGCTGCGTCCGCTTTTTTAATTGCCTCTTTGATATCCTCTTTTGCTTGTTCAATAACTTGATTTTCCTTTTCTTCGCTCCAAAGGCCCTTCTTTTCAAGGAACTTACGGAAACGAACTAACGGATCTTTCTTTTCCCATTCATTATCTAAATCAGCCGTACGATAGCGAGTAGGATCATCTCCGGCCATTGTATGTGGACCATATCGGTAAGTTAATGTTTCAATTAATGTTGGCCCTTCACCATTAACAGCACGTTCACGAGCGTCATGAACCGCTGCATATACAGCTAATGGATCCATACCGTCAACTTGAACACCTGGAATACCAGCCGCAACCGCCTTTTGAGCAATCGTTTTTGCTGCTGATTGTTTTTCTACAGGAGTCGAAATCGCAAAACGGTTATTTTGAACAATAAAAATGGCTGGTGCTTTAAATGCCCCCGCAAAGTTAATTCCTTCATAGAAATCCCCTTGCGAAGCACCACCGTCACCTGTGTAGGTAATGGCAACAGCTTTCTTACCGCTCTTTTTAAATCCTAAGGCAACACCGGCAGTTTGAACATACTGTGCCCCGATAATAATTTGTGGCGAAAGAACATTCACACCCTCAGGAATTTGGTTTCCTTGGAAGTGTCCACGAGAAAATAAAAATGCTTGATATAATGGTAATCCATGCCAGATTAATTGCGGAACATCACGATAGCCTGGTAAAATAAAATCTTCTTTTTCAAGGGCAAACTGGGATGCTAATTGGGACGCTTCTTGACCAGCAGTTGGTGCATAGAATCCTAATCTTCCTTGTCGATTTAACGATATAGATCGTTGGTCAAGAATTCGTGTATAAACCATGCGGCGCATTAATTCCTGAAGTTGGTCATCCGTTAGCTCTGGCATTGCCGCCTCATTAACGACTTCGCCTTCTTCGTTTAATATTTGAAGAGTTTCAAATTGATTTTCTACTGTCTCGAGTGCTTTTTTCGCATCGAGCTGGGCGTTCTTAAGTTTTGAAGCCATTTGGTCACATCTTCCTTTCTAGATAAAAGATAAATAAAAAATAAAATCCACTAAGTTAGATTACCCAAAAAACACGAATAAAAGCCTGATGTGAAAGTGACATCATTTTTTTATCCTACCACTATCTTATTCTGTATCATTATTTTATGTAACTTTATTGATACAATTATTTATCACAATATGAGTTTACACCAATCATTTTAAAGCGTCAAATCCTTTGCATAATAATTTTTCACCACAAACAAGTTAATAATAGTCGTTACACTTTTTATCCCTGTACTAATATTCACTGTTAAACTGTTATATATAATTTCACTATTTTTAATTATTGTTATAATATAGAAAAAAATCGACCATAGGCCGATTCTTTATTTTAAGTGGTTATTTGTTTGTATTTAATTCAGCCTTTTTATAAAAAGCAAGTTTCTTTTCATTATATTGTTCAGTTAGCTTATTAAATTTTTCATTAGTATCAAAAACCTTTTTATACAAATCATTTAGTTTATTTACCTGTCCTTCAAGGTCTTCTAAGGGCAGATTCTTATCCTTAAACATTTCATATAATTGTTTATCATCCTTTAATGCCTCTGAATATTCCGTGTAAAGATCATCATGGGCCTTGTATCTTTCAATCATAATCACATAAAGTTCATTTGCTAATTTTTTTAGTGCTGGATCTTCTAACCCATCTTTAATATCAGTTACTTTTTTAAACTCTTTTTCAGATTCCTTCATGCTCTTTGTTTCTTTTTCCATATGTTCTTGCCGTTGATTGGCAAGAGCTATTGCTTCATCGGAGAGCTTTACAATCTCGTCGTATTCTTTCATCCCAAGACCAATGATCTTATCATATAGTTCTTTTTCTTTCTTTTCTAATGAAACAAGTGGTTCTTGTTGTTCTTCAAATCCCTTTTCTTTCGATACTACATTTTCTAACACATCATACATCTTCTCTACGGATGATTTTTTATTACTGCACCCTGATGCTAATAAAAATATTGCTATTAACATTAATAAAAACTTATATTTTCCAGAAAAAAACATTATTGGAACCTCCTATCTATACCATTTCCTACTATATCGGTACTTAGTTGGTTTGACAATATAAAGTGGTTGTTTTCATAATCAATTGTTAACATTTTCTACATTGTTTGATAGACTAATGTTGGACTTAATTATAATTAAAATCAGGAGTGAAGGTTTATGTTAACGATGGAGGATATCATTCGAGATGGCCATCCTACTCTAAGAAAAGTGGCTGCTGAAGTACAAATGCCGCCATCTAAAGAGGATACAAAAATTTTACTTAGTCTGTTAGAATACGTCATCAACAGCCAAAATCCCGAAATTGCCTATCAATACGGATTGCGTCCTGGAATCGGTTTGGCAGCCCCTCAAATTAATGTGTCTAAACGGATGATTGCTGTTCATCTCATGGACGATAAGGGAACTCTTTATAGTTATGCCTTATTTAATCCAAAAATTATCAGCCACTCTGTTGAAATGGCTTATTTAACGTCAGGTGAAGGCTGTCTTTCAGTGGACGAGGCTATTCCTGGTTACGTTCCGAGGTATGCGAGAGTTACTGTAAAAGGAATAACTCATACCGGTGAAGAGGTTAAGCTTCGCTTAAAAGGACTTCCAGCTATTTGTTTTCAACACGAAATTGATCATTTAAATGGTGTAATGTTTTATGACCATATCGATAAACAGGAACCTCTAAAAGAGATTCAAGGAGCAATTCCCATTGAAAGATAACAAAAACTCGCCGCTTGGCGAGTTTTTGTTATATTAATTGAAGTTCTTTTAATCCGTTCCAAATACCATCATTGGAAACGTCCGAAGTGATTATATCTGCCAATTTTTTTGCTTCAGGAACTCCGTTTCCCATAGCCACTCCTGTCCCTACTTCTTTCAGCATTTCTAAATCATTCAAACCGTCTCCGAAGGCATAGACATCCTTTAATTCAAATCCTAATTGTTCAATCATTTTTTTTATTCCCTCGGCTTTTGAGCCGCCTTTTGGCAAGACATCCACTGAATATGGGTGCCATCGTATAAAATCAAATTCCGGGTAAGCATCAAAGTACAGTGGTTCATCTTGACTTTCACAAAAAAGTAATGATTGATATAGTTTTCTATTTACGTAAAAGCGAGCATCTTCCTCAGGATGTAAAAAGTTAAGACTACCCATACTGGTCTCAATAAAGCGATGATGCTGCACACTTGCCTTCATTGTTTTTTCGTTCATAAAGACGAGTGGATGCTTATTCATTAGGGCATCCTGATAGAGTTTCTCAATCCCTATCTCATGTAAGGGATTTTCATAAATCACTTTATTCTCAAAGACCACATATTGGCCATTGAAGCTTACAAAGGAATCCACGTCGAGCTCCTCGCGCAAGCTTTCGAACATGAAAGGAGCCCTTCCCGTTGCGATAGCAACAAAAACTCCGTTTTCCTTTAATAATTGGATTGCTCTTTTTGTGCTGAGCGGTAGATTTTTCTCGTGATCAAGTAATGTCCCATCAATGTCAAAAAAGACTATTTTTTTCATAACTCACAAACTCCTTTAAGCAAACATCTATGCTGCATGTGATTCTTTTGATTTTTCCTTAGGTTTGAGAGAGGAAATGTATACACCAATAAAAATCACAATTAATCCTAAAACCATTGATAGATGTATTTCCTCATTTAATAATATGGTACCCCATAATAGGGCGGAAATTGGAACAAGATAGGTCACCAGAGAAGCAAATTCCGGACTGCCTTTCTTAACGAGATAATAAAATAGCAAATATGCTACCCCAGAACCAAGTGCTCCTAAACCAATAAAAGATCCGACCGTTTCAATAGTTAAAAAAGAAGACAGTGACCTTGGATTCATAAATAATATGACAAAAAAGCTTATAATAGTGGAAAATAATAGAGTAAAAAAGGATGTTTCAAGCACCGATAACTGGGTTAAATGCTTTTTTGTTAGGTGTGAAGCCAATCCATAAGAAAGAGTGGCACCAGTCATAAGTAGAATGCCGGAAATATGTCCTGAGTAAAAATCACCTAATTTAATGCCAGATAAAACAAAGATTCCCATAAAGCCAACTAAAATGCCAATCCATTGACTTTTTCTTAGTGAGGAAGAAAAGAAGAAAAAGCCAATTATTAAAGTCCAAATAGGTGTAGTAGCATTAATAATCGAAGCCATACTAGAGGTTAGTTTTGTTTCACTTGAACAAATTAAAAACCATGGAAGTGCGTTATTGGTCAAAGCAACAACGAATATTTTAGTCCAAGGAAGTTTTTTAAGGTTCGTTATTTTCTTTTTTAATAAAATGATCAGTAAAAGTATAATAGTTCCAAAAAGGGAGCGGCCAAGTACGATGTTTTCAGGTCCCATTGATGATAAGAGTATTTTTATGAATAAAAAGGATGTCCCCCAAATAAGGCTTAATCCAATCAAAGCTGAATATAATCTTCCCATTTCTCTTAAATCCTCTTCCTATTCTTGTTGTCTCCTTAGTTTATCCCTTTAAAACACTAAACCTTCTCATTTTAATTGTCAATTTGTTTTCACAATTAATTCCATGTTTAACCATGAAAGAATCAGCGTTTTAATCATATAATAGTAGTAAAAAAACGATCATTTAAAAAAATTTCAATTATCTACCATTGCTTGCTTTACATTGGACAAGGATTGTTTAAAATAAGAAGTAAGGAGATGATCCACTATGTTAAAGAAGCTAAGGAAAAAGCTCTTAAAACAGTGGAAAGATTTACTGAGAAAAAAATCTATTGCCTAAATTTTTTGAGCCCTTCAAACTTGCGAAGGGCTCCTTCATTATTGTAAATTGTAAAAACAGATTCTTTTTTTACATACTTTTCACAATAAGCCTAAGGGTTTTCTAAGAAAATAAATGAAAAAGATGAAAATGTTTTATATAATAGAAAAAGCTATGATTTAGTGAGGAGCGATATAGTTATGCTATTTAAAGTTTACTACCAAGAAAGTATTAAGCAAGTACCAGTTAGAGAGAACACTAAAACTCTTTATATTGAGGGTGAATCCGTTCGTGATGTTCGTAAAAAAATTGCCGACCGTGGATATAACGTTGAGCTTGTACAAGAAGTTAGTGGCGCTTATTTAGAATATGAAAAACAAAATGAAGACTTTAAAGTATTGGAGATATAATTTATGAAATTTGTAAAAAATGATCAAACTGCTGTTTTTGCCCTGGGTGGTTTAGGAGAAATTGGCAAAAACACTTATGCAGTTCAATTCCAGGATGAAATTATTTTAATTGATGCTGGAATTAAATTTCCTGAGGATGAGTTATTAGGTATTGATTATGTCATTCCTGATTATACCTATTTAGTTAAAAATGAAGAGAAAATTAAAGGATTATTCGTTACCCATGGACATGAGGACCACATCGGTGGTATCCCTTATTTGTTGCGTGAAATAAACATACCAATTTACGGCGGGAAACTGGCGCTTGGTTTAATAAAAAATAAATTAGAAGAGCATGGCCTTTTAAGGAATGCAAAATTGATTGAGATAAAAGAAGACGACGTAATTAAATTCAGAAAAACATCTGTTACGTTTTTCCGCACTACCCATAGTATTCCTGATTCCTATGGAATAGTAGTCAAAACACCGCCAGGTCAAATTGTTCATACAGGTGATTTTAAATTTGATTTCACTCCTGTTGGTGAACCTGCCAATTTAACGAAAATGGCCGAAATCGGAAAAGAAGGCGTTTTATGTCTACTTTCAGATAGTACCAATAGTGAAATCCCGGATTTCACTATGTCAGAACGACGTGTCGGCGAAAATATCAATGATATCTTTCGTAAAGTTGATGGCCGAATTATTTTTGCTACCTTTGCATCTAACATCCATAGGCTACAGCAGGTAGTAGAGGCCGCTGTAGAAAATGACAGAAAAGTAGCTGTTTTTGGTCGGAGCATGGAGGCTGCAATTAATATTGGCCTTGAATTAGGATATATAAGTGCTCCAAAAGAAACCTTTATTGAAGCTAACCAAATTAATCGTTTACCTGCTGACAAAGTCACCATTCTTTGTACGGGAAGTCAGGGAGAACCAATGGCAGCCCTTTCAAGAATAGCAAACGGCACACACAGACAAATTCAAATCATTCCTGGAGATACTGTTGTCTTTTCTTCATCTCCTATTCCTGGTAACACGATAAGTGTCAGCCGAACAATTAACATGCTGTATCGAGCCGGTGCTGACGTCATTCACGGAAAATTAAGCAATATCCATACTTCTGGACATGGCGGCCAAGAAGAACAAAAATTAATGCTTCGTTTAATTAAACCTAAATTCTTCATGCCAATTCATGGTGAATACAGGATGCAGCGAATGCATGCTAAGCTTGCAGTGGACTGTGGTGTCGAAGAAGAAAATTGCTTTATTATGGACAACGGTGAAGTATTAGCCCTTTCTGAAAACTCTGCACAAGTTGCAGGAAAGATTCCATCAGGCTCAGTTTATATTGATGGAAGCGGTGTAGGAGATATTGGGAATATTGTATTACGTGACCGTCGAATCCTTTCAGAGGAAGGCTTAGTTGTAGTGGTTGTAAGCATCAATATGAAGGAATTTAAAATTGCATCAGGACCAGATCTCATTTCTCGTGGTTTTGTGTATATGAGAGAATCAGGCGATTTGATCAACGATGCTCAAAGTTTAATAACTAAACATTTAAACAAGGTTATGGAGCGAAAAACAAGTCAGTGGTCCGAAATCAAAAATGAAATCACTGACACATTAGCGCCTTTCCTATATGAAAAAACAAAACGCAGACCAATGATTTTACCAATCATTATGGAAGTTTAATAATAAAAGCGGAAGCCTTTTAAAGAGGCTTCCGCTTTTGTTATTCTCTACTACTATTTTTCTTCCTTCGAAAATAAAGATATCCGACGAAACCTATAATAGCTAAGATCGCCAGAATCGGCAGATTACCAATAATCAATACCACTAGACCTGATAGACCAGCTAATAACGTATTTGTGCTTTTCATAAATTGCTTTTTCGTTTTTTCCCAAGTATTTAGTTTGTCTTTATCAATATCGGGGACGACAACCTTGTTCTCAAAAAGAGTAATGGTTACTGTTGAAAATGAAGTTTGATTTTCTAAAAATTTCATTTTACCCTCAATCGTCTCAATTTCCTCTTGAACAGCCGCTAAATCAGCGGATATTTTTAATAAATCCTCTGTTTTCGTTGCGGTTTTCATAAATGATAATAGTCTTTCTTCAACTAGCCGCTTCGATTTTAATCTGGATTCCAGGTCGACATATTCCTCGGTTACATCCTGACCTGTAATGTTTCTCTGTAGGACCTCCACAGCCTGCCCCTCTGCGTCATGTAAAAAAGCTTGAAAATTCTTTTGAGGGATTCGGATGGTTATACTCCCACTCACCTGTTCTTTGCCTTCCTTTGTTACATTAGAGGACGCGACGTATCCGCCATACGCTTCGGCCTTTTCTTCAAGATTTCCAATCGTTTGTTCAAACTTTTTTACCCTCAGCTGCAGATCAGCTTGATAGATTACCATCTTGTTTGGTAAATCTATTTTTGATTTCTCCTTTGGAGTGCTCGAATTATCTGTCTCACCAGAATAAATCGAGGCTTTCTCCCCATTACTTGACTGCGCTGAATCCATGGCAGCCGTATCATCCTTACTCATTTTTACATCCTCAGAACGATTTGAACTACACCCTGTAATACCAAGCATTATAACTATGAAAAAAATAGGGAACATCTTTTTTACCATTTTCAATCTTTGACACCCCTTTTTCTCTATTTATTATTACGGACGGTTAAATAATGACAAGGTTACAGTGAAGCAATAAAAAACTGCTCGCCGATAGAGACGAACAGTCTTTGATATTTATTCAGTTTTTTCCAATTCATCTAAAACACGGTTTACACGCTTTTCAAGCATTTTCATTCCGCTGCCGCCTGCTTGGAAATGACGAAGCTTTCCTTCACGGTCAAATACATAATAAGCAGGTACATATTGATTTTCAAATGCTTCCGTTAACTTGTGCTCACTATCAACAAAGATTGGTTGGTTTATGCCATGTTCAGCAGCCACTTGTTTAATTTCCTCAAGGTTCAAATCGTTTTCCGATCTTGGCATATGAACTGCTACCACGTTTAGTTTATCTTTAAAGTCATCACGGAATTGGTTAACCTGCGGCATTGCCTCTTTACATAAATGGCAGCTAATCGACCAAAAATGGATTAAGGTTGGCTTGTCACCAATTAACTCATCCTTCGTTACTTCACTATTTAACCATTCCGTTGCTCCGGTTAATTCTGGCATTGGCTCACGTAATTTCATCGAAATTCCTCCTATGAAAAAGACCTAACACTTTAAAAGGTTAGGTCTATCTTGTTTGGTTAATAATTATACGTTAAGAGTAGCTTGTCCTGGCTTCCAGTTTGCTGGGCAAAGACCGCCAGTTTGTAATGCTTGAAGAACACGTAATGTTTCATCAACGTCACGGCCGATATTGTTGTGGTTAACAACAGAATACATTAATTCACCTTCAGGGCTGATGATGAATAAGCCGCGAAGTGCAATACCTTCTTCTTCAATTAGAACGCCATAATCACGGGCTACAACATGGTTAGTGTCTGCCGCTAATGGGTAATTTAAATCGCCAAGTCCGTTTTCCTTACGATCTGTTTTGATCCAAGCAAGGTGTGTATGAATAGTGTCAGTTGAAACACCGATTACTTGTGCATCAAGGTCTTCAAACTCATCATAACGATCAGATAGAGCTGTAATTTCAGTTGGACAAACAAAAGTAAAGTCCATTGGATAGAAGAACAAAACTGTCCATTTATCATTTTTCATATTTTCTTCAAGACTTACTTTACCAAATTCTTTATTTGGCAATACTGCGTCCATTTCAAAGCGCGGGGCTTGTTTAGCTACCATACGTTCTGGCATTTGAATCCCTCCAAATTAATTAAGTATTATAGCAATTCTCATTTGCTATCTCTTTGACATTTTTTATTATAGGACAAATCTAAATTTGAGTCAATATTAAATTATAATTAATTTAAATAAATACTTATTATTAATTATAACCTAAAATTCCCCTTAATCAGTTTCTCCTATTTGTTCGATAATAAACGACGATATGTAACAATATTCCTTTTATTCTCTTATATTTTACCATGATTATCCTAGAGAATAAAATGATTAGCCTTCAGCTTTATACGATAAATAGCTCGTCATTATCTTAACAGCAACCTCTATAGCCTGTTCATTGGGATTTAATTTGGCATGGTGTAGCCCGAATGGTGAATCGACACCAAGCCAGAACATGAGACCAGGAATCTCTTTAAGCATGTACCCAAAATCCTCTCCAGTCATGGCCTCTTTGCATTCGATCACCTGAACATCTGTATTTTCTTGTATATAATTGATAAAATCCCTTGTTATGGATTCCGTATTATAAACTTGGTGATACATAGAGCCATAATCAATGACAGCTTCACATTCAAAGCCTGTTTCAATTCCTTTTACTAATGCCTCGATGCGATGCTTCACTTTCTTCATCGATTCTGGCGACAATGTTCGAATCGTTCCTTCGAGCCTTGCTTTTTCAGCAATGATATTTTGAACGGTTCCCCCGGTAATTTTTCCAATTGTTATAACAGCACTATCTAACGGGTTTACATTTCTTGAAATAATAGTTTGTAGCTGAGTAACGAGTGTACATGCCGCTATAACCATATCATTTGTTTGGTGTGGATAGGCTGCATGCCCGCCTTTTCCCTTCAAATCAATGAACAATTCCGAGGTATTGGCAAACAAAAGCCCTTCTTTCACAGCAATTGTCCCGACAGGATACTCCGGCGCAATATGAAGAGCAAAAATCATATCAGGCTTCCATTCCTGCATTTCTGCTGTTTTTAACATTGGTTCGGCTCCGCCCGGTCCTTCTTCTGCTGGCTGGAAAATAAACAGCAGGTCATCTTTAATCGGATTTTCGACAAAATGCTTCAGAACTCCAAGAGCGATTGTCATGTGAAAATCATGTCCACAGGCGTGCATTCTATCCTCATGCGAAGATGAAAACGGCAAGCCTGTTTCTTCACTGATCGGCAATCCATCAATATCCGTCCTGAAACCTATTGTTTTTTTAGGCTTTAGACCATGAACCTTTACAAATAATCCTGTTTTCCATTTTTTAATCGATAATCGCTCTTGAGGTAAATTCTCTAAATACGCCAATAAGTATGCTTGCGTTTTATACTCCTGAAATCCAAGTTCAGGAATTTGATGAAGGTCACGGCGTATTTTGATTAATGAATCCATTTTTTGCCTCTCCTTTTTTAAAAAGAAGCGTGGAGGTTCTCCACGCTTCCGTTTTATTATAGTTGACGAAGTTCCTGCATAATTTCCGTTTTAGACTTTGTCTTTTCGTCAATATCTTTAATTTTTCTAGCTGGCATTCCTGCTACAACGGTATATGGAGCTACGTCCTGAGTAACCACTGCGCCTGCCGCTACAACGGAACCTTGTCCAATGGTAACTCCTTCTAGAACTACAGCATTAGCACCAATTAAAACATCATCTTCAACAACTACTGGCTTTGCTGATGGCGGTTCAATGACGCCTGCTAGAACGGTTCCAGCGCCAATGTGACAATTCTTTCCGACTGTTGCCCTTCCACCTAGAACAACACCCATATCAATCATTGTTTTTTCGCCGATAACGGCTCCAATATTGATAACAGCCCCCATCATAATAACGGCATTATCACCGATTTCAACTTGATCACGAATGGTAACACCTGGTTCAATACGGGCATTGATATGCTTTGTATCAAGTAATGGAATGGCGGAATTACGGCGATCATTTTCAACAACAAAATCTTCAATTTTTTGTTTGTTTGCCTCCAGCGCTTCGCTAATTTCTGCCCATTCACCGAAAACAACGCCAGTATTTTCATTTACAAAAGTCTTAGCACTAGCGCCAAAATCAATCCCAGCTAAATCACCTTTTAAATAAACCTTCACTGGAGTAGATTTTTTACTATTTTGGATAAAAGAAATAATTTCATGTGCATCCATCATTTTCATAATGCTTTGTACCCCCTAATTGTATGTACTAAAAAATAATTTACCAAACAAAAGGACTGAAAACAAGAAAAATAGCCCGAAACCTTCCTAAGATTCAGAAATATGTTCTTTTATGAGTTCAACAAATGCCTGAACCTGCTTTAATTGGAAGGAAGACTCATATCCCAGCAGCCATGTATCCCTTTTAAGCGGCTTGTCATTCTCATCTAAAAGGGGAATTTTGAAAATATCCCGTTCTGCTTTAGTCAGAGTAATCCCCGGCAATATGGCATAGCCAATTCCGTTAAAGGCCATCTGTTTACAGGTTTCAATTTGATCCACAAGCACTGTTCTTTTTGGCGATGTTTTAAAATTTCTCATCCACCAGTCCTGAATTTCCTGATAATAGTTCGAGTCACTTCTAAACTGGATAAATGGACGGTCGATATCCAAAACTTGTTCCTGACTTGTAATTTCCCTGTCAACCAGGTAAAGGGGATCATCGAATAAATGTACTTTCACCCCCTTCCAATCAGGAGTACCCCGGATAATACCAATATGAACCTGATCATCATATAAGCATTTTAATATTTCACTGCTCCAACCTGTAACCAATGATATTTTCGCTTGGGGATATTTATCAATAAATTTCTTTAATACTTGAGGCAGCCAGTTTTGACCTACTATCGAGGCAACTGCTATTTTCAGGGTGCCTGACACTCCGGACTGCAGCGAATAAATATTTTCACGAACCTTTTCTTGCTTATTGAGAACGTCATTTACAAAATTAATTACTTGCTCTCCTGCAGGAGTGAGGGCTAGGCCTTTTTGCGAGCGGATAAATAATTTAGCCCCCCATTCTTTTTCGATGGTTTGCAAGCGCTGAGAAAGGGCCGGCTGTGAGACAAATAGCCGCTCCGATGCTTTACGCATATTCATTTCTTGAGCTAAAACTGATAATAATTGAAATTCCGATAATGAGGACATGGTCTTCTCCTCCTTCAAAAAAGCTCTGTGCCGATTACACAGAGCTATCTTCCTTTTTGGGTATAAAAAATATTAACAGTAAACTAATCAAGGCAAAAGCGAGAACAATATAATAAACAGAATGTAACGATATCGTTAATCCATCTTGTAATAAATTACGGACAGAATAGGGCAGTTTATCCCGCTCATTGGCTTTGAGAAGTATATTTGCATCATCCACTGTTAATGACTTATCTTTCTCATTTAAATAATTACTTAAACGATTATTTAAAATTCCACCTAGTAGTGCAGCACCAATGGTATTCCCGAGGTTTCTCATAAACATATTGGCTGCCGTAGCAATACCACGCTGCTGCCAGCTAACAGTGCTTTGGATCGAGACGATAAAAGCCGTTGAGGTTAAGCCCATACCCACTCCTACAAAGAAGGAACCCACTGCTGCCCAAATAGGGCCTGATGAAGCAGACATAGTCACAAATGCAATACTACCAATAATTAAAAATACACCGCCTGTTATGGAGGTTTTTCGATAACCAATCGTGATAAGCATTTTACCAGCGAGAGCCGAGGAAATCGGCCAACCGATGGACATGGTTGTTAATGAAAACCCAGCTACAATGGCCGTCTGTTCCATTACCCCCTGTACAAAGGTAGGCAAAAAGCTGGAAATTCCAATTAACATTATTCCGGTTGTTAGCGAAGTAATATTGGCAATAAAAATTGATCTTTCCTTCCAAATAGAGAAAGGCATGACGGGTTCGCTTGCACGTCCTTCCTGATAGACAAAACAGATAAAAGCTACTACGGACATGGTGAGAAGACCAAGAACCTGCCATGAGCTCCAAGGCCTATGACTACCACCTTCTACTAAAACAAACATTAGCGATGAAATGGCAATCGTTAATAGAGTAGCACCAATATAGTCAATCTTATGCTTTTTCTTAGCGAGGTTCTCATGCAAAAATAGCCATAACCCAAGAAGAGCTAGAACTCCTAGAGGGATATTAATCCAAAAGACATAATGCCAACTGACATATTGTACAAGCAGTCCACCAACGGCAGGTCCAGTAATCGCAGAGATTCCCCAAACACTAGATAGATACCCTTGAATTTTCGCTCTTTCCTCAGCTGTATATATATCCCCTACAATGGTTGTAGCAATCGGAGTAACCGCACCTGCTCCAAGACCTTGAATTAATCGGAAAATAATTAAGGTTTTCATAGATGTAGCAAACCCGCATAGAATCGATCCAATTAAAAAGATAATAATTCCAATTGAAAGAATGGGTTTTCGACCAAAAAGATCAGATAATTTACCATAAATCAACACCGTGACGGCATTCATTAAAAGATATGCAGAAAATACCCAGCTGTAAAGAGTAAATCCACCCAAATCAGCAACTATTGCAGGCATCGCAGTTGAAACAATGGTCGCTTCGATTGCCCCCATGAACATCGCAAGCATGACAGCTGCTAAAACAAGCGGTCTTTTAGTTTGTTTTTTTTGAGCCGTTGATTTCTCAATAGCAGTGCCCAAACTTCACACCTCACCTATTTAAAAAAATACAGCCCCCAAAAAGGGGGCCAGGAGCAATTATTTATCATGTTTTGTAAAACGTTTTACCAATTTATTTAATTGATTTAATACAGTGCTTCTTGGCAAAATCCCTTCAAAAAATCCATCTTCTGTCTCAACACATAAAAAGGGCTGAGTGACAAGCAGCTCCAAGGACCTGCTAAGCGAACCGGATATTTTAATCCGAGGAATAGATTTTTTCATAACCTCTTCTACACGTTTATTCTCAAGCTTTTCAAATTCAATTCTTTCCAGCCCAAGAATGGAGTCCATGATAATCGGAGTGCTAATCAGCCCATGAAGCTTATAATGCGGGTCTAGGACTGGTATCGCGGTATAGCCGCTTTTTGTTAAAACCAATAAGGCATGTTCGAGACTGTTACCAATTTGCACATGTGCTACCCGTTCAGATGGGATCATTAATTCTTTAATCGTTAATTCTAAAAATTCCCCACTGGGAAGACTAATCATCGCCGAAAACTCCTCAATGTATGTTTTTCTACAGACATATTTTATCATAGTTTTCGGATGTCTGTGTAACTTTAAATACCTTGAGCATTAGGAAAAGAAAGGAACCATAAAGGTTCCTATTGAATTAGATCAAAGATTTCAATTGTAATCATATCAACATTATCAAATTGATATCGTTTTGGCTTTTCCTTTTCATTATATACTTCTAATTCAAACGTTTCCGTCTTAGGATGAAAAGTGACTTGGCACTTTCTTTCTCCATTAACCTCAAAATAACGCTGCGCAGGCTCACCGCTGCTTGATTGTTCTTGAAGATTTTTTAATCTTGTTAATATACCTTGAAGCTGTGACATTAATTTATTCTCCTTTCAAACACAAACAAACTTATACTTTTATGTTTCGCAATTGACTTGTTTCTATCCTTATTCACATGCCAATATTAAAAGAATAAAATAACAAACTCTATTTGTCCAAGTAAAAATGAAAAAATTGGCTAATTTTTTTAAAATAGCAAAAAAAATAGGCCTCATGTGGAACGAGACCTCCTAATAAAAGGTGATGGCTACAAAAAGGACGATAAACAATGCTAATGCAAAAAAGATTCCATAAGCTAGAAAAATGGGATTTTTTACATAAACATTTTTTTGGATCGGCTTTGCTATTTGGGTATCAATGTCCCCTTCCGCCACTTTTTGCTGTCTTCCAACAACAAGTGTATAAATAAACGAAACCGCAAGTAACCCTGCAATGATAATAGCTATGGTCATTTCAAAAAGATTCATGGCTTTTGCTCCTTCATAATAAAATCTAAGATTAAATTGCCACACCATGAATCATCTTATACAAGGACAAAATTACAGTAATTGATCGTGTTCAAATAAGTATTGATAAGAAATATCGATAAATAAATATTCATTTTCGTTCATGGGATATGAAAAGGTTCGAATATTCTCTCCTGTTTCGATATCACAATATAAATCGGATAATATCCCTTTTCTTTCGTTTCTCATTTTAATGATATTTTCTAAAAAATAAGGTCGCCAGCTCCAGTTTTTGTTCATATATTCTGATTGAATAACCCATCCATTTTTTCCATTAAAAAAATTCGCTGATTTTTGAAAACCATCTTCATCACAAATATACATTCGAAAAGCAATTTGATCCATTTCCTTCACTACCGCCTGAAATAGCTCTTCATAGCCAACTTTTTTGTTTTTCATGACGATTTCTTGGACTTTTACATGAAAATATTCTGTAGCTAAATAAACACCCTCTAATTTTCTTTTTTCATAAGAAATAAAATCGTGAAATTTTTCTTTTAAGCGATGTTTTAAAAAATCTCTTTGAATAAATTCAGCTTCAGGTGGATATAAATAAAAGCCTTGATAATAGCGGCCGCCGTTCTTCCATGCGAACTGGAGTTGATAGCTCATCTCAATATTTTCAAATAAGAGCGTGGCTCCTATTTTTCTTGCTAAAAGAGATAACGTGAACAACACATCATTAAAGTTCACTCCAGTGGCAGTTGATTTAAGTGCTTCTAGATTAATTTTCAAAATATCTGGTTCCAGCTGGCCAATGCGTTCAAAATGATGGCTTTCACTATCAATGCTGGAAATTGCAATTTTTATCCCATATGTCCTATAATACTGTAACAAATGATCAAATTGATCTAAATCACCCCGATAATTTCGGTCCGAAATTTCAAGGACGATCCGGCTTAAGTTAAATCCTTTTTTTTCAAAAGCTAATAGTTCTTGTAAAAAAGGCTCACCATGTCCATACATTAATAACTCAGCATTTCGATTCAGAAATATACTTATATCATTCTCAAGATCAAATGCTTTTTCTAGTGCTTTCTTAACTAACAGCAGGTCCACTTCAAATTTATATTCATCCGGAATTTGATCATCCTTAAAAAAGGGCCCCAGGCTAATAATATTATCCTCAGTTCGATATCTTCCCAAAACTTCATAGGCAATGACTTGTTGCTCATCGGCACTAAAAATCGGTTGGAAATAAGGAAAAACATTTTCAAGATCCGATAGGATTTCCAAGGCATCCATCCAAGTACCTCCAAAAAAAATTTTACTTATAATACCATACGTTAACATGCTCCAGCCCGTTCATTACCAAAAGGATACCATTATAGCAGAAAAGAAACAATCAAACACTATTCTCAAGCTTGTTAGAAAAGCGGAGGCTCCTTGAACAGGGGCGACAAGCATAAGACGAGCCGGCGGAAAGGTTGCTTTTTAACCTTTGCGACGGATTGGCTTAGACCAAAGAGCCCCTAGGCGCTGGAGCTAGACAAATAAGGAGGATAAGTTTTTGAAAAAACTTTGCTTAGTTGCCTCGATCCTTCCGATGTTTGGATGCAGCCACTTTAATGATGATACACCAAGTTCAAGCCCCAAAAAGAACAAGCCTGCTTCATCATATTCAGTTGTGGAAGAACCCAAGACCACAAGCTATTCGATTAATGATCTTACCAACCAAGTGATTAATCCAAAAAATACAGAATATAAAAATACAACCGTTAATACAACAGCGAAAAAAAATTCAGCCATGCTCAATGTCATATTAATTAGGCAAAACCCAGAGTTGAGATATGGCTGTGAAGTGACCAGCCTGGCGATGGTGTTAAATTATGCCGGTGTTAAAACGAATAAAATGGAGTTATACCGACAGGTTCAAAAAGATCCTGACCCGCTTATCAAGTCGCCTAAGGGTGATATATTGCGATGGGGTAACCCAGCTGATGGATTCGTTGGGGATATGTCTGGGAGAAGAGCCGGATATGCGGTGTTTGATAAGCCAATGATTGCTTTAATTAACCAAAAACTTCCCGGCAGGGCCGTCAATCTAACCAGTCTGCCTTTTGAACGGGTATTAGAGCATGTTTCCGCTGGATACCCAGTGGTGGTATGGACTACGGGGGATTATCGTATTCCTGACCGTTGGGAAGGTTGGTATCACGGAAACCAATATATTAAAACACCACTTGATTTACATGCCGTCGTTCTTGTAGGATATGATACCAATCATGTTTATTTAAATGATCCGCTTTCAGGAAGGAAACAGGTTAGAGTTAACAAACAGCAATTTATCACCTCATGGAAAGCACTGCAAAATCGTGCAGTAAGCTATCGTTAAAGCAGCCCGATCAGGCTGCTTTTTTTATGAATTTTCTTATTTTTTTCGAATAAAAATTAATAGTAACTATATCACTTGCAAAAAGAGTTAATTTTACTGAAAATACATAGGGAATCTACTTTTTATTAAGGCACTTTTAAATTTGGCTGTCGATTTCCGCTCCAGGCGCTCAGCGCCGCGCGGGCGTGCCTGGGAGCCTCCTCGGCTCATTAGCACCTGTGGGGTCTCCCCTGCCCCGTACTCCCGCAGGAGTCGAGCGCCTTCCGCTCCAATCAACAGAGTACATAAACAACAATATCGTTTAACAGCGCCTTCATTAAAGTAAATTAAAGATGGGTTGGTAGATAAAAATGCCTAAAAAACTGAAAAGGAGAACGTTTTTGAAACGAACTTTTGGTTCACTTCTTACCGTTTTCGGCCTAAGTTCGGGGGGCTACTTTTATGCCAATCGGATTGAGCCCTCATTACTCGATATCAAAAAAATAGAAATTAAACACCCTTTAATCCCTAAAAGCTTTAACGGTATAAAAATTATCCAGTTTAGCGATACGCATCTTGGCTTTCAATATAACTTACATCAATTCACAAAATTGGTAGATAAAATCAATTCACTTAAGCCTGACATTATTTTTTTTACTGGCGATTTAATGGATGAGCCTAATAAATACACTGAAATTAATAAATTGATTCCTATTTTGGAAAAATTGCGCCCACCCTTAGGGAAATTCTGTATTTTCGGTAATCACGACCATGGCGGCTATGGGTCTGATATTTATCGAAATATTATGGAAGCTACTAATTTTACCGTCCTATTAAATGAGTCGACATCCATTAGATTAAAGGATGGAAGCAGTATCTTTTTACTGGGTATTGATGATGCGATGTTAGGGAAGCCAGATTTGCCCATGGCCTTAAAAAAAATACCGAAGAATCGTTTCAAGATTCTTTTATCCCATGCACCTGATCTCGCTGAGGATGCATCGAGATATCCTATTGAATGGCAAATTAGCGGCCATAGCCACGGAGGACAAGTTAAAATACCGTTTATTGGGGCGCTCGTCATCCCACCATTTGCTAAAAATTATCCTGAAGGCCTTTATTCCATTGGAGTGGACAACCCATTAACGCTCTATGTCAATCGAGGAATCGGAACAACCAGACTCCCTTTTCGCTTTTTGGCAAAACCAGAATTAACCATTTTCACTTTAAAACAAACTACAATATAAAAAATCCTTACTCATTAAATAAGATAAGGATTTTTTAATTTAAAAATCGATATTCAAGTTCATCGATTGGCAAAGGTTTAGAATAATAATAGCCCTGAATTTTATGGCATTTTGCATTTACAAGAAATTCTACTTGTTCTTTCGATTCTACTCCCTCTGCGATAACTTCAAGACCAAGACTTTTTCCAAGATGGATAATCGTTGTGGTAATCGCTGCATCCTTCTCATCAACCATGATATCCCGAATAAAGGACTGATCAATTTTTAGAACATCAATAGGAAGTCGTTTTATATAATTTAGCGATGAATAGCCGGTTCCAAAATCATCAACTGAAATCGAAATGCCTAATTCTTTTACTTTTTTTATAATTGGGATGGCTTCTTTAGTGTCACTCATGACCCCTTCAGTAATTTCAATTTCTAATGAAGATGGCTTAATTTTATACTTTTCAATCATTGATTTAATAAATTGAACAAGATTTGGTTGATGAAATTGCTTAGGCGAGATGTTTATGGCAACACGTATATCATCATATCCACTATCATTCCATAGCATGATTTGTCGACAAACATTATCTATCACCCAATGGCCAATCGGTAGAATAAGACCTGTATCCTCAGCTAATGGAATAAACTCAGATGGCGGAATATAGCCAAAGTCTTTATTATTCCAACGAAGCAGCGCTTCAAAGCTTTTTGCCTTTCCAGAAGTAATTTCTATTTGCGGTTGATAAAACAAGGTAAGCTCATTATTGTCTATCGCCCTTCTTAAGTGTGTTTCTAATGTAACAAGATTGGAATAAACATTGCTCATTTCTGAACGATAAAATTGAGATTGTCCTTTACCCCTCTCCTTTACTTGAAAAAGGGCCTCATCTGCATTTTTAATCAACATTTCTGCATCTTTTCCATCATTAGGATACATACTTATCCCGATACTTGGTGAAATAAAATACTCTTGCGAATTAAAATAAAAGGATTGTGAAAAGGCAGAAAACACTTTTTGTACAAACGCACTTGTCACTTTTTGGTTAGATTTAAGCAATAGAATATTATACTCATCCCCACCTAAGCGGTAGATAAGACAATTTTCGTTTTGAAACTGTATTAGACGTCCTGCTACCTGCTTTAATATTTCATCACCTGCTAAATGGCCAAGGGTATCATTTAATTGTTTAAATCTATCCAAATCAATAGAAAGCAAAGCAAAACTATGGATGTTTTTTGATTTGGTAGCTATATTTTCATTTAAATGATCTATTAATGACCTTCTATTTAATAAACCCGTTAACTGATCATGAAAAGCCATGAATTTTAACATTTCCACATTTTTGGCCTGTTCTGATAAATCTTTAAAAATAACATAAAGACCGTTAATTTCACCGTGTATGACAATGGGGACTGTTTTGATATGAACAAGTAAAAGTGGCCCTTTTTTATGCAAGATTTTACAATCTAAAGTTTCCAAAGCATACCCAGTATATGTTTTCTCTATAAGATCTTTAAATTTTTCAATATCAGAATCATTTATAAGGTCGTAAATGGATCTATTTGACATTTGCCTTAGAGAATACCCAGTCAGCAGTGATGCTGCCGGGTTTGCTTCAAGAATCTTACCTTCTGGGCTAATTGTAAATATCGCATCCAAATTATTTTCCACAATCGAGCGATACTTTTGTTCACTTTCAATTATTTTCTTTTTCTCTATGTACCACTGGGTAACATCACGGGTTACCGCAACAATATAACTGATCGTATTATTTTCTTGTGAAATGGGAGTTAAAATCGTTTCTCCATACACCTCAAACTCATTGTTGAAAGTGAAATGATCGTCATACATCACAATATCTTTTCTTTTTAATAATTTCACATACTCTCGCTGAAGAGAATTGGCGATGTCAACAGGGAGAACTTCCTGAAGAGTTTTTCCAATTGAATTTGGAGAGAGTTTTGCTTTTTTCATCCCTGTCTCATTGACAAACAAATAACGAAACATGGGTCCCTTTTCAACCTTCATAACAAAAACCATATCTTGAATATGCTGAAAAATAATATCGAAGATTATTTTTTGTATTTTGTTACTTGCTTTGTCAGATGCTAGCTCATCCGTTAATAAATTCTGCAATTGATTCATGACATCATCCTTCAAACGAAAAAGTACTAAATTTTTCACAATAATGTTTTTACAATCTTTTATTTATATTTTACAATTAATTTAACTGAAAGAAAGCAATTTATTGAAAATATTGATTATTTTGCTAAAATTATATTATTCTTTCATTAGTATAAGAAATACTGGCATTCATATTCTGTTTATCAATAATCCAAGTATTTTATAGAACCTCTGCTATATTTTAATTCAGGTAAAAAAAAGGTATAATAAAGAGGTTCAAAAAGATAGAAAGGAGAACATATCTTGAATCCCGATCAGAAATATCCCCAAAAAAATGTAAATCTGACCATCGATAACCTCGCACAAGCAGTCTTTATTGTGAATCGACATGCAAAAACAGCAACAAACCCCAAATTTTTATACAAATTAAAACAAGAATCATTAAAAAAACTAATTGAAGAAGGCAAAGCAAAAAAAGTTGGTCTTCATTTTTCTGATAACCCCAAAAATAGCCAACAACAATCTGATGTCCTTGTTGAATGCGGAAGGTATACGTTCCATATTCCACCTGCTAAAATGGATTTTGAACAACTTCCACATTTGGGTAAATTAGATGACCGTGTAAGAAACCCAAAGGCGACACTTTCGCTAAATGCAGCAAAAGCAATATTACTGTCTTATACTGGATTATCTGAGTTAGGGCCTCCTTCGAATGATCAACGCCAAAAACACAGAACTTACCAAAAGCCTATTTTCAAAAAATTAGGCGAAAGATATTTTTAAATTTGGAAGGAAAGACATAAGTGGAGCATTTAATTAATCAACGAGTTAAAAATATTGAAATCTCAGGAATTAGAAAATTTTTTAATATGGTTTCGCATGTGGATGATTTGATTTCTTTTACAATTGGTCAGCCTGATTTCCCTACTCCCGAGCATGTGAAACAGGCAGGAAAAGATGCAATTGAGCAAAATTTTACCTCCTATACCCATAATGCCGGGACATTGGAATTAAGGAAGGCTGCTTGTGAGTTTGTCGAAAAGAAATATGGCTTACAATACGATCCTGATTCAGAAGCGATCGTTACGATGGGTGCAAGTGAAGCAATTGATATCACGTTTAGGACTATTCTCGCTGAAGACAGTGAAGTTATTTTGCCAGGTCCTATTTATCCTGGGTATGAACCCATCATACGCATGATGGGAGCAGCGCCTGTCCATGTTGACATTAGAGAAAATCAATTTCGTTTTACCCTTGATATGATTAAACCCTTTATTACGGAAAAAACCCGCTGTATCGTACTTCCCTACCCTTCAAATCCAACCGGGGTAAGTCTTTCAGCGGACGAGTTAAAGGAAATTGCTGACTATTTGAGCGATAAGGATATTTTTGTACTAGCAGATGAAATTTACAGCGAGCTAACCTTTGATCGCGAGCATCAATCGATTGCTAGCTTCCTGAAGGAAAAAACCATTGTCATAAACGGATTGTCAAAATCTCATTCGATGACAGGCTGGAGAATTGGCTTTTTATTTGCACCGGAAACCATTGCAAAACACATATTAAAGGTTCATCAATATAATGTTTCATGTGCAAATTCGATTGCGCAAAAAGCGGCTTACGAAGCGTTAACTGAGGGAATCGATGATGCCTTGTTAATGAAAAAGGAATATGAAAGAAGAAGAGACTTCGTTTATGAAAGACTAACTGCAATGGGTCTTAAAGCTGTTAAGCCAGATGGTGCTTTTTACTTTTTTATAAAAATACCATCCTCTATTCAGTTAAATAGCTTTGATTTTGCACTCGACCTTGTCAAAAAAACAAAAGTGGCGGTTGTTCCAGGAAGTGCGTTTTCAGAATATGGCGAAGGTTATTTCCGATTATCCTTCGCCTGCTCGATGGAAATGTTACAAATCGGACTAGACCGGATGGAAAAGTATTTTAAAAAATAAACAGGAAACCCTCACGATATTAATAAAAGTGAGGGTTTCTTGTTTTTAGATTAGCCATTAAATTTTCCGTTGTTTTTTGGAGCTTTTTCTTTTTTAGCTTTATCTTTATGGATTTTATTTGTGGCTGCAGAGCCAATTTCATGAGCAAATTCTTCATTTAGCTTAGAGGAGTCAAACCCCTTTTTGTTTTTTTGCTGGGCATCATTCTTTTTTGTTCGTTTCGCCATTAAAAATTCCTCCTATCAACTTTTCTATCATAGTTTTTTGAAGACAGGAGAAATTTATTCAAACTAGTTTTTCCAATATTTATAGAGTGCCTGGGTCCCGCTATTTCCTTCACCATGCTCCGCTAATTGATCATAAAGAGATTTCGCTAGTGCCAATCCAGGCACTTTCATTCCCATATGTTCTGCTTCATCCATGGCAATCTTCATATCTTTAATAAAATGCTTTATGTAAAAACCTGGTTCAAAATTTCCATTAAGCATTCTTGGAGCAAGATTGCTTAACGACCAGCTGCCGGCTGCTCCGGTTGTAATACTTTTTAGTACATTCTCAGGATTTAATCCCGCTTTTTCAGCATATATAATCGCTTCACAAACTCCAATCATATTAGAGGCAATGGCGATTTGATTACACATTTTAGTGTGCTGCCCTGCTCCGGGATTCCCTTGATAGACAATATTTGTTCCTAGATACTCAAGTAAAGGGCGCACCGTGTCAAAAGCATCCTTTTCACCACCAGCCATAATCGAAAGCTTGGCTTCTTTAGCTCCTACATCCCCACCGGAAACAGGTGCGTCAATCGCATGTATATCCCGTCTCTTGGCCTCTTCATAGATTCTAACGGCAAGAGATGGCGCTGAAGTGGTCATATCAATGAAATAACCACCTGGAAGGCCATGTTTAATCAGACCGTTTTCACCAAGATATACTTCTTCTACATCCGCTGGATAACCAACCATTGTAAAAACAACTGATGCCTTTTCTGCTAACTCCTTTGGCGAAGCCGCCCATTTGGCTCCACTTTCCAATAATTCTGCAGCTTTTTCCTTCGTCCTTGAATATACCAACAAAGAATATCCAGCCTTCAATAAATGTCCAGCCATACTATTACCCATGACACCTGTCCCAATAAAACCAATAACCGTATTTTCCCGATTAATCAAAATGATCTTTCCTCTCATTAGTATTTTCTATTATTTTAACACGAAAAAGACCGAAACGTCTCAGTCGTTCCGGTCCTTGTGCTCCATCTCCAAATTTATGCACATATTAATGTTGTCCTTTTATTTTTAATCATACTCCTATTTTTACAACTCTGAAGAAAAGTTCGTTAAATATACTCTTCCAAATACTTCCTTATCGTTGAATACTTCAATAGAAACGGCATTGTCCTTTTCGATCATCGTTTTAAGCTCTTGTATATGTAGATCCTCTTTTAATGGGATTGGATCCATAAAAATATATTTTTCACTTTTCCCTTTTACTTCTAAATATTCTCCGTTAAGTACTTGATCTTCTCCATAGATGATTTCCCTTTTTCCGATTGCGGCAGCTAGCTTGTCATCGTGAATAGTTACTTTTACCTTATATAATTGCTGGCCTTCTAAGATTTCATTATTGATCCTAAAACGAAATTGAAGCTCGTTATTTTTCGTTAGCAATGCATCTGCATAACGGTTTACAATAAGTTCATTTGAAAACAGAATCCCACAGCCGCTTACAAGTGACGAACAAAAAATTCCGATAACCAAAACGAATATCATGCGAATATTCCTGCGCATCTAAAACACTCCTTTATATTTTTACCATAGCCAAAAAACAGTGGTAATAAACGTAAAGAAAGGTTAATCAAGGGAAATTATCCAGTGCTGTTAAATTGCTTTGATCATGCCGCCGTCGACAAGAAATGAACTGCCTGTCATATAAGAATTTGCATCGGAAAGCAGAAAGGCAGCCACATTGGCAAATTCTTCAGGTGTTCCATATCTTTTCAAAGGAATCCCCGCTTTAACCTGTAATTCAACACTTTCTCGGTCTAATCCCAGCTTGTCTGCATTTACTTGATCAAGGTGCTTTACACGGTCAGTCGCAATTCGCCCAGGCGCAATTGTATTAACAAGAATATTATCGGGAGCTAATTCAGAAGCGAGAGTTTTAGATAGTCCTATAATCCCAGTCCTGAACGTGTTTGAAAGTATTAAACCTGGTATTGGCTCCTTTATGGAAGAAGATGCAATGTTAAGGATTTTTCCTCCCTGTATTTTTAAATAGGGTAAAGCTTCGCGAATCATTCTAACATATGATAATAGATTTAATTCAAAAGCCGCTTGCCATGCTTCATCGCTCAAATCCTCAATCGAACCAGCTGGAGGGCCCCCAGCATTATTGACAAGCATGTGTATCCCGCCAAAGGTCTCGGTGGTAGCTGATACAAGCTCTCTTATATCAGCCGTTTTCGTAATATCTGCTTTTTGGTAGGCCACTTTTCCTGCTCCAATAGATTCTAGTTCATAAGCTTTTTGTTTTAGCTTTTCATCTTCCCGGCCAGAAATCATCACATTGGCCCCTTCTCTTACAAGCCGCTCCGCAATGGCAAACCCTAATCCCTGACTGGAAGCAGCGATTAGCGCAGTTTTACCATTTAAATTTAATTCCATATCTTTTCCATCTCCTTCTTGAAGTTCTATTTCTATTATACAAAAAAAAAAAGAAAAAGTTGGAAATGTATTTTGACATAAATGAAAACTCGCCGATTGGCGAGTTTTCATTTTAGAAGGTGTGTGCAAAATCTTTTGCACGAGCAATTGCATTTTCCTTAATCTCCTGGGCTTTATCTGGCATCGCATTATGCCCTTCGACAAACAGTCCCTCTAAGGTCGGAACCCCGAAAAAACTCATCATTACACTGATATAACGGTGTCCCATTTCCATTTGTGCCGCTGGCCCCTCTGAATAGAATCCCCCTCGTGCCTGAATGTGTAATGCCTTTTTATCTGTTAACAGACCAATCGGGCCTTTTTCAGTATATTTAAACGTTTTTCCAGCAACGGCAACCGAATCCAGATAGGCTTTCATTACTGGAGGAAATGAGAAATTCCATAATGGAGTGACAAATACATATTTATCGGCTGCCACAAACTGCTCACTTAGCTCATTCAAACGGCCTACCTTTGCCTTTTCTTCGGCTGACAGCTCATCAAAAGATTGCCCAGAGCGAAGCTTGCCCCAACCGCTGAATACATCCGCATCGATATGTGGGATGTTTTCATTATACAAATCTAGATGGACGACTTCATCGTTCGGATTAACCTGTTTATAGCTGTCAATAAAGGATTTTCCTACTGCCATACTATAAGACGTTGTTTCATTATGTGGATGGGCTGTAATATATAAAACCTGTGCCATGTTCATCACCTTTCCTTTTGAGATATGACATTTTAGTTTTAGTCAAAAAGCCCTAAAATAACCAAAAAGGATTTGCCATTTTGACAAATCCTTTTATTCCATCTTTTTTATTCGTTTGTTTCAAGTGAATAAGGATTGCGACCAATACTTTGTCTCATTTCATCAGTCATTAGGAATGGTTCATTTACCACTGACTCATCTGCTGCCTGACTTGCTTGTAAACTGCCATCATAATGTACAGGTTTTTGTTCCATATAACATTCACCTCCACCAATTCCTACTTTTAGCATTTGCATTTTTTAGTTATTTACTTATGTAATTCAGGCCTTTCTGACTATAATTATACCAAATATTTCACAAAATTGACATAATAATATGAATAAAATAATAGTGAAATTTACACATAAAAAAAAACCGACTCTTTTAAAAGTCGGTTTTATGTTTATTATTTAGTTGTAGCGTTTACAGCATCAATAACCTGACTGGTTGTTTGCATATTTAACACTTCTTGGGCAAGTTTCTCCATATCAGATTTTGTTAAATTTTTAATAAGAGAGCGAGCCTTTAAAATTGAAGTTGCACTCATTGAAAACTCATCGAGACCAAGTCCAATTAGAACTGGAATCGCTGTTTCGTCCCCTGCCATTTCGCCGCACATACCTGTCCATTTTCCTTCTGCATGTGCTGCATCGATTACCATTTTAACCAATCGTAAAATCGATGGACTATATGGCTGATAAAGGTAAGAAACACGTTGATTCATACGATCTGCCGCCATTGTATATTGAATCAAATCATTAGTTCCAATACTGAAGAAATCAACTTCTTTAGCAAATTGATCAGCTAAAACAGCGGTAGATGGAATCTCTACCATAATCCCAAGCTCGATTTTATCAGCTACGTTTTGACCTTCAGAAACAAGCTTTTGTTTCTCTTCTTCAAGAATCGTTTTGGCTTCACGGAATTCATCCAAAGTGGCAATCATTGGGAACATGATTTTAAGATTACCAAAACTGCTTGCTCTTAAAAGAGCTCGAAGTTGTGTCCTGAAAATCCCTTGTTCCTCAAGACATAAGCGAATCGCCCGGAAACCTAAGAAAGGATTCATTTCTTTTGGTAGTTCTAAATATGGCAGTTCTTTATCACCGCCAATATCCAATGTACGAACGACAACCGGCTTTCCTGCCATACCTTCTAACACAGCTTTATAGGCTTCAAACTGTTCTTCCTCGGTTGGGAGCTGTTCTCTGCCCATATAAAGGAATTCAGTTCTGTATAAACCTACACCTTCACCACCATTTTCAATAACCCCTTTTAAATCACTTGGAGTACCGATATTGGCAGCAAGTTCTACATGCGTGCCATCTGCAGTGACAGTCGCTTCATTGACAAGCTTAGCCCATTCTGCTTTTTGAACTTCGTATGCTTCATGGGTTTTACGGTATTCAGCAACAAGCTCTGGAGTTGGGTTAATATGTACTTCACCTTTTAGACCATCGACAATAACCAAGTCTCCATTGTTAATTTCTTCAGTTGCTGTTTTTGTTCCAACCACAGCTGGTATCTCCATCGAACGCGCCATAATGGCAGAATGCGAGGTGCGGCCGCCAATATTAGTCGTAAACCCTTTTACGAATTCACGGTTCAATTGTGCGGTATCGGATGGAGTTAAATCCTCCGCCACAATGATTACTTCTTCGGCAATCATGCTTGGATTCACTAATTGAACACCTAATAAATGTGCTAATACACGTTTTGTAACATCGCGGATATCAGCTGCACGTTCCTTCATATATTCATTATCCATTTGTTCAAACATCATAACGAACATATCTGCGGTTTCTTTTAGGGCAAACTCTGCATTTACTTTTTCAGACTGAATCTTATCCTCGATAGGCGAATTTAATTCAGGGTCGCTAAGAACAAGTAAATGAGCCTCAAAAATTGCTGCTTTGTCAGCACCGAGATCAACCTTTGCTCGGTCACGAATCGCTTCAAGTTCTGACTTTGATTTAGCCATAGCCTGACGGAACCGTTCAACTTCAGCACTTGGATCTTCAATTGTTTTCTTCTCAAACGTTAAATCTGGTTCAACGAGACGGTATGCTTTCGCAATAGCAATACCATTTGATGCAGCTATTCCATTTAAAAAAGTCATTATTCTGCCAATCCTTCTTTTTTCAATGTTTCTTCAAGGCTATTTAAGGCATCAGCAGAGTCGCTGCCTTCAGCAGAAATTTTAATGTCTGAACCTTGACCAATTCCTAAAGACATTACACCCATAATCGATTTTAAATTAACGGTTTTACCCTTATATTCTAAATTAATTTCAGAATCAAATCTGCTTGCTGTTTGAACTAACAAGGTTGCTGGTCTTGCATGAATTCCTGTTTCCGCTGTTACTTTAAAGTGCTTTTCTGCCATGTAAAATCAAACTCCTCTTAGTTTAAATGTAGTAAAATGAGCCTTCTATTACCAATACTAATTTCTTTTAGTCATTTATATCACAAATAGACTTAAGATAATTTCCCCTAAAATAAAATTAAGTATGTAAGCTGATAGCCTCATTTATGATTAATAAACAGTAATACAATTGCTAGAATAACACGTTCAAACACTACAGACAACTTAAAAACTATAATGTAAGCGCATTAATAAATGACAATTTATTTTTTTTTTCAAATTTCATAAAATAGACAAGAAAGCTCCTTATTATTTATTATGAATATCTTTAAAATACTGTCTTACAACGCGAAAATCCACTTTTACTTTTGCAATCTCTTCAATTGAGGAAACAACCTCGCCATATCGGACTTTTTCGTAAATCTGGATTATGTCTCCCGATGATGGTATACCAATTCTATTCCACCATTCCTCCAAAGTTTCGTGGGGAAGACGTTCTAAATGAAGCTTATGAGCAAGCTTCTGTAATTCAAATATTTCTCTTCTTATAAAATCGTTGGGAGGTTTCACTCGCTTACGCATAAAGGATGGTTGGAGTGCCGACAAAACCCCATTGGTAATTTCGACATTTGCTAAAGAACTGCCCAAAATTTTCCGAAACTTCAATTTCCTTTTATAAAACAGAAAAATAATAAAACCAACCACAGCCATAATGAGCAAATGATACAAGATATTTTCTGTTATTCCAAATGAATGTTCGTGGAAATTGTCTCCATCAAGCTTAACATCGCTTTCCTTCAAAGTAGACTTAAACTCTTTTTTACTAAAATTATTTAAAAGATATTGGAGAATGTTTATCATAGGTTCCACAATACTGCTCAAACCTATTACGATAAACTGCAAGATGGAAAAAACAACAGTCTGAAGATATTTAAATAAAGATGTTAGTATCAAACCAATTAAAGAAAGCACCGAAAGAATTTTAATAAAATACTGTGCAAACCTCCATCTATCACTATGAATCACATTCCATTTTTTAATAAATGCGGCAGTTACCACTAAAAACACTTCAAAAATAAGGAAGAAAACAATTTGATTTTGATAAGAATAGTGTCTCATTGCTGAATAGATAATCACAACCAAGCCTATTAAAAAGGAAAGGAGAACCATGAGAACTTCAGAATGCTCAGAATAATCATCAAACAAGGAAATACCACGCCAAAAAATAAATAAGCCAGACATGGCCGAAAACAATAGGGAGAATCCCAACAGTTGACCAGCCATTAATAACAGCGGAAAAATCGTTATAAAATAAAGCCATTTTCCTTTATTCAGAAATTTAGATAAAAGCATGGTGAAAAGGATAATGCCGAATAGACAAATACCAAGAAAAACGAAAATAGGTGGTAACTCGTTTTTTTGAATAAAGAATAGAAATACACAAAGGACAGTCAACATCAATTCTAAAGTAAAGTGATAGGAAACAGCTGCTACACGATAAATCATATCAACGCCCTTCTCTCACTTCAGCCCAGTTAAAACACCTGTTTCTTTTTCTAAAACTAATTCAAACAATCTAGTACCTTTTTTTGTCATATTAAATAACAATCTTTTTGTTGCATCCGTCCGTATCCCAGCATGAAGAAAAAAGGGCTGTTCACCTAGATGGTTATTAATAAATGACAGCATATGATCATAAGGTAAACTGGAATTTTGTGTACTTATCGATGCAAGTGTCTCTAATACCTTTTGTAAATGCTCTTTACCTTCTCCCTTTGATAAAAATAGAAAGGGAGTATTTCCGGCAGTTCGAACGTTAATGCATACGGAATAAGGGATTTTCTGTTCTAATGCAAAATAAGCAAATTCTGTTATGCAACTTAGCAGCCTTTCAAGATTGCCTGTTATTGAATGACCATCACTGACATTTATGGCAATTGTCCAGCCTCTTTCCGAGATGGCTTCATAGATTTTTGTTTGTAATGATTGATGTTTGGCACTGGCTTTCCAATGAATATGGTTAAAACTATCGGTAGGGACATACTCCCTTGTTCCCACAGGTCCAAGCGGATCCTTATATACTGAATAAGGTACCACATTAGTCCCTTGAAGATTTGACAGATAGTCCTTCAATCCTTTTACGGGGATTCTTTCCGGGTAGACAATGGCTTGTTGATTGAGAAAATACTTGGATTCTAGGATGGTTTCACCAAATCCTAAAAGGCTGGGAATATGTATTTCTAGCTTTCGAATTTTTGCAATCCCTCTCATTTTTGCTGAAAAAGAAAGCTTAAATTGTTTTGTTTGCTTAGTATAGATGGAAAGTGGAACTGTAATTTGATACACGGATAGGGTAGATTCTATATGGTCGCCTTCTGGTGCAACAAAGTGGTCGAAGTAAACCTTTATCTCCCCTTTTAAAATCGGAAATCCCTCATTCCGAAAGGTGATTACCCAATTGCCTTTTTCATTAATAAAAAAGCGTTTTTTTTCAGCTAGATTCTCAACAAATAGCAGGTCTCCAACTTGTTTTAAATAAAAATGATTTCCAATACATACTGCTAAAGAAAAGATCGCTAGAAAAAGGACTAATTTGGAATCCATATAAAGGCTTACAATGATCATTACAATTGCTAATCCGTTAATTATCGGAATTAATCGTTCTTCTACCATATATTTATTCCAACTCATCCATTAGCCTCCGCTTCTACTGGAACGGGAATAGAATCTAGGATTTCATCGATTACAGTTTCTGGTGTTTTTGTTAACGACCCTTCAATGGACATGAAAATCCGATGCCCTAGCACATATTTGGCCACTTGTTTCACATCATCTGGAATAACATATGAACGTCCCATCAAGAAGGCCTTTCCTTGTGCCGCTTTCATGAGTGCCAAAGTTCCTCTTGGGCTTACTCCTAGTTCAATACTATTATTCTCACGCGTTTTTCTTATGATATTAAGAAGGTAATCTTCCATATCACTTGATATATGGATCCCGTTTATTCTTTCCTTCAATTCCATAATTTCTTTTGTTGAAAACACTTGTTTAATGGTGTTTAGCTTCTTGTCTCCACGATGAATTTGCATGATTCTTTTTTCATCCTCATAAACAGGATAGCCAACTTTAATTTTGATAAAAAACCGATCCATTTGCGCTACCGGTAAAGCAAAAGTTCCTTGCTGTGACTCAACTGGATTCTGCGTAGCAATGACCATAAAGGGTTCCTGCAATTTGACCGTTTCCCTATCGATTGTAATCTGCCTTTCCTCCATAACTTCTAATAAACTGGACTGTGTTCTAGGTGTTGCTCGGTTAATTTCATCTGCTAAAACAATATTTGCTTGAATTGGACCAGGACGTAACTCAAATTCTTGCAACTTAGGGTTGAAAAATTGTATCCCAGTTACATCACTTGGCAGAACATCGGGTGTAAATTGAATTCGTGAAAATTCCCCGCCAATTCCGGTTGCAAAGCTTTTTGCGAGCATTGTTTTTCCTGTTCCAGGCACACTTTCCAGTAAAATATGTCCATTAAATAATAAAGAAATAGCCATCAATTCTACTTCCATATCCTTACCAACCATTACTTTACTGATTTCATTTTTTAGTTGAACGATTTTTTCAGTTAAAGACATTCCTGCATCCCCTTAGAAATCTTTTATTCATACATCCTTTTTATTTTACCAAATTTTTAAACTCTTCCAAACTTTTACTATTACAAAAGCTGTGTTAACTTTCCTGTCGATTTCCGCTCCAATCAACAGAGTTAATTAATCAACATTTACCTTTAACACAGCCATTACAAAAAGAAAAAGAGCCCGATATGAGCTCTTCTAATTAACTTCTTGGTTCTTTTAAGTATTGGTATAGGACGTCCCCGCCCCGCTGTCCAATGCCTCGGAAATGCTTAAAATCTTGTCGTTTTACAAGTACCTGGCGAAATTCCATAAAATCTTCATTTTTAACATAGTATTCTGATAGTTCACCATTCATTATCCGATCCAAAATATCTGTAATCATTTCTTCATTCACTCATAAACACCACCATTTATCTAAGTCAAATTTTTTCCATTTCATATTCTATATTAGTAAGCGCTTTCTATTCTATTATTTTATATTACACATATAATCAAATAATTCATTTAGAATTAACAAAATTGTCAAACAAAAGCCTTTACGAATCGGGAAATTTAGTGCAAACTGTTATTTAATTGGATTTCATTTCACGCTTTGAAGGCAAAGGAGAGAGACTAAATGAAAAAAGCAGAAGTAGGAAATATTATCGAATTCCGTGGTGGCTTACAAGGGATAGTAGAAAAAGTGAATGAAAATTCTGTAATAGTCGACCTAACATATATGGATAATTATCGAGATTTAGAATTGGACCAACGTACAGTTGTGAATCATAAAAACTATAAGGTTGTAAAAGAAAGCGCTTTTTAAATTAATAGATTTGTAGAAAAGGCAGCCCATTCACTGCCTTTTCTTTTTTTTCCTATTTACCTTGTCCAGCTTCTTTCGATAATTGTTTTAAAGACTTTACCTTACCATGAGGATTTTGATCCTGCTTTCTTACAGTCCATTCTCTCTCTTGCTGACTTTGAGATTTGCTCATTTCTTTCACTCCTTTCCTGATTATTTTTTTCTATTTTTCAAATTCTTATCAAAGGAATTGGATAAAATGTTTAATGAGAAATAATTTATTGATTTTTAAAGGAGTTCACCATGATAAAGAATATCTTCTTAGATATGCGTCTTGTGATTGGAATTCTAATCGCCCATGTCCTAATATACTTTTCCTTCCTTGATAAAGTGATTTTTTGGTATATCTTTTCAGGATCTTTACTGTTTTTAATTGTTTACGCCATGTTCCAAGGAGACGTCGATGACAAGGCATCCTTCATAAAATATATATTTTTTGGTGCCGTCTCTGGACTTCTTCTGTATGCTGTTTTTTGGCTGGGCTTCCATGCAATCCACCTTTTCCATCTTCCAATTAAAAAGAGCATTACTAAACTCTATAATTGGTATGCACCATCTTTATTTTGGCAATACCTTGCCCTTGTGTTCGTGGCGGCACCAGGAGAAGAATTTTTCTGGCGTGGATTTATTCAAAAACGACTATCAAAGCACTTTAGACCCATGGTCAGTATTTTAACAGCCTCTTTATTGTACGCTTCAGTAAATATTTATTCAGGGTCCTTCCTATTAGTCCTTGCTGCATTTTTATCCGGCTTTGTTTGGGGCTTCTTATATTTTTGGAAAAAAAGCATGCCACTCGTGATTGTTTCTCATATCATTTTTGAAATCATGATTTTTATTATTTTGCCTTTAAAATAGGTAAACAGCTGTTCATGATCGAACAGCTGTCTTTTTATTTTCTTTCATTGGCTGTAAAAGGTTTCATCCAAAGCAATACAAAAAAAGTCATGCAAACATAACCAAACAATGGATATAAATACGATAAGAGTGTACTGTAATCCACCAAACTAATGAGATAGGAAACAGCAAAAATGGCAAATACCGATGCTATCGTTGGAATAGCCATGTATTGCTTCAGTTGCCGATCAAGCCCGAAGACGTTTCCAATGACAGATGTGAAAATTTCCCCATAAATGACCAGAACAAATATCCAATATAAAAATGGGGCTAAATTTTTCATGATAATTGCCATCGGAATATCATATAATTCTAGATTCGGCAACATAATCAAGGTAAAATGGCTCGCAATTAATATTAGTGTTAGAGCAAGCCCACCGAGAATTCCGCCCCATTTAATTGTCCAATCATCCTTTATCTCGGTTGCAATTGGCACTAAAACAGCTTGTGCTAAACCAAGGTTTAATGCCACATACGAAAATGGAGCCACAACACTTTTCCAGCCGTCGTCGGCATGGGGAATAAATAAAAATTGGTTGATGAAGTTAGGCATTCTTAATGAATAAACCATCAATATTAAGCTAAAAGAAATCATTAACGGGACTACAAATGTATTTACAGCAAAGAGCCCCTTGGTACCAATTAACATAACAATTATAGAAAGAAAAATTGTCAGAAATACCCCAGCAGCTTTTGGAAGATTCAGTTGTTCCTCAAATACAGCTCCTGCACCTGAAAGCATTACCGCACTTACTCCAAGCAGCATCAAGAGCATAAAAATATTGATAAGCCTGCTTGGCCATTTTCCAAACAAATACTCATTAAACTCTTGATAAGATTTTGCCTTAATCTGAGCGGCCATACGCATCAACTTTGAGCCGATGGCGACAAAAAAATAACCGCTCATTAATATACTTATAAAGCCAAAGAAACCGAATCGCGAAAAAAATTCGACGATTTCTTTTCCTGTGGCGAAACCTGCACCAACAACAGTCCCTACATAGACCGCCGCAATTTGAAAGGCTGCTGCCCAATTCCGCTTCACACCATCCCCCCCTTATCATCAATATATGTATGAAGGGACAAACAAAGACGAGCTTTTTCTTGTATTGTAAAGATTTACTATAAGCAAACATCTTGAAAGTCAAAAAAGGTCAGAGTATACTTTAGTCATAAGGTCAAAGATAGTCAAAGTCAAATTGATTAAAGCTAAATAACAAGGAGGTTATTATTCATGCTTTGTCAAAAATGTAATCAAAACAACGCAAACTTACAATTTACTTTAAATATTAATGGTCAACTTAAAGAAATGAAATTGTGCCACGAATGTTATTCAAGAGAAAAGAAAACAATGGGAGCAGACTTCGGCCCATCTATGAATTCTTTTCCAGGCTTCTCCTTTGAAGATTTGTTTATGGGGAAGGGCTTTTCTCCAAACCAAAACTTTCATGGTCAAACTCCGCCGCAAAGCGCTCGTAAATCACAGGCTGGCGGCTTTATCGATCAATTCGGCCGTAATTTAACGCAAATGGCTAGAGCAGGCTTGATTGATCCTGTTATTGGCCGTGATGAAGAAGTGAAACGAGTCATTGAAATCTTGAACAGAAGAAATAAAAATAATCCTGTATTAATCGGAGAACCAGGTGTTGGAAAAACAGCCATTGCAGAAGGTCTTGCCCTGAAAATTGCCGATGGAAATGTGCCTGGAAAGCTCCAAAATAAAAAGGTTTATTTACTAGATGTCGCTTCCCTTGTGGCTAATACAGGAATACGTGGTCAATTCGAAGAACGAATGAAACAGTTAATTTCAGAGCTGCAAGAGCGAAAAAATATTATCCTGTTCATTGATGAAATTCATCTCCTTGTTGGTGCAGGTTCTGCAGAAGGTTCCATGGATGCAGGTAATATTTTAAAGCCTGCCCTTGCCCGTGGAGAGTTGCAGGTTGTTGGTGCGACAACTTTAAAGGAATATCGTCAAATCGAAAAGGATTCAGCTTTAGAGCGTCGCTTCCAGCCTGTTCACGTTCTGGAACCTGATGTAAATGCTGCGATTAACATCTTAGAAGGAATCCAAAAGAAATACGAAGATTACCATGAAGTAACCTATACAGAAGAAGCCATCCGTGCCTGTGTCCAATTATCACAGCGCTTTATTCAAGACCGTTTCTTACCTGATAAAGCTATTGACTTACTGGATGAAGCGGGTTCAAAATTAAATCTTACTTCTGAATACAAAAACAATGAGCAAATTGAAGGACGTTTGAAAGAGATAGCTCTTAAGAAGGAACAAGCTTTAAAAAATGAGCATTATGAAACAGCTGCCAAGCTTCGTGATGAAGAAGCAAAACTTGAAAAAGCTTTAAATACGGCAGCAAGCACAGAAAGACCCATTGTCACGGTGTCGCATATTCAAGAAATTATCGAACAAAAAACAGGTATTCCTGTAGGAAAGTTGCATGAAGATGAACAGCTAAAGATGAAAAAATTAGAAGAGAATTTAAACCAAAAAGTCATTGGACAGGAAAAAGCTGTCCAAAAGGTGGCAAAAGCGATTAGACGGAGTCGTGCCGGCTTAAAATCTAAACACCGCCCAATCGGTTCCTTCCTATTTGTTGGTCCAACAGGTGTCGGTAAAACAGAATTAACGAAAACGTTAGCTGAGGAATTATTCGGTACTAAGGAATCGATGATTCGTCTTGATATGAGTGAATACATGGAAAAACACAGCGTTTCAAAATTAATCGGTTCACCTCCTGGTTATATTGGTCATGATGAAGCAGGACAACTGACCGAAAAAGTACGCCGAAATCCATACAGCATCATTTTACTGGATGAAATTGAAAAGGCTCATCCGGACGTACAGCACATGTTCCTGCAAATACTTGAGGACGGCCGTCTCACTGACAGCCAAGGCAGAATTGTAAGCTTTAAAGACACAGTAATCATCATGACAAGCAATGCTGGCGTTGGGCATAAAACTGTACATGTTGGTTTTGGAACAAATGAAGCAGTAGAAGAGGCTAGTATTCTTGATTCCCTTGGCAGTTTCTTTAAACCTGAATTCTTAAATCGCTTTGATGGAATCATTGAATTTCATTCATTAAATAGACAACACATTTTGACTATTGTTGACCTTATGATTCAGGAATTACAAGAAACACTTAAAGAACAAGATATGGAATTAACCATTACAACTGAAGCAAAAGAAAAATTAGCTGAACTAGGCTACCACCCAGCTTTCGGAGCTCGTCCACTCCGCAGAGTAATTCAAGAACAGCTTGAGGATAAGATTGCGGATTATATTTTAGAACAGCCTGATGCCAAAAATTTAACTGCTGGAATCGAATCCGGGGAATTAAAGGTGAAATCAGAAGTTGTTTCAATTTCATAATTGTAAAAGCGAAGCCACATATATGGCTTCGCTTTTTTGTCATTTATAGTTGTTTATCGTCAACTGAATTCAACCAATTCTCAATTTCGCCAACAACGGACTCCACACAGCCGTTTTCAAATGGTGATATTAAATTCGCTGCAGCTGCAAGTTTAGTAAAGGACATGCTTCCGCCAAGTTTACAAAGCTTCACATAGTCTGCCCACGCTTCGTTTTGACTTTCTCTTGAACGCTTCCAGAATTGGAATGCACAAATTTGTGCCAGAGTATAATCGATGTAATAGAAAGGGGAATTATAAATATGTCCTTGACGCTGCCAGAAACCGCCATTTTCTAAATACGCATTGCCATCATAATCTTTATGCGGCAAATATTTTTTCTCGATTTCACGCCATGCTTGTTTTCGTTCTTCTGGTGAGGCTGAATGGTTTTCATATACCCAATGCTGGAACTCATCAACAGAAACACCATATGGCAGGAATAAAAGCGCATCGCTTAAGTGTGAAAACTTATATTTATCGGTATCCTCTTTGAAGAATAGCTCCATCCATGGCCATGTAAAAAATTCCATACTCATAGAATGGATTTCACAAGCTTCGTACGTAGGCCATGCATATTCAGGTATATCAAAATGACGGCTGGAATAAACCTGGAAGGCATGCCCTGCTTCGTGTGTCAACACATCAATATCGCCGGAAGTTCCATTAAAATTTGAAAAAATGAACGGAGCTTTATAATTTTCAATGTAAGTGCAATAGCCGCCCCCGGCTTTACCCTTTTTTGCAACGAGATCCATCAGGTTATTTTCCTGCATAAAGCTGAAAAATTCCCCTGTTTCCTTCGAAAGGTCTTCATACATTTTTTGCCCATTTTCAATAATCCACTCAGGACTGCCTTTTGGTTTCGCATTTCCAGTCTGATAAATAAAGTTTTCATCATAATATTTTAGTTGCTCAAGTCCAAGACGCTCCCTTTGACGCTCTTTTAATTTACTCGCAATCGGAACGATATAATCTTTTACTTGATTACGGAAATTGGCAACCATTTCGGCATTATAATCGGTTCTCATCATTCGATAGTAACCAAGTTCTACAAAGTTCTTATAACCCAGAGTTTGGGCAATTTCGGTTCTTACTTTTACAAGCTCATCATAAATACGGTCTAACTCTGATTCATGCTCTGCAAAAAAGCCAAATTTCGCTTCACTAGCCAGTTTTCGTTTCTCACGGCTGGTATCCTGAGTATATGGCTCTAGTTGAGCAAGCGTTCTTTCTTCCCCTTCAAATACAATTTTGGCCGAAGCTAGTAGCTTTGTATATTCCGTGGAAAGGCGATTTTCTTTCTGAAGTAATGGAACGATTTCCGGTTTAAATGTTTTGAGCTGACCTTCTGCAAGTGCGAAAAGCTGTTTTCCAAACTTTTCTTCAAGCTCCATACGGAATTTGGAATCGACAAGGGCTTGATAATACTTGGACACAAGGCCTTCAACCTCAGGCTGAATTTCATCAATATAATCCTGTTCTACTTTATAAAACTCGTCATTTGTATCAATCGAATGACGAATATAACAAAGATTGAACATCGTCCCAAGGTCATTTCTCAACTGATTAATCTCAATCATTTCTTTGATTTGTTCAGCAGCTGAAGAAGCTTTTTTAAAGCGTTCAAGGACTACTTCAAATTTCGCCGTTACTTCTTCCAAATTTGGACGAGCATATGTATAATTTTCAAAACTCATTAAAACAACCCCTTTGTTCTAATTTTCCAGATATAAACATTTCGACACTATTCAATAATATTCCTTTATATAAAAAAAATACGGCATTAGCCGTATTAAAATTTTCCTGCAGGTATTCCTAATTTTTTTAGCAACTCAATGGCTTGCATTTTCTCTTCAGCAGTTAAGCTCGACATTAATTTATCAATTTGCTGGGCATGATCTGGAAAAATTTCCTGGATGAACTTCTTCCCGTCATCTGTTATTTGCGCATATGTTACCCGTCTGTCTTTAGGGCACGCAATCCTTTTCAGCATTCCCTTTTGTTCAAGTTTGTCAACTACATACGTTATGCTTCCGCTTGCAAGCAGAATTTTCCCGCCAATTTGTTGCATCGGCTGGTCTCCTTTATGATATAGGAGCTCTAAAACAGCAAATTCAGTGGGATTTAATCCATTAGCTTGTATGGCCTTATTAACATGCTCATTTATAGCTTTATAGGCTCTTGAAAGAACAATAAATAATTTTAATGAAGTTGAAACTGAATCGTTTTCCATAAAAACTCATCCTTTTAAATTATCTCGATTTCAAAATTATTATAAAAAATTTTTTAAGTACTGTCAAATTCCCTTTTAATGGTATAATAATTTCGTTAATAATGATAACGAAATTAATTGAGGTACATTCATGAGAATTCGCAAGGGTAGTATCCTTACATATTTAATCGTCGTGATTATTCCTGTTTTCCTTTTAGGCGTATATTTTTATTATAATATTTTAAAAGATAATGATAAAAACAGAAGAGACCATGCCAGTTGGGTTGCATTCATTTATCAAAAGAATTGGGACCAATTCATAAGCGAAACCGTGACTAGTTTGAGAATTTTATCCCTTTCAGCTGAGGATAACCTAATTTTACCAGAAAAAATGGAACCTTTACTCACAAGGGTAAACCAGAACGACCCTCGATATGGAGGTCTTTACTTATTAGATGATAAAGGAAACTTGTTAATTGGTACAGTTTCATTACGAAATGATGCTGATTTTTCCAAATTAAACTTTATTCAAGAAGTAATCAATACGAAGGATATCATTATTTCTGAACATGAAGAAATTCTTAAAAACAATCAAAGAATCATCGGGTTAGCAACCCCGGTTCTCGATGAGAATCACAAGCTAAAGGCCATTCTTGTTGCTGACCTCAGAATCGATTATATGAGGAATCTAATGAAGGTTCTGACACCGGATACAAAGCTATACGTTGTAAACGGGGCAGATAATACCTTGCTTGAAATGAATGTAAACCGAAATGATTTGATGGATTCATCTGAATGGGTCACTTATCCAATGGACCGCTTGCCTTGGAGTATTAAAGTAAAAATGTCCGAACGCAATAAGAATGTGATTATCAAAGAAATGGCTGAATATTTATTTATTCTCCTTATCATCACACATATTCTTTTCTTACTAATCAAATATATTCTTCTAAGTATTCATACGGGTAAAGAACGAAAAGAAAATGAGCTGCAAAAGCTTGAACTAGTTGGTACCCTGGCTGCCAGTACAGCCCATGAAATCCGGAACCCTTTAACTGGGGTAAAAGGTTTAATCCAACTATTAAGTGAAAAATATACCGAACCCGATGACCGATATTATTTTGATGTTATTGATTCTGAGCTAAAACGAATAAATGAGATTGTCAGCGAGTTTTTAATACTTGGTAAACCAACGGCTCAACTGATGGAAAACGTTAATATCCATGAAATAGTTCATGATTTACGGCCATTAATAATATCAGAGGCAAATTCTCATAACGTTGAATGTGTGTGGCAGATATCCGATGAACCGATAGTAGTAAAATGTGTCAAAGATCAAATGAAACAAGTGATTTTAAATATCGCAAAAAATGCTTTCGAATCATTTGAAAGTTCAGGGACGCTGGAAATAAAGCTTCAAGCATTTGCTGATTTTTGCAAGTTAGAGATCAGCGATAACGGTAAGGGAATTCCGACTGATGAATTAGAAAAAATATTCCGACCGTTCTTTACGTCCAAAGAAACGGGAACTGGACTTGGTCTGGTAATTTGCAGGCGGATTATTAATTCTTTCGGTGGTACCATTCAAATAAACAGTAAAGAAACAATAGGCACAACAGTAGAAATCACATTGCCAATAATAAAAGAAAAACGAGACTGATTAGTCTCGTTTTTTTAGATTGTTAGAAAGGTTATTTTTCTCGGTAATTTTTTATGTAGTCAGAATCTAAATACCAAATTTATAGATTGTCCCTGCAATTGGGCCTGTTGATTTCCGATCCGGGCACTCGCTTTCCGCGGGGAGGCTCCCCGGCACGCCCGCGGAAAGCGAAGCGCCTGGAGCGCAAATCAACAGACAAGTTAAAACCCTATATATTTAGATTTTTATAACAATTAACTCTGTGAGTTATTATGGAAAAAGAATACAATAAAAGGCTATCGATAGTTTTTCGACAGCCAGAGAAAACGAGTCTGATTTGTCTCGCTTTTTATTTGATTTCTTGAATTTTACGGTATAATTCTAATTTTTCTTCATCTGTCAGCATTCTCTCTGCCATTGGGAACAATACATTTTCTTCTTTTGCAAAGTGGTCGGTCAAGATAAAGTAAGCGTTTTGGATTAATTCAGCCAATGATTTTATTTCACCAGGTGATGAAGGTACATCAGCCGATTTTTCAAGAAATGCCACGATATTAGCTTTAGCCTGATCATGTTCATACTCCATGACAGCAATTGGTCCAGAAGTTGTTCCAATATACACGCCCATCATTGGAAAAAGAACACCCTCTTCCCTTTCTGAATGAGGATCTAAGGCTGCCTTAAATTCTTTTACTTTCTTAATCAATTCGTTAAAGCTCTCTTCAAGAACTATTTCTTGATCAATTTTTTGGGTTAAGCTATACAATTCCTCTAATTGCGCTAATAAAGGGGGATGCTCACTTTTTAATTGTTTAAGTCCTTCACTTAATTCACCTGAAGGCATTCCTCCAAATGCACTCATACACCCGCTCATTTAATTGTTCACCTCTTACCTTTTAATTAATTTAAGTATAAAAAGAAACTTAAATATTTGTAGTGACGCTGGTCACAAAAAAAATACTTTTGTTAGAATTTAAACTTTTTGTCGATTTTATGAAAACGCTTTATATTTTTTAAAAATTTTAACATTTATCACACAAAAATCGTTAATAGTTTCATATAATATAGTTAAGACAGATAAAGGAGGACAACAATTCATGAAAACACCAAATTATCACGACTTTTATCAAAAGGCATTGATTCCAATTGGTTTAAATGACCTGATGTCACTTAAGGATTCAGATGCTTATATCCCTGGTTCTCCCTCTACTCACTGGCTTATTGCCGTTGAAGGGGTACAGCTCCCTCAACCAAAGATATACTACCATTGGAAAGTGAGTATTTATCCTGCTGACTGTGAAGGTGATTTTAATTGGAAAAAGCCTTATTATTGTTCGGCAAATATGGAGTCAATTGACAGTGCTACAAAGCTTGCAAGCTCTTTTGTATGCTCCAGCAAAAAAGATGAACTTTCCTCCACCACAATACTAGAGAAAATAAGCTAACCTCTAAAATACTACCTTCTGCTTCACCTTCTTTTTATCATTCCTTGTGAAATAACATACATATAGTGTTTTCTTTTCTTTTCCATATATCAAAAAGTGCTGTTTGCATTTAATGCAACAGCACTTTTTGGATTTATTATGCTAACCGGAAGACAATTCCATGTCCGCCTTTAGGGTATTCCCATTTAATATTCTGGTATGGACAGCCAATACGGCAGCTTCCGCATTCATGACAGCCTTCATAGCCAACCTGCATCCTAGTTCTTTACCATTTATACACTTCAGCCGGGCAGAAGACTGTACAAAGTTTATCAGGACATTGGGTCATGCAAACATCATGATCTAGTACAGTTAAATGGGATTTCGTGTCACACTTAAAACGGAGAAGATACTGTTTTTCTTCGATATTTTTAGTAGACATTATTTCACCGCCTTCCAAGCACGAAGGCATAATTTATGAAAAAATCCTTTATTTATAAAGGTCCAAAACCTTGAAAATGGATTTTGGTCACAAATTTGGTCACATGATAGTTAAACTTCCTAACATTTCGTCTAATTTCATGGCAACCTCTTGTTGCATACTTGGAAGTACATGACTATAAATATCAAGTGTAATTCCAATTCTTGAATGTCCAAGACGCTCTTGTATTACCTTTGGATTAATTTTTTGTTGAATTAGCATTGTGGCATGAGTGTGACGCAAATCATGAAAACGTAAAATTATCTTCCTTTTTCTGGAAATTAACTGATGTATGTTTTGGCAGTATGTTTATTAATCTTTATGAATCATTACTAAAGGGTAAACATGTATGAACACTAATATTTATTCATATTTATGAAGCGTGCTTATTGCACTACTATGAAAATAAACTTATCTAACTCCGAAAAAAGACAATGTTGAAGAAGACTCTGCTCAATCGTTAAAAAAAGAGGAGAGCGGTATTAAAAAGACTATGGATAAGGGTTGACTGGATTAAGGTCAGTATCAGTATTGACATTTCTTAACTATTTTCATCCTCTGTGGTGCAGCGCTGATTTTTGCGCTGCATGGGTGGCTAACGGGGCAGTATAGTTGTGCGAAATGTTCCTA